>DASUIC010000097.1:0-7644 GCA_036273215.1 Sphingomicrobium sp.
ACGAGGTCGATCAGGCTGTTGGAGCCGAGGCGGTTGGCGCCATGGACGCTGACGCAGGCCGCTTCGCCGACCGCGAACAGGCCCGGCACCACCGCGTCCGGGTTGCCGTCCTTCAGCGTGACCACCTCGCCATGATAGTTCGTCGGGATCCCGCCCATCGAATAATGTACCGTCGGGGCGACTGGGATCGGCTCGCGCGTAAGATCGACGCCCGCGAAGGTCTTCGCCGTCTCGGTGATCCCCGGCAGCCGCTCATGGAGGATCTTCGGGTCGATGTGATCGAGGTGCAGCCAGATGTGATCCTTGTGCTCGCCGACGCCCCGGCCTTCGCGGATCTCCATTGCTTCGGAACGTGAGACGACGTCGCGGCTGGCGAGGTCCTTGGCGTGGGGCGCGTACCGCTCCATGAATCGCTCGCCCTCGGAATTGGTGAGATACCCGCCCTCGCCCCGGGCGCCCTCGGTGATCAGGACGCCGACGCCGTAAATGCCGGTCGGGTGGAACTGGACGAACTCCATGTCCTGGAGCGGAAGGCCGGCGCGGAGCACCATGGCATTGCCGTCACCGGTGCAGGTGTGGGCGCTGGTCGCCGTGAAATAAATGCGTCCATAGCCGCCAGTCGCGAGGACCACGGCCTGCGTCCGAAACCGGTGGATCGACCCGTCGTCGAGGCACAACGCGACCACACCGCGGCACACGCCGTCCTGCATGATGAGGTCGATCGCGAAATATTCGACGAAGAAGTCGGCGTCGTGCTTGAGGCTCTGCGAATAGAGCGTGTGAAGCATCGCGTGACCGGTGCGGTCGGCGGCGGCGCAGGTGCGCTGGGCGGGCGGTCCGTTTCCGAAGTCCTGCGTCATTCCGCCGAACGCGCGCTGATAGATGCGCCCGTCGTCGGTGCGGCTGAACGGCAGGCCCATATGCTCGAGCTCGATGACGGCGGCGGGCGCTTCGCGGCAGAGATATTCGATCGCGTCCTGGTCGCCGAGCCAGTCGGAACCCTTGACCGTATCGTACATGTGCCACTGCCAATGGTCGGGGCCCATGTTGCCGAGGCTCGCGGCGATCCCGCCCTGCGCCGCGACCGTATGGCTGCGGGTTGGAAAGACCTTGGTGATGCAGGCCGTCTTCAGGCCGTGCTCGGCGGCGCCCATCGTGGCGCGAAGTCCCGAGCCGCCGGCTCCGACGACGACCACGTCGTAGGTATGATCGACCATCTTGTAGGCGCTCACGCCGCTCCTCCGAAGGCGATGCTGGCAAGCTCGAACAGAGCGAGCGCTCCGGCGCCGACCGCCAGGAACAGCAGGATCAGGTTGACCACGAAATTGTTGCCGGGCTCATGGACATAATCGTCGACGACCACCTTCATCCCGTCGAGCGCATGCTTGAACCCGACGACGATCAGAAGCGCCATCGGCACTGCGCCGCTCGGGCTTGCGAGCCATTCAATCAGCGTCCGCTGATCGAGCTTGGGCAAAAACAGCAAGGAGGCGATCAGCCAAATGCCGAGCAGCACCAGCGCGATGCTGGTCACGCGGTCGGACAGCCAAACGTGCACGCCCGACTGAGCCGAGCCCGTGCCGCGCGCCTTGCCGATCGGGGTGGAGCTCTTGCCGAGGCTCATGGCCGGACCGCCAGCAGATAGATCCACATCGCCGCGGTGAGCAGCACTCCGCCGATCACGGTCAAGACTGCAAAGCGGCTGTTGGTGCGAATTTCCAACGCCGAGCCAGTGTCCTCGACGAGTTGCCGGATTCCGGAGAGCAGGTGCTGAAAGAAGCACCACGTCAGGCCGATCAGGATGATGGCGCCGACCGGGTGCGTGGCAGCCTTGGTGAATCGAGTGAACGCATCCGCGCCATGTGCGAGAGCGAACAGCCACCAGGTGAGGAGCGCGAGACCGGCGATCGACAATGCGACCCCGGTCGCGCGGTGGATGATCGACACCGCCATGTTCGGACCCCATCGCCAGATACCGAGATGGGGGGAGAGCGGGCGTGATTGAGTGGCGGCCATTCGGCGTCCTTTTATGACGAGCTTGCGGAGCAGCTAAGACGCCCGACCGCTTAGGGCGGCCCCCCGAATGAGGCAAGTTTCGCGGTCGCGCACCGATCCTCCCTAACCCGGTCTTAACCATTGCGGGGGCAAGAGCGTCTGCGAACGGCCGAGGCCGTGCACGATCAATGACGGAGAGCGGACTGATGAGTGGCGAGACTGGGCAGCTTCAGCGGCTGACGGACGAGCAGGTGAAAGCCCGGCTCGCGGCCTATAATGCCGGCGGGTCGCTCGAGCGCGACATCGCGCTGCTGCGCGAGAATGCCACCGACCTGATCGCCGCCGAAGTCGTCGACCATTTCGGTCAGGAGCGCGCCGAACGATACGCCGCCGTCTATTCCAGCAAGGTCGATTCCGCCTGGATCCAGGGAATCGCCGACTACGGCCGCAGGATCTATCAGGAGAAGACGTCGGTCCCTGTTTACATGGCGGCCCGGATGCAAGCTGCGAGCGGGATCACCGCGCGCATGGTCGAGCGCTTCGCCGGCGAGCCGGACAAGCTCAAGGAATGCGTCAGCGCATTCATGCGCATGAACGTCTTCGAGACCGACATCATCCTAGCCCAGGTCGCGCTTCTCGAGGCGATTGAGGCGGCCGAGCTGCGGGGCAACGAAAGCGAGCAGTTCGAACGCCGAGTGTCCGACCTGGTGCGGGCGAGCACCGAGCAGTCGAAGTCACTGACCGAGCGCACCCGCTCGACCGCCGCTTCGGCGCGCGGGATGCTGGGCAAGACCAGCGAAGTCGCCGCCGCCGCCGAGCAATCCGCTGTCGCCATGCGCGAAGCCGCGCAGACCGCCGCGGGGCTGATCCGCGCGATCGAGGACGCGCGTTCGGAGGTAGAGGTCGCGGCAGACGTGGCGACGCGGGCAGGAAGCCAGGCCGAGCAGGCGGTGAAGGTCAGCCAGGCGCTCTCGGCGCACGTCGAAGCGATCGAATCGATTCTCAGCCTGATCCGCGACATCGCGGGCCAGACCAACCTACTCGCGCTCAACGCGACGATCGAGGCGGCGCGCGCTGGTGACGCCGGCCGCGGCTTCGCGGTCGTCGCTCAGGAAGTGAAGAGCCTCGCTTCGCAAACCGCCCGGGCCACCGATGACATCACCGCCAAGATCACGGCCATCCAGCAGGCCACCCGCCAGACGGTCGAATCCAACGCGTCGATCCAGGGCACCGTCGAGGAAGTGCAGAGCTCGGCCGACCGAATCCGTGAGGCGATGGAACTCCAGGCGCAGACCGTGACGATGATCACCGCCGCGGTCGACGAGACGGCGCTCGCCGCCGACTCGATGAGCTCGACCATCGCCGCGATCCGCAGCGACACCGAGAACGTCGCCAAGGACATCGACCAGGTCGAGCAGGGCTTCGGCCGCTTCTCCGAGCAGATCGCCGGGTTCAAGGCCACCGCGAAGGATTTCGTGAACGGAATCGCGGCCTAAGCGCGGTATTCGTCATTCTCGCGAAAGCGGGAATCCAAGCGCCAACGATGGACTCCCGCTTTCGCGGGAGTGACGACTTGGGTAGTGGCCCCCCATGAACATCCTCATCACCGGCGCGAGCCGCGGCATTGGCGCGGCCGCTTATGCGCTCTTGAAGAAGGCCGGCCACAAGGTCGTCGGCCATTCGACCAGGGGCAGCGATCAGCTGATCGCAGGCGACCTCATGGACCCGGCCGCTCCGCGCAACATCTGGGACACCGCGCTCGCCGAGCTCGACGACCGAATCGACGTCCTCGTCAACAATGCCGGAATCTACGAAGGCGTCGCCGACAATGCGTCCGATGAGGAATGGCACGCGGCGTGGCACCGCACGCTGACGATCAATCTTCAGGCGGCGGCCGACCTCTCGCGGCTCGCCGTCAGCCATTTTCTCGACCGCGGCGGCGGGGGCCGGATCGTCAACATCACGAGCCGTGCCGCCTTTCGTGGCGATTCGCCCAAGCACTGGCATTATGCCGCGTCCAAGGGCGCGCTGGTGTCGATGACGCGCACGATCGCGCGCGGTTACGCAGCCGAGGGCGTCCTCTGCTTTGCGGTGGCTCCAGGCTTCACCGTCTCGGAGATGACCGACGAATATCTTCAGGGCCGGGGGGGAGCGCAGATCGTCGCTGACATCCCCCTCGGGCGGGTCGCTTCGACTGACGAGGTCGCGGAGGTCATCCGCTGGCTCTCGGTCGACGCTCCAGCCTCGGCCACCGGAAGCATCGTCGACGTGAACGGGGCAAGTTACGTTCGCTAGCCTTTTCCTCGCGCTCGCCGCGCAGCAGATCGTCGTCCCGCTCGGCCGGCCCAAGCTGATCGAGCAGCCCCGCGCGCCGATCGAAATCGCGGGCCCGGAATTCGCCGCCGCGTGCAAACCGTGGGACGATTACGAAAAGCCCGCGCCGCCGGTCCGAATCTTCGGCAATACCTATCTCGTCGGCACCTGCGGCATCTCCTCGATCCTGATCACCGATCCCGCCGGCGACATACTGATCGACGGCGGGACCGACGCGGACGCGGACCTCATTGCCGACAATATCCGCAAGCTCGGTTTCCAGCCGAGCGACGTCAAAGTCCTCCTCAACAGCCATGAGCATTACGATTACGTCGGGGGACTCGCGAAGCTCCAGCGCATGACCGGTGCGCAGCTCTATGCGTCACCCGCTGCCGCCGAGGTGCTGAGGAGCGGTCACCCGTCGAGGGACGATCCGCAGTTCGGTGTGCTGAAGTCGTTTCCGCCCTCGCGGGTCGACCACATCTTGCGCGACGGCGAGCAGGTCAGGCTCGGCAACAATGTGCTGATCGCCGCGGCGACTCCGGGCCACACGGCGGGCGCGATCAGCTGGCATTGGGGCAGCTGCCAAAACGGGGTGTGCCGGCAGATCGTCTATGCCGACAGCCTGAGCGCGGTGAGCAGCCCGACCTACCGCTTCAGCGACCACCCCGCCTGGGTCGCGGCCTTTCGCGCCAGCATCGCAAAGGTCGCGGCTTTGCCCTGCGACATCCTGCTGACCCCGCACCCGTCGGCGAGCCGCATGATAGAGCGGCTGTCCTTAGGCGAGGAGCTCGATGACCCGAACGCCTGCCGCGATTATGCAGCAGGCCTGACCAAAGCGCTCGACGAGCGGCTGGCGAAGGAAAAGGGGAAGTGAGCGCCGCCGCTCCGCTCCGTCGCGCAGCGATGGGGAGGGGGACCATCGAACGAAGATTCGATGGTGGAGGGGTTTGGCGCCGACCCCTCCACCACTCGACTTCGTCGAGCGGTCCCCCTCCCCACGAGCTGCGCTCGTGGAGAGGAGCGAGAGTTTGAGCTTCCGAGTCACCCTGCCCTGCACCCGTGCGCAAGGGGAGGCGGTTGCTTATGGTGAAGAGCTTCTGCCGGACGCCGTGCTCGTCGCCGACGAACCGGATCCCGCGCAGCCCGAGCACTGGCTGATCCACGCTTATCTCGAGCATGCGCCTGGCGAGGAGGAGCTGGCGCTGATCGCCGCCCTCGGGATCGGCGAGCCGTATGTGGAGCAGCTCGGCGAAGCCGATTGGGTGGCGATGAGCCAGTCCGGCCTGCGACCGATCCGCGCCGGCCGCTTCTATATCCACACGCCGATGGTCCGCAGCGTTCCGCCGGGCACGGTTCCGTTCGAGATCGACGCGAGTCTCGCGTTTGGAACGGGACAGCACGCGACCACCAGCGGCTGCCTCGAAGCGCTCGACCGGCTCGAGCGCGAGGGTGCGCGCTTCACGAACATCGCCGATATCGGCACCGGCACGGGCCTGCTCGCCTTCGCCGCGCTCGCGCTGTGGCCAGAAGCAAAGTGCATCGCCACCGACATCGACCCGCAGGCAATTACCGTCGCGCGCGACAATGCCGCCATCAACGGAGTGAAGCCGGGACACGGCGCCAGCGAGCTTCTGCTGGCCGAGGCGGACGGCATGGACTCGCCCCTGCTCGCCGCGCGAGCGCCATTCGACCTGATCGTGGCCAACATTCTGGCAGGGCCGCTGATCCAACTTGCGGGAGATTTCGCGACGGTCCTCGCGCCGGGCGGCACCGTGCTGCTCGCAGGTTTGCTCGACAGCCAGGCGGATTCGGTTGTGCATGCGCACGCTGAGCACGGCCTTCGCGTGACCAACCGCGGTTCCGGCGAGTGGCCGGTGCTGGTCCTGTCGTCCTGACCTTCCGGGCACCGGAGGCGCGGCCGCCAACGGATATTGTTCACACGAAGACACGAAGGAAGAAAGAAGACGACGAAGGTGTCGCGGCCGTCTCTTCGTGGCTTCCTTTGTTCTTCGTGCCTTCGTGTGAAAATCTGATTCCCGCTTCGCGGGGATTTGCAATGGGGGTTGCCCTGGCAATCGGCCGCTGCAACAGCCGTGCGATGAAGCTCTTTCTCGCCGCATTGCTGCTCGCCGGTTCCGCTGCTGTCGCGGCGCCTGTTTCCCACGCGCGTACGCACGCGCGGCATGCGCCGAAGCCAGCGGCGGAGCCTTCGACCGAAAAGGCGAAGACCGACTCCAAGCACGAACGCGACGTTTATTTCCATCCGAGCGAGGTGCATTCGACGGGCAGCGTCACCGTCGGCGGAGTGCCGATCGCTTATGACGCGGTGGCGGGAACTCTGGTCGTCCACTCTAAGGACTGGTCGGACACCGACGCGCTCGACGCGGACACGGACAAATCGGACAAGGACAAGAACACGCCCAAGCCCGAAGCGTCGATGTATTATGTCGCTTATTTCAAGCAGGGCGCGCCTGCCGCGGGGCGGCCGATCACCTTCCTGTTCAACGGCGGCCCGGGTTCGTCGAGCATCTGGCTGCACGTGGGCGCGTTCGGGCCGGTGCGGGTCACGACTGCCGATGCGCCGGGCCACACCCACCCGGCGCCTTATTCGACCGTCAACAATGACGAGAGCCTGCTCGACGCCAGCGACCTCGTGTTCATCGATGCGCCCGGCACGGGCTTCAGCCGCATTGCCGGCAAGGACAAGGAAAAGGCCTTCTACGGGGTCGACCAGGACATCGACGCCTTCACCAAGTTCATCACCCAGTTCCTGACCAAGTACGACCGCTGGAACTCGCCCAAATATCTGTTCGGCGAGAGCTACGGGACGATGCGCGCGGCGGGCCTTAGCCTCGCGCTCCAGAACGCCGACATCGACCTCAACGGCGTGATGCTGCTGTCGGACATCCTGAACTGGGACTTCATGCCCGACGACCCGCAGCTCAATCCGGGCATCGACATGCCCTATATCGTCGCGCTTCCGACCTATGCCGCGACGGCCTGGTATTTCCACAAGGTGCCCGGCGCGCCCACCGACCTCCAGGCGTGGCTGGCGCAGGTGCAGAATTTCGCGACGGGCGATTACGCGCGCGCGCTGATGGCCGGAGACGCGCTCGCCCCGGCCGAGCGGCAGCGGGTCGCGCAGCAGCTCGCGGCCTACACCGGTCTATCGGTGCCATACGTCCTCAAGTCGAACCTGCGCATCGAATATGGCGCGTTCCAGAAGGAGCTGTTCGGAACCGAGGAGCTGACCACCGGCACGCTCGACACGCGCTTCGTCGGCGCGACTCTCGATCCTTTAAGCAAGGTCTCGAGCTACGACCCGCAGAGCGC
>DASUIC010000098.1:0-8538 GCA_036273215.1 Sphingomicrobium sp.
TCGTTCGATCGTCTTATCGCCGACCTGCGGCGGATGGGAGTGACAAACATACTTTCGGACCGCTCGCGTGAGCCGATGACCAGGGCTGCTCATTCGGCCGCCAAGACGCATTTCCAAGACGCGGGGCGCAAGGGACGGACCATCGAAATCTTCGAAGTGCTTCATTTCGCCTGCTGGGCCCCCGCAACAAAGCTGAAGCGCCGTTAACTCTTTCCCGGGTAGGAGTTGTTAACCGCGCTCGCCGTACACCCGCCGCGTGGACGTGGACCAGAGGAGGGTGGCGTGATCGCTATCCGAAAGATGTTGCGCATGCTCGGCGCCGACCAGCGCGGGGCTACTGCGATCGAATACGGGCTGATTTGCGCGCTCATCGTCATTGCGATGATGGCGGGGCTGACCAAGCTCGGCGGCGGCACAAACGGGATGTGGGGCAAGCTCGCCACCATCGTCTCGAACAGCATGTGACAATGATCGCAGCTTAGCCGCGGCGAGGACCGTAAATCACCAGCTTGACGCGCTGACCGGGCACCAGCCTGCTGTTGGCGCTCAAGTTGTTCAGTGTGAGAAACCGTTCGAGCTGATAATTGCGGTATGCCATCCGGCTTGCCAGCGACTGCACGGTTTCGCCGGGCGCGACGGTCACCACATGGATCACCTTCGGCCGGATGGCGGCCGCCTCGGCCGGACTGATCTTCCGAAGCGACTGCACCATTGCAGTGAACGGGCCCAGTCCCGCGCCGCCGGATGTCAGCATCACGAAGTGATAAACGTGCTGCGGATCCCACTGGTACGCCATGACGCTGACGTCGAGCGCGCCTGAATCCGTGTTGACGTGCGCCGTCGTATATTCGGCCGGCATCCCGTGAACGACCGTGCGGGTCGGCTTCGGAATGGCGACGCGACCCTCGCCCTGGATCAGTTGCTGAAAGACGCCAAGGATGTAGGTGTCGAGGGATCCGGTGAATTTTCCACCGCTGAACTGCGCCTTCCCCGCTGATCCGGCGATCGTCACCGCATAGGTGCCGTTCGACATCAGATAGCCGGTCGGGACCCGAAACTGGATGCGAAGGTCAGGATGGGTGAATACCGGACCGTCGATGATCCCCTGGGCGGGATCGTCGTCGACGTAGATACCCTCGAGCTCATTCAGGAACGCGTCGCGGTTGTGGAGGCCGCTGCCGAGCTTTCCGCTTGCGCGCGCCTCCTGAAGCGCCCGCTGCATCCGGTTTTCGCTCAACGGATGCGTGCTCGCCCACTCCGGAATGCGCCGGTTGGTTCGGCCCTGCACCCGCGATTCGAGCGCCGTTTCCCTGGCGAGCGAGCCGAGCAGCTGGGCGGCGCCCGCCGGATCGTACCCCGCGTCGACCATGTAGCTCATGCCCAATGTGTCGGCCTCATATTCCTGCTCGCGAGAGAAGCTCAGCGTCTGCAGCTTGGCCGCGAGTAATCCTTGCAGCGCGATCTGCGTGCCGTAACCGCCGCCGATCATCTGGCCGAACAGGATCTCCGGAAGGGCGCGCCACTCCAGCTCGCGTTCGACCTCCTCGCGCTGATGGGCATGGTTCGCGGCGATGTGGCCGACCTCGTGGCCAAGCGCGAAGGCGAGCTGCGATTCGTCGCCCATCAGGGTCATCAGCTGCCGGGTGATGTAGACGTAGCCTCCTGGGACGGAGAAGGCGTTCTCGACCGCCGAGTTGAGCGTGGTGAAGTGAAGCGCTTGCCCAGCATTGGCGATGCCGGAATAAGCGGCGACGCGCCGTCCGACGGAATCGACGTAAGCCGCTCGAGGGCCGGTCTCCGCGCCGCCGAGCTCCTGTACGACCTGCGCATTCTCGCGCTTCGCCTGGGCGACATCCTGCGGAGAGAGATAATGGAGCCGCTGCTGGGCGGCGGCGGGTGACAGCGCCAGCGCCGCTGCGCAAATCAAGAGCAAGCGCTTACGCATTCTCATTGATCCTCCGTTTCGGAAGCGCACTAAAGGCCCGATTTGAACGGAGAATGACTGAGCGCGGTTCCTTGGCGGGCTCAGCCCATCGCCAGGAACTTGGCGCGCCGCTGCTTCAGCAGTTCCTCGGGACCGAGCTTGCCGCAGCCGTCCAGCTCTTCGATCACGGCGCCCTTGAGCGCTCCAATCGCCGCTTCGGGATCCCGCTGTGCGCCGCCAAGAGGTTCGTTGATGATCCTGTCCACCACTCCCAGTGCCTGGAGGTCTGCGGCAGTGACCTTCATGGCTTCCGCTGCCTCTGCCGCTTTGTCTGCGGTCCGCCACAGAATCGATGCGCAGCCTTCGGGTGAAATCACGGAATAGATCGCATGCTCGAACATCAGCACGCGGTTGGCCGAAGCGATCGCGACGGCTCCCCCGGAACCGCCCTCGCCGACGATCACCGCGATCATCGGGACTTTGAGCGACAGGCACTCTTCGGTCGAGCGCGCGATCGCCTCCGCCTGTCCACGCTCTTCAGCCTGCACGCCGGGGAAGGCGCCCGGCGTGTCGACCAGCGTGACGATGGGGATGCCGAACTGGTCTGCCAGCTTCATCAGCCGGATCGCCTTCCGATATCCCTCGGGCTTCGCCATGCCGAAATTATGCTTCAGCCGCGATGCGGTGTCGTCGCCCTTCTCATGCCCCATGAGCAGAACCCGGCGGCCGTCGATCCGTGCAAAACCGCCGACAACAGCCGGGTCATCGGCAAACGCGCGGTCGCCCGCCAACGGAACGAAATCATCCGCGATTCCGGCGACATAATCCTTGAAATGCGGCCGTTCCGGATGCCGCGCGACCTGGGTCTTCTGCCACGGAGTCAGCTTCGCATAGGTGTCGCGAAGCAGCTTGTTTGCCTTCGTCTCGAGGCGGCCGACCTCGGCGTCGATGTCGATATCCTCCGAGCTGTTCGCGGTTTCACGCAATTCGGCGACGCGCGTTTCGAGCTCGGCGATCGGCTTTTCGAAATCGAGGTAGGTCAGCATCTGCGCCGCGCGGGTAGGACGAAGCTGCCCAAGGCGTCAACGAGGACGGGTCGCGAGCGGATGGCGGGCATTGACCAGCTCGACCAGGCGCGCGCTGTCGACATGCGTGTAGATCTGCGTCGTCGCGATGTCGGCATGGCCGAGCAGCGACTGGAGGACGCGGAGGTCCGCTCCGCCCGAAAGCAGGTGCGTTGCAAACGCATGGCGGAGGACATGCGGGCTCACGCGCTCCGGCGCGATGCCCGCCTCAGCGGCCATCTGCCGCACGATCTGGAACAGGCGCACGCGGCTCAGATGCGACTTCCCGCTCGGGAACAGCCACGGCTTGCCGCCGACGGAAACCTCAACCCATTTCTGAACCGCAGCATCGGCGCGCGAGGAGATCGGAACCAGCCGCTCCTTGCTTCCCTTGCCGCGGACCATGAGGAAAGGCTGCCCCGGTCTCACAGCTGCACGCGGCAGGCCGACGAGCTCGCTGGCGCGCAGACCGGACCCGTAGAGGAGTTCCAGGAGAGCAAGGTTACGGACTGCCGCGGCCTCGCCACTCGCGGAGCGGTCCTCTGCAGCGTCGAACATCCGCTGGATGTCGATTTCGTCGAGAATTCGTGGCAGCGGCCGCTGAAGACGCGGACGCGGCAACACGGAGGAAGGATCGTCGCGGCGCAATCCGTCGTCGACGAGGAAGCCGTAGAACCGCCGCAGCGCAGCCGACCGGCGGGCGACCGTCGAGGGGGCGAGGTCCTTCCAGGCGCCGCCGAGCCGCGACAGGTCTGAATCCGACGCTGTGGCAAGCGATGCGAGCGAGCTTGCCGCCTGATCGAGATCGTTCCGATAGGCCGCGAGAGTGTGCCCGGAGACACCGGCTTCGGCGGCCATCATGTCGAGGAACCGATCGACCAGCGCCCGGTCTTCAGCGGTCACGTCCGCGAGCCTGTCCTCAAGGTCACGTCCGTGACAGGGCCTCGGCCGCGATCATTCGAGCGGTGAAGTCCTGCCCGGTGCGCTTCAGTGCGGCGATCGCATGGTACATGTGGGCCGACGGGAGCTCGCCGAACGCCGGTGTCTGAAAACCGGTGCCCGTCAGCACGAGCACGGTGCCGGCCTGCTCCCTCGCTGCGGCCGCGTCGATGATCTTGGTCCAGCTGGTGACTTGTCCGAGCCCCAGACCGTAGCGGCGGTTCAGGGAGTTGGCGGTATCGGTGCTGATGCGCCCGAGGCCGGCGAGCCCGGCCACAAGGAAGGCACTGCGGAGCTTTCCTGCGCTCTTGTCCCGGCCAATGAAGCCGGAAAGCCGGCCCGTGCCCGCATCCGCGACGTCAGGGGCCGCGAGCGCGAGCATTGCCCAGCAGCGGTCGGCGTCGTCATTGTCCATGTGCGAAACGGCGGGGGCCCACCGGGCTGCCGCACGGTCGTAGCCGGCCGCGAGCATCGAGGAAATCAGATCCGGAGCATCCTTGGCAAGCTTCGCATCGGGCTGCACGAGCGTGGCAGCCCGGGCGACGAGCGCCCGCATCGCCTCCTTCTGATAGCCCTGCTTGCCCGAGTCGAGGAGCTTGAGGATCGCCGCGAGCCGCGCATTCTCGTTCTTGCCGACGAACGCCTGCCGGAGCTGCCACGCATCCGTGCTTGGAAGATCGGTCGGGTCAGTCGAATCGTAAATGTCGGAATAGAGGTCGACCAGGCTCTGCGACGAAAAGACACCGAGCCCTGCGGCGATCAGCGCCGCGGGCTGCCGCTGCTGCGCAGAGAACAATGGGGCTCTCGCCTCGAACGCGCGAAGTTGCGGCGACGAAGAGTTCATCAACCGATCCGGCGGGACCATCCCCGTCGCTGCCGAGAGACCAAAACGCCATGCTGTCAGGCTGTCCACCGGGTCCCATTCGATGTTTGCAGCCCTTCCGCCGCCAGCAGCGCCGATGACCTTTACGGGAAGCGCGAGGTCGATCCCGCCGATTCGGCCGTGGCGCCGGGCATCGTCGATCTGGCCCGAGGCGAGCTCAGGCTCGCCGGCGAGCGCAGCGCACATCGGCTCGACGAGTGCACGGATGTTCGGCTCGTACTGCCGAATGCCGTCTTCGAGCGGGCACAGCGCCGATGCATCGGCAGTTGCGAGCGCGGTCTGCACACCGACCTGCACCATCTTCGGAGTGAAGCGGTCGGTATCGACGCCCGCGACTAGCATTCGCGCGCCATCCGCTTCGCCCATCCGCAGGAGGAGCCACGCCCGCTCGGCGACCCAGTCGATGGGATTGACGTCTCCCGGCGAACGAGCCTTTGACAGCAGTGCATCGCGAAGTGCGATATGCGCCCAACGGGAAGCGAGCGGCGTGTCCATGCGCCGCATAAGGGTTTCGAGGAAGGCGCCGCTCGCCGTTCCCCAGGGATCGTCACCCAGGCCTTCCTTGACCGGATCGAGGCTCCCGACCGTGTACGGGTCGCGGCGCGCCCAGCCGGGATATTCAACGGGTGGGGGCGGAGGCGGAAGGTTGCCCTGATTGACCTCTTCTACTGCGGTTTCGTCGCCCTCCCCGCCCAACGTGTCGCTGGTCAAGCCAGTCGAAGGCGGGTTCGAGGGGGTTGCAGCCGGCGGAGGCTGGGTGACCGGCCCCGCCGCGGGAGCAGGCTGCTGCTGCGCCAGCTGCTGAGCGACCGCAGGCAGCGCGAGCGCTGCGGCGGCCGAAGCAATCAGTACGGCTTTAGTGCGCATTGCCCCCTTGCGACACCGGAACTTCGATCGTGTGGGTGGGCTGCGGTTTGGGCACGGTCGAGAGATAGACGAGCGCGCCGATGATGATGATCAAAACGACGATCAGGACGACGATTCGGGACATGGGCTCCGCTTGGTCTTGAGTATCGACAGGGCTTTTGGCGAGCTTGGCAGGCGCTGTATAGTCCTTCCGGCGATGGATTTGGCAAAGCGTTTGGACCGGCCCGTGGTGCTGGTCGGATTGATGGGGGTTGGAAAATCGACGGTCGGAAGGCGACTGGCGAAGCGCCTCGGCCTTCCGTTCGTCGACAGCGACGCGGCGATCGAGGACGCCTCGGGCTTTTCCGCGGCGGAGGTCTACGAGCGCTACGGCGAAGACGATTTCCGCGACGGCGAGCGGCGGGTGGTAGCCCGACTGATCGAAGGCGACGTTCGGGTGATCGCGACCGGCGGGGGGGCCTATGTCGACCCGGGCACGCGCAAGCTGCTCAACGAGCGGGCGATCACCGTCTGGCTCGATGCCCCGGTCGACATTCTCACCGAGCGCACGTCGCGCCGAAATACGCGCGCGCAGCTCCGAAACGGCGACCCGAGGAGCGTTCTCGAGCGGCTCGATCAGGAGCGGCGCCCTTCATATGAGGAAGCTCACATTCATGTGAAAAGCGGCGACGGAGCGCACCGTGAGGTCGTCGAGTCGATCATGGATGCGCTCGTCGCCTATCTCGACTCGGGCGCCACCTAAGCGGGCCTCTCGACTTCCTTGTCCGGCAGCGCGCGGTCGGGCGCGAATGCCCTTTCCCAGCCCGCGCGAATATCTCCGGTCGCGCTCTGCCGTTCGAGCCTTTCGCAGTCGCGCCCGCGATATTCGCGTTCGACCCTGTCGACCTCCGGAGCACCAATGCCACTCGCCTTCAACGCCGCTCGGCCCATCGCCACCGCGCTCTCGAACAGCTCTCTTTCCGCGAAGGCCAGATCGAGCTTGTCGAGCTCGATGAGATGGACCCGATCGAACGCCCGGACCATGACCGCGGCGTGAGGGAACGCCTCGAGAACCGGCGCGAGGGCATCGGCGGTGAGCTCCCCTTCGTCATTGTCGTTGCAAAATGCGATGACCTTCGCTGTCTCGGCGCCGGCCGAGCGGAGAAGGTCGAGCCTCAACCCATCCCCATAATAGACCTTGGTGCCGAACTCGTTCGACAACTCGATCTGCGCCGGCTTTTTGTCGATCAGGGTCACGCCGACACGTTTGGCCATCAGCATCTGCGCGACTGTCTGGCCGAAACGCCCATAGCCGACCACGATGGCGCTGGTCGGCGGCGACAGCTCGGGGCCGTCCAATCCCTCAGCGCTTCGTTGTTCCCGGCGTTCGAGCCAGTCCGTCAGCCGCATCAGAAAGGGGGTAGCCGCCATCGACAGCGTCACGACGGCGCTGAACAGCGAAGCGGCTTCTGGAAGGACCAGGCGCGCAGCAGTCGCCTGCGCGAACAGCACAAATCCGAACTCGCCTGCCTGGCTAAGCAGCAGCCCGAGGCGGAAGCTTCGAGTCCAGGAGGAGCGGAACAGGCGACTGAGGACGGTGATCAGCCCAGTCTTGATGAGGATCATGGCTGCGGCGATTCCGACGACAAACAGCGGCCTTGCAGCCACGACCCGGATATCGAGAAGCATTCCGATCGACAGGAAGAATAGCCCGAGCAGGATCGACCGGAATGGCTCGACATCGCTTTCGAGCTCGTGGCGGTAGGGCGATTCGGCCAGCATCACGCCCGCAACGAATGCGCCGAGCGGGACGGACAGATGCAGCGTGTGCATGACCGCGGCGGCGCCTACTACCGTGAACAAGCCAGCCACGACGAACACCTCGCGTTCGCCGAGGCGACCTACGAAGCGGAACAGCGGGTTGAGCAGAATCCTGCCGACGATGACGAGGGCGATAACCGCAAGCAACGTGTAGAGCGCGAGCGTCCAGCCGGTCGGTGCATCGGGATCGGGCGGCGTGCGCGCCATGGCGGCGATGATCGTGATCATCGGGACGATCGACAGGTCCTGGAACAACAGGATCGAGAAAGCGCGCTCGCCCTGCGGCGTGTTCAGCTCGTTGTCGGAGCGGAGCATCGGCAGCACCTGCGCGGTCGACGAGAGGGCGAGCGGAAGCCCGATCGCCAGCGCCGCCGCCGGCGAGATTCCAAGCGCGACATAGAGCAACGCGGCGATCGCGAGCCCGCACAGCACGACCTGCGCGAGCCCGAGGCCAAAAATGTCGCTCCTGAGGCGCCAGAGCCGCCGCGGCTGAAGTTCGAGGCCGACGATGAACAGCAGGAGCGCCATTCCGATGTCCGTGATGCTGAGCAGCTGCTCAGGGTCGCGGATCAACGCGAGAACCTCGGGGCCGATCAGCACGCCGGCAACGATGTAGCCCAGCGTCGCTCCGAGCTTGAGCCGTCGGAACAGGGTCACGAAGATCAGCGCCGCGCCCAGCATGATGGCGCCGCTTTCGAGGATCGCGGTGGTCGCCTGCGCCGTCTCGGCGGGCGTGGTCACGTGGCAGACTCGATCGCCGCGAGCAAGGCGCGAAACGGGAGCAGGATGGCTCCGTGCCGCGATTTGCGCGGTCGCGCCGGCTCGAGGGCGAGGATGCCCGGCCATTCGCCAGGCTCGTCCTGCTCTGCCGCCAGCCAGCGGCTGACGATCACCAGCGCTTCGGCCACTTCGTCGTGCGTCCGGCCCACCGCATGCTGATGGACGAGCGAGGCGGAAGCCTGCCCGAACGCGCAGGCATGGACCTGCATCGTCACGCGCTCGATCCTGCGATCGTCGTCGAGCTGGACCGCCATGGTGATCCGGCTTCCGCAGGTCGGAGA
>DASUIC010000099.1:0-3623 GCA_036273215.1 Sphingomicrobium sp.
TCGTCAATCTCGACCTGGTCCGGCAGGTGAAGCCGCACACCAACGGCGAATGTTTCCTCGTGCTCGATTCCGGAGCGCAAGTGAAAGTCTCGCGTTCTTATCGCGATGTCGTCGCAAGATTCGTCCACTAAGCCGCGCGGCAGCCGCAAGACTCCGCCAGACCTCAATGGCCGACGGATCCTGGTGATCGAGGATTCGCCCGTGGTCGGGCCATTCACGGCCGACCTGCTGGGTGAGCTCGGCTGCGAGGTGGTCGGACCCGCGCCCAACATGGCCGCTGCCCGCGAGCTCATTGAGACCGAAGAGTTCGATGCAGCGCTGGTCGACGTTCACATCCGGGGCGAGCGCGTCTTCGGGCTGTGCGAGCTATTGCAGCAGCGCGATACGCCGTTCGTCCTGACCAGCGGCTATGCGGATTGGCAGATGCCCGAGAAGTGGCAGGACAGCCCGCGCGTGCAAAAGCCCTACACGCCGGAGCAGGTCGAACAGGCGCTTCGGGGCGTGCTCAGGGCCTGATCTCAAAAGAGACTCACCAGGAAATAGAAGATGGCGCCGACGATCGCGGAAGCCGGGATCGTGATGATCCAGGCGATTGCGACGTCCCCGGCGATGCCCCACCGGACCGCAGTAGCGCGCCTCGCCGCGCCGGCGCCAATCACGCATCCGGTGACGGTGTGCGTGGTGGACACCGGAATTCCGAGCCATGAAGCGGCGAACAGCATGATCGATCCCCCGGCGGAGGCGCTGAACGCCTGATGCTGCGACAGCTTCGTAATCTTCGTGCCCATCGTTTCGATGACTCGCCACCCGCCGGTCAGCGTGCCGAGGCCCATGGCGATATAGCAGCTGAGCGCCACCCAGTTCGGGACGGCGAACTTCCCGTGCAGGTAGCCGGTCGAATAGAGGAGCACGGTAATGACGCCCATCGTCTTCTGGGCGTCGTTGAGGCCATGACTCAGCGACAGAGTCCCTGAGGAAACGAGATGGAGCCCGCGAAAGGTCCGCTCGGCTCCGCGAGCGCTCGCCCGAACGCCGAGCCAGCTCGTCACCAGCATGATGAGCATCGTCAGAACGAGGCCCAGCACCGGCGACAGGACGATGGCGATGAGCGTCTTGTTGAGACCGATCCACTGGATGCTCGGGAAGCCGGCATGGGCAACGCCGGCGCCGACAATGCCGCCGACAAGCGCATGGCTCGACGAGGATGGAATGCCCTTCAGCCAGGTGACGACGTTCCAGAACATCGCTCCGACCAGTGCTCCGAAGACGACCGCCGGAGTGACCAGGTCCTTGTTGATCAGGCCCTTGCCGATCGTGTCCGCGACATTGTGCAGCGACGGCCATTTGAGCGCGAGGAAGTAGGCCGCGAAGTTGAAGAAAGCGGCGAACGCGACGGCGCCAACCGGGCTGATCAGCCGGGTCCCGACGACGGTCGCGATCGAGTTGGCGGCGTCGTGAAGGCCGTTCAGGAAATCGAACGACAAAGCGACAATGATCAGCCCGACGAGAAGCGGAAGGGCGAGGCTGTGCACGGCTCGAGCGGCCTAGGCGTGATCGATCACGATGCCGTCGATCTCGTTCGCGACGTCCTCGAACGCGTCGGTGATCCGTTCGAGATGCTTGTAGATTTCGCGAGCGACCATGAATTGCATCGGGTCGGCCCGATTTTCCTCGAACGCCTTTTTTAGGCCGGCGGCGTGGACGACGTCGGCATCGCTTTCGAGGCGGACGAGCCGCTCGGTGAGACCGTGGATCCGCGCGCCGCTCCGGCTGATGTCGCGAAGCAGCGGGATCGCCTCCGCGGTGAGCGCCGCGGCCTGGGCGATGATCGCCACCATCTGCTTCATCTCGGGCTCGAACGTCTTCAATTCATAGAGGTCGATCGCTCGCGCCGTGTCCTGCATTTCGTCGACGGCGTCGTCCATCGCGCCGATCAGCGAGGTGATCGCGCCGCGGTCGAACGGCGTCAGAAACGTGCGCCTGACCGTTGTGAGAACCTGGCGGATGATCTCGTCCGCCTCATGCTCGCGATTGTGAATCTCCGCGATATATTCCTTGTGCGCGGTGCCGCCGTCGACCAGCTTGGTCATCGCCTCGGCGGCGGCGACACCGGTCGCCGCGTGCGCTTCGAACATGCCGAAGAAATCGCCCGTTCTCGGCAACAGCCGCTGGAACCACGCGAGCATATGACCCCCTGACTTGCCCGAACGCTTAGTGGACGCCCCGTCGCTCGGCAACGGACTCGTGGCCGCGATGCCACCCTGGGTCGCGTGCGCCGCGGACATCAGAACCTCGCTCGCGCAGAGACGACGAGCCGCGGCCTGAACGGCTGCGCGTGGCCCGCGTCCGTGTCGTAGTAACGCAGGTCGAGCGAGACCGGCTTGAGCCCGCTCCAGGTGAAGCCGGCGTTCCACGCCGTATAGTCCGGCCCGCCGCCGCGCTGGCGCCTGCCGAGTGCGGCGCTTGCCGAGAGAGACGGCGAGAGGCGGTAGCTTGCGCCAGCTTCCGCAAACAGCGTCTGGCGGGTGCCGCCAAGATCGTCGGGACTCCACACGATAGATACACGTGGAGTGATCCGCGCGATTTTGCGGCTCACGGAGGCGCTGACCTCGAGGGCGTTGCGGTCGGACCTCGGCGCAGGATCAATCGCCCGTTTCCAGGCGGCGGATGCGCTGAAATCGAAACCGGCAGCCGTGGTGCGCGCACCGATGAGCGCCGCAGCCTCGGCGTCGGAAGTCGCCGAATCGACGTTCTTGACGTAGGCGCCGAGGAACAATGTCCCGAACGAGAGTTCGCCCCGGGTGAGGAACTGCGGGCCGGTCGTTTGGGCGATCCCCTTCGACATGCCCACGCTCGAGACGTTGAATTCGATGGAGGGGACGGGAGCGGCTAGGAGCGGCATGAGCGATATTCGACGTTGGTCATAAGCGCAGTGACTAGCCTCTCCGTCTGACGGGCTGGCGTCGGCCATGTTTCAATTCTGTGACAGCGCTCAGGCTTCGGCGTCGAGCGAATAGCCGGCCGAGCGTACGGTGCGGATCAGGTCGGGGCGGCCGCCGTCGTTGAGCGCGCGTCGCAGGCGACGGACGTGGACGTCGACCGTGCGTTCGTCGATGTCGGGATCGTGCGACCAGACGACGTCGAGCAGCCGGTCGCGCGAGAAGACCCTGCCGGGCTGCTCGAGCAGGTGGCGCAGAAGGCGGAATTCGGTGGGCCCGAGCTGGACCGCTGTGCCGGCGCGCCGGACCTTGTGCGCGGCAACGTCCATTTCGATGTCGGCGTAGGAGAGCTGCTCGCCCGCGAGCGCCGGTCGGACGCGGCGAAGGACTGCGCCGACGCGCGACATCAGCTCGCGCGGGCTGAAGGGCTTTGTGACATAATCGTCGGCGCCCGTGTCGAGGCCGCGGATCCGGTCGCTCTCCTCGCCGCGCGCCGTCAGCATGATGATCGGCACATTTGCGGTGCCTTCCTTCCGGCGGAGCCGGCGGCAGACTTCGAGACCGGAAACGCCCTCGATCATCCAGTCGAGGATGACGACGTCGGGCAATTCCTCGTCGGCCAGCATCAGCGCTTCCTCGCCGTCGCCGGTGCGGCGGACCGCGTAGCCCTCCCGTTCGAAATTC
>DASUIC010000100.1:0-6065 GCA_036273215.1 Sphingomicrobium sp.
GCGCCGTCCGGCGAAAGCGAAGTTTTTTTCCACAAGAGCTGGGAGACGCTTCGGCCAGCGGAGGATTACGCCGTCGATGCCGAGGATGTCGGCGCGCTGCAGGCATTCGTCAACTCGATGACGGCCGATTACGCGGCGACCGACGAGAAGCGCGACGAAGCCCGTGAAGCGAAGCTCGGCGGCGATCTCCGCCAATCGCGTGGAATCGAGGTCGGACACATCTTCTACTTCGGCGAAAAATATACCAAACCGCTCGGGTTCACGGTCAGCGGTCCTGGCGGCGAGCAGGTGACGCCGGTGGGCGGAAGCTACGGCATCGGAGTTTCTCGGCTCGTCGGAGCGATCATCGAAGCGAGCCACGACGATGGAGGCATCATCTGGCCCGAGGCAGTCGCTCCGTGGAGCGTGGGTGTCGTGACCATGCGTTCGGACGATCCCGCGAGCGCGGCAGCAGCCGATATGCTTTATGGAAAGCTGATCGGTTCAGGCGTCGAGACTCTCTTCGATGACCGTGACGAGCGGGGCGGGGCCAAGCTCGCGTCGATGGACCTGATTGGCCTCCCCTGGCAGGTGATTGTGGGTCCCCGCGGTATCGCCAAAGGGACGGTCGAGTTAAAGCGCCGTTCAACCGGCGAGCGCGAGGAGCTGAGCATGGAAAGCGCCTTCGCAAGGCTCACCGAATGATCCTCAACCGCGCCGAGCGGATGCTCACCCGCCGTTACCTGCTTCCGGGAAAGGGCGAAGGGTTCATCTTCCTCGTCGCCTCGATCAGCCTGATCGCCGTCGCGCTTGGGGTCGCGGCGCTGATCATCGTAATGAGCGTGATGAACGGCTTTCGCGCAGAGCTGTTCGACAAGATCGTGGGGCTGAACGGACACGCCGTAGTAGAAGGCTATGGCGGTACGCTATCCGGGTGGGAACAGATCGCGGACACCGCCAAGAAGACGCCGGGGGTGACCTCAGCGATCCCGCTGATCGAGCAGCCGCTGATGGCAACCGGCAACGGACGTTTCGAGCCTGTGATCGTGCGCGGAATGCGGGTGGGAGACATCCGCTCCAACAAGACGATCACCTCTAACGTGCTTGCCGGCGACATTCGCTCGATAACTCCAGGCAGCAGCCGCATCGCGCTCGGGTCCCGTCTGGCGGATAGTTTGGGCGCCTATCCCGGAAGTCAGATCACGCTTTGGAATCCCGAAGGCCGCTCGACCGTGGTCGGTACCGTCCCACGCGAAGTGACCTACACCGTCGGCGCGGTGTTCGAGATCGGCGTTTACGATTACGACAAGGCGTTCGTCATCATGCCGATCAAGGACGCGCAGCAGCTGCTGCTGATGGGCGATCAGGTGGGGATGATCGAAATCCAGACCAGCAACCCCGACAAGGTTCAGGAGATCCTCGCGCCGTTGCAAAAGGTCGTGCAGGGCAAGGGACAGATCACCGACTGGCGGCAGATGAACTCGGCGCTGTTCCAGGCACTCGAGGTCGAGCGCGTCGCGATGTTCGTGGTGCTATCGCTGATCGTCCTCGTCGCTGTGTTCAACATCCTTTCGTCGCTGATTATGCTGGTCCGAGCGAAGACTCGCGACATCGCAATCCTCCGAACCATGGGCGCGAGTCGCGGCGGAATGATGAAGGTCTTCATGACCGTCGGTGTGACGATCGGCTCCCTCGGCATCGTCCTCGGGATCATTCTCGGGGCGGTGTTCCTCTACTTCCGGCAGGACGTGGTCGACTTCATCCAGAAGGTCACCGGCGAGAATCTGTGGGACCCGTCGGTCCGCTTCCTGACCGACCTTCCGGCGAAGCCCGATCCGGTCGAGGTGGCGGTAATCATCCTCACCGCCCTGGTCCTCTCGTTCCTCGCGACGCTTTATCCCGCCTACAAGGCCGCGAGCACGGACCCGGTGCAGGTCCTGCGCTATGAATGATGCTGCGCTCGATCTCGCGGCCAAGGGGACCGAGCGAAATGCGGCGCCCGGCTCTCCGATCCTGCTCACTCGCGGGCTCAAGCGCAGCTTCACTCAGGCCGACGTCACCATCGAAGTGCTTCGCGGCGTCGACCTCGCGGTTCAGCCGGGCGAGATTGTCGCGCTGCTCGGCCCCTCGGGGTCGGGCAAGTCAACGCTGCTGCAAGCGGTCGGCCTGCTCGAGGGTGGATTCGAGGGCTCGATCCAGCTCCGCGGCAAGGAGGCCTCCGAACTCGACGACGACGGCCGGACGCGTTTTCGGCGAGAGCTGCTGGGCTTCGTCTACCAGTTCCACCACCTGCTCCCCGAGTTCAACGCGGTGGAAAATGTCGTCCTGCCGCAGCTGGTGCTCGGGGCCGACCAGCAGTCGGCCCAAAAGCGCGCCCGTGACCTGCTGGACAAGCTCGGTCTGGCTGAGCGCTTCGATCACCGTCCCTCGAAACTGTCGGGCGGCGAGCAGCAGCGCGTCGCGGTCGCCCGCGCCCTCGCCAACAAGCCGCCGCTGGTGCTCGCCGACGAACCCACCGGAAACCTCGACGAGCATACTGCCGACGCCGTTCTTGGCGAGTTCCTCGGTCTCGTTCGCGGGGAGGGGAGCGCCGCGCTGGTCGCCACCCACAATGAGCGGCTCGCAGCCAAGATGGACAGGGTCGTCAGGCTTCACGAGGGGAGGCTGACCTAGTGGAGCCCGAGCGGCGGAGCGACGATAAGCGGCCGACCACGAAGGTCAGCTGGACGACCCTCGCACTCATCGCTGCTCTCGTCCTTCTGGTCCTGCTGGTCGCTTATTTCACCAGCCGCACCGGTCCCAACCAGGACAGGCTCACCGCCAACGAGCTCGCCCAGGGCGAGCAGCAGCAAGCGAAGCCTCCCGCGCCGGAGAAAGCCTGCGCTACCAACGGGACCTATGACCTCATCAAACGTGAGCTGTTTCGCCGCGCCGCGCAGCTTCGCGGAAGCGATCAGGCGGCTTTCGACAGTCTGTCGGCTTATGCCGTGATCCGGATGGAAAATCCGGTGATGGAAAGCGAGGACAAGGACACCGGCGCAATCAACTGCTCGGGATCGCTCTCGCTCGACCTGCCGCCGGGGATCGCGGTTGTCGGGGGCCGTCATACGCTGACTTCGGACATCGATTACACGATTCAGCAGGCGGCCGACGGAAGCGGACCGGTTGTGCTTCTGCGCAACGCCGAGGCGATCGTCGCTCCCCTCGCCACGCTGGCGCGCGTCAACCAGCAGGTTGCGCAAGTCACCACGGCGCCCGAGACGAACGTAACCGCACCTCCCGAAACGAGCGGCGCACCGGCGGTGGCGCCTCCGGAGAGGCCAGCTCCACCGCCTCAAACGCAGCAGCCTGCGCCCGCTCGCCCGGCGCCCGCCCGTCCCAGCTTCGACTGTTCGAAAGCGCGGACTCGCAGCGAAATCGAGGTCTGCTCGGATGCGGGCCTGGCGACACTCGACCGCAACATGGCGTCCCAGTTCGGCCGGGCGATGGAGGGCGCATCGCCGGTTCAGCGCGACCTGCTCCGCCGAACCCGCGACCGATTCATCGGCTATCGCAACCGTTGCCCGAACCGCGCTTGCATCGGCGAGGCCTATGTCGGCCGAATGCGCGAAATCCGCGACATCATGGAAGGGCGCTGGCAGCCGCGCTGACGAACTCGTGGATAAGTGCACCGCCGAGACTTTGCTAAGACGCCCCGCCGCATCATAGTCTGGCGGTGACTTCCTTGTACGTTCCGCTGCGTGTTCTCTCCTCCTTCACGATGCTCGAAGGGGCGATGGAGCCGAAGACGATCGCTACGCGTGCGACAAAGCTTCGACTTCCGGCCATCGCCCTCACCGATCGGAATGGCCTCTATGGAGCCATGCAGTTCAGCAATGCGTGCATCGAGAAGGGCATTCAGCCGATCATCGGCGCAACCGTGGCTGTTGCGAGGCCGGCCGAGCTTGGAGGCGAGGGCGGCATCGACTGGATCGTCCTGCTCGCCAAGGACGATCAGGGCTATGCCAACCTTTGCAAGCTCGTTTCCGCGGCGCATCTCGACCGGCCGATCGATGAGGACGCCCATGTCCAATTCGCGCACCTTCAGGATTTGAACGGGGGGCTGATTGCCCTGACAGCCGGAGCCGAAGGGGCAATTGCACGTCTCATCGCGGCGGGTCAGCGCGACAAAGCGGAAGCATACCTCGATCGGCTGGAGCGACTGTTCGCGGGGCGATTGTACGTCGAGATTTCACGGTCTGGCGATCCTTCCGAAGCGGCAAGCGAAGAGCGGCTGATCGATCTCGCGTACGCCCGCGACCTTCCGCTGGTCGCGACCAACCTCGCCGCTTATCCGGACCCGTCTTTCCACGCGGCGCACGATGCGATGCTGTGTATCGCGAACTCGGCTTATGTGGAGAGTGCCGAGCGTCCGACCTCGTCACCGGAGGCGTGGCTCAAGGACTCGGCGGCAATGGACGAGCTGTTCGCCGATCTGCCGGAAGCGCTCGCAAACACCGTGGTGATCGCGCAACGCTGCGCCGTGGCGGCGCCGAGCCGCAAGCCGATCCTTCCCCGCCTCGGCGAGGATGAAGACGAGCAGTTGCGCCGCGATGCGCGGACCGGCCTTGCAGCCCGACTCAACGATAGGCCCGAGTCGGAACGCGACGCGTATGAGCAGCGGCTCGACTATGAGCTCGAGATCATCACCGGAATGGGCTTCGCCGGCTACTTCCTGATCGTTGCCGATTTCATCAAATGGGCGAAGGTCAACGACATCCCGGTCGGGCCGGGCCGAGGCTCCGGTGCCGGATCGGTGGTCGCCTGGGCGCTCACCATCACCGACCTCGACCCGATCGCCCTCGGACTGCTGTTCGAACGCTTCCTCAATCCCGAACGCGTGTCGATGCCCGACTTCGACGTCGACTTCTGCGAAACCCACCGCGACAAGGTGATCGCTTACGTCCAGCGCAAGTATGGCCGGGACAAGGTGGCGCAGATCATCACCTTCGGACGCCTCATGGCGCGTGCCGTTCTCAAGGACACGGGCCGCGTTCTTCAGATGCCATATGGGCAAGTCGATCGCCTGGCGAAGCTCATTCCGAGCCACCCGACGGATCCATGGACGCTCGAGCGCGCGCTCAACGGGGTGCCTGAAGTCGCCACCGAGTATAAGAATGACGAGGACGTCCGCCGGCTGTTCGATCTGGCGATGAAGCTGGAGGGACTGCCGCGCCACGCTTCGACCCACGCCGCGGGGGTGGTGATCGGCGACCGCCCGCTCGACGAATTGGTGCCGCTCTATCGCGACCCACGCTCGGACATGCCGGTGACGCAATTCGACATGAAATATGTCGAAGCCGCCGGTCTTGTGAAGTTCGACTTCCTCGGTCTGAAGACACTTTCGGTGTTGAAGGAGGGCCGGCGGCTGCTCGCCGAGCAGGGGATCGGGGTCGATTTCGGCGGCCTTCCGTGGGACGATCCGGCGGTCTTCAACCTGCTCCAGCGCGGCGACACGGTCGGCGTGTTCCAGGTCGAATCCGAAGGGATGCGGCGGACGCTTTCGGCGGTGAAGCCGACGGTATTCGAGGACATCATCGCGCTGAACGCGCTCTATCGGCCGGGACCGATGGACAACATCCCGATGTTCGGCCGCCGCAAGAACGGGCAGGAGCCGATCGATTATCCGCATCCGCTGCTCGAGGACATCCTCAAGGGCACCTACGGGGTCATCGTCTATCAGGAACAGGTGATGCAGGCGGCGCAGATGCTCGCCGGCTATTCGCTCGGCGGCGCCGACCTGCTTCGGCGCGCGATGGGCAAGAAGATCAAGTCGGAAATGGATGCCCAGCGCGCGATCTTCGTCGAGGGCTGCGCCCGCGTGAACGGAATCGAGGAAGCCAAGGCCAACGAGCTGTTCGACTTGATCGACAAATTCGCAGGCTACGGGTTCAACAAGAGCCACGCCGCGGCTTACGCGCTGCTCACCTATCAAACCGCGTGGCTGAAGGCGCACCACCGCGCCGAATTCTACGCGGCGTCGATGAGCTTCGACATGGCGCTCACCGACAAGCTGGCGATCTTCGTCGAGGACATGCGCCGCGGCG
>DASUIC010000101.1:0-2933 GCA_036273215.1 Sphingomicrobium sp.
CCTGCACGTCGTCGCCCCGCTCGACGCCTCGAAGGACTGGGGCGCGGTCAAGAGCTTCGCCGAACGCTTCAGCCGCGCCATCGCCGAGGCCGAGCCGGACATGTTCACCGCGAACATCCGCAAGGTCCAGCGCAAGGGCCGGATCTTCCTCGACTGGCTTCGCAACCAGCGCGGCGCGACCGCGGTGATGCCTTATTCCGCCCGCGCCCGCGAAGGGGCCCCCGTCGCCGCCCCGATCACCTGGGACGAGCTCGACAAGTACGAAGGCGGCAACCATTTCACCATTCGCGACGCCGACGAGCTGCTCGAGCGAGCTGGATCGAAGCTTCTCAAGGGCTGGGGCGAGGCGAAGCAAGCGCTCCCGAACGCCTAACGAGTTTCCGGCGCTGACATCGGGAAGTCACGACGCAGCCCTCTTCTAACGGAGCGCGGATCGAAAACACCTTTCTGACCGCCCAGACCGAGCAGCAACGAGAAGTAACCTCGGAGATAGTTCTCATCATCTGCGCTGTAGGTGGGCGAATGCTGCACTTGGCTGAGACCCTTATGGAACAATTCGATGGCGTCGTCCCGTCGACCGCGCTTCTGGAGCGTATCTGCCAAGAGGAGATAGCTTTCGGGCAGCAGAGGATTTCTAGATTTTTCGCTTTGCCTGATGCTCGCGCGGAGTAGCGACTCCGCCGCCTGCAGCCGGCCGGCGTTGAGAGCGAATAGGCCACGTGCGTGACACCAGCCGGCGATCGCTCTTCGGTATAGGCGCAACATCTTTATCGAATCTCCGACAACTCCACGCCCTTCGTCTCGCGCGCCAGCAGCGCGCTGACGCCGCTGATCGCGCAGGCGCGCGCTGCCGCTGGCGCTAAAGTGCTTTCTCTATTGTCTCAATTGGCAAGAACAGGGTCGCGCTTTGGGCTGGAAATCTCTGAAAGCCGAAGGGCAGGTAGAAATCCGCGGCCTCATCATCGATTGCGTGGACGATCAGCGCCCTGGCCCCGATCTGCCGAGACGCCTCGAGGCTCCGCAGCATCGCCTCGCGCAGCAGCGATCTCCCAAGCCCTCGGCCCTGATGATTTGAATCGACGGCCAGCCGCCCGACCACGATCACGGGAACCGGATTGGGCATGTTGCGCTTCGCCCAGCCGGGAGTCTCCTCCCGCGCGAGCGCACCGGCAGCCAGGGTGTAATAGGCCACGACGTCCGCGGCGCCTCCTCCGGATTGCGGGATGACCACATAGGTGCGAGACGCCTTACCTTCGTTCCTTAGCGCCCGTTGCTTCAAAAAATGGTCGAGCGCCGGTTTGCCGCAGCTGAATGCCGCAACGTCATCGGCCGCATCGATCGGCCGTGGCGCATTGTAGCGATGGTGTCCGGAGGAGCCGCGCCGGGCTATTCCCAAGGCGCCTTGCTCCGCATCAGGGACTTGAGCTTCGCGGTCGGCGGCGGCGGATCGTCGAGCACCTTGGCGAACGCTTCCGCTTCTTCGGCGGACAGGTTGAACACGGTTTCGTCGAGCAGCACGTCGATCGCCTGATCGTGCGCGCTCTCGATCACGAACGCACTGAAGCTCTTGTTGGCCGTAGCCGCCGCCCGCTCGATCAGCGTCTTCGTTTTCCGCGACATGCGCATCGACACGCTGGTGTCATGCCGCTGCCGGTCCGGGGCTGCGGTGTCCATTTCCATTCTCTTTCCAAGCGGATTCGCTCATGAGCCATTTGGCAGTATTGCAATACATTGTCAATACATTGGAATCCCGACCCGCTGTTGGTCTGGCGCGATACGAAGGCGGCAACCACTTCACTATCCGCTACGCCGATGAGCTGCTGGAGAGGGCGGGCTCGAAGGGACTCGCCGGCTGGGGACAGGCGAAGCAGGCGGTTCCGAATGCGTAAATGCGCGGCTTCTCCGGATTCGGTCGATGTCCTGCTTACCGCGTTCGTTGCGGGACCCGGGTGCTCCAGCACTGCGAGAGAATGCCCACGGCTGCGTCTACCCATGTAGCTAGGGGCGTCCCGACGTTCGTCTGTTCCGTAAGCAATCCCTGGTTCGAATAGGTTCGGAGCGAATAACTGACTCCGTCGAGCATGACAGGTGGCCCCTTCGATGAGCCGACAGGCGCGAACTTCGGCACCGGAATGTCGCGGATGCTGGCGAGAAGCGGCCGCGCCGCGCTGCAGGTCCGCGTGTCAGTCCAAGTCACTGTTTCCTCGTTCTTGATCCCGCTCGTGACCGTTCGGCGAAACCAAAAGTCGAGTTGCCCACGAGCGTGATCATAGCCGAGCGTGCCGACCTCGATTTCCGTCTTGGTCGATCGGCCGGCCGGCTCGCGGGAGAACTCCGCCCAAGCTGGGCCAAGCTCGAACGGGACCGGCGCAACCGCGACAAAGGCGGATACCAAGACGACCAAGACCACAGCCTACTCCTTTCGAATTGCACCTAAACTGTCGTTAGGGCTCACCGAATCCCCGACAGCTCCACGCCTTTCGTCTCCCGCGCCAGAAGCGCGCTGATGCCGCTGATCGCGCACGCGATGGCGACGTAGATCGAGACCGGCACCGACGAGTGCAGGTCCTTGTACAGCCACAGCGCGATGATCGGCGCGAGGCTGCCGGCGAAGATCGCGGTCAGCTGGTAGGCGATCGACACGCCCGAATAGCGGATGCGGGTTGGGAACAGCTCGGTGATGAATGCGGCCTGCGGCGCGTACATCGACGCGTGGAGCAGCAGCGCGATGACGATCGCGAGGATGATCAGGCCATTGCTCCCGCTCGCGAGCATCGGGAAGAACAGGAAGACAAACAGCGCCGACCCGAAGCCGCCGAACGCATAGACGGCGCGCCGCCCGATCCGGTCCGACAATGTGGCGATCAGCGGGATGGCGACGAACTGGATCGCCGCGCCGATCAGCAGGGCATCGAGCGCGAGGCTCTTGGTCT
>DASUIC010000102.1:0-8414 GCA_036273215.1 Sphingomicrobium sp.
CGTTGATCGTCACCGCCTTGATCGCGACGATGCCCTTGCCGGGATCGAGGCTTTCGACCCGGTCGACCAGCAGCATCGGGTAGCGATGCGGCAGCGCCGCCATGACCCGCCCGATGTCGAGTGGGCCGATGGCGGGGCTGGGCGGCCTATCGCCCATGCTCTCTTTAGCGGCCCTGCGGCTGCGCAGCTGCGGGCGCCTGAGTCACGATCGACGGCAGCGACGCGTTAAGCCCCGCGAGAACGTCGTTGGTCACGTCCACCGACGTGCTGGTTGCCAGCGTCGATCCCGTCTCGAGCAGGATGTTCGCGCCGCGGCGCTGCATCACCTGCTGATAAATCGGGTTGAGCTTATCGGCGACTTGTTTCTGGATATATTGCTGATTGCGGGAAATCTGCTGCTGCCGTGCCTGAAGTTGCTGTTCATCCTGCTGGGTCTTGGTCTGGAACGCCTTGATCCGCGCCTGGAGCGCAGCGTCCGGGTCTTTGCCCTTGAGCGCATCGACCGCAGCCTGGATCGAAGTGCGTTCCGTCTGCAGCGAGGTCCCGAAGGACTTGCGCTCGTTCTCGAACGCGGTCGCCTGGCTCCGAAGCGCCGCCTGGGCGGTCCTGCAGGCGTTGCACTCGGCAGTGACCCGCTCGAGATCTACCACCGCGATAACGGCGCCTGGAACCGCCTGCGCATTGGCAGCCGCGGGCGCAAGAATCGAAGCCGCCAATGCGGCGCTAATCAGCAGTGTCTTCATTAGAATTGAGTTCCTACGTTGAAGGTGAAGAGTTTGGGATCATCTCCCGGCTGGGTGATGAGCGCCTTTGCGAGATCGAGCCGAAGGGGGCCGAACGGCGAAATCCAGTTCACGCCGATGCCGACCGAAACACGCGGCTTGGCTGAATTTCCAAGGAACAGCTCCTTGAAGCCAGGCGCCGCGTCGAACTTGGTCGGATCGACCGCATTGCCGTTCGCATCCTTGCTGCAGTTCGGCACCGGGCTCTGGAACGTGGCGAGGCCGGTCGTTCCGGTCTTCGGCGTGCAGATCGCGACCACATTCAAGAGCGGGGGTTGGGTAATATCCCAAAGCGAGCCAGCGTCCACATAGATGGACGGCCTGAGCCCGAGACTCTTGATCCCCGAGCTTACAGGAACTTCTATCTCTACCCGACCCAGGTAATAGGCCTTGCCACCGAGCGCGTCGTTGACGTCCTTCTTGACGTCGATCTGTTCGAGATTGCCGTTCGCGTCGTAAGGAACGCGGAGGACCCGGGGGCCGATGCCGCGGATATCGAAACCGCGGATCGCCGAATCGAAAAATCGGTCGGTCAGCCGAATCGCGTCGCGTCCGGGTCCCGGGGAACTCGAAAGCGCGTGGATATAACCGCCTTCCCCGTGGAGCGACAAAATCCAGTTGCCGAAGCTTTTGTACTTCGTCGCATAGGCTTGGGTGCGCAGATAATGGATGTCGCCGCCGACCCCGGCGAAATCCTGCGAGAACGTCAGTTGCTGCCCGCGCGTCGGGTGAATCCCGTCGGTGTCGTCGTACAGCGTCGAATAGCCGACCGCTGAGGTCGTCCGGGCGCCCACCTCATCGCAGAGATAAAATCCCGCCTTCAACGGATCGCACTCGTTGTTCTCGAGAATCCCGTCGTTGTTGAAGTCGGTAAAAAACGTGCTCTGGTCGAGCGCAATGCTGTCGCGACTGAGGGTGTAGCGCGTGCCGAGCTGCCAATATTCGCTGATCGGGAAGCCAAGCTTGATTCCGCCGCCCGTGCTGGTCGTCGAATAAGTCGTGTTGCGGTTGCTGTTGACGAAATCGAACGCCGAATAGTCGCGCCGGTAGAGCTGCACTCCGAAGAGGATCGGCTTGTCCATGAAATAGGGATCGGTGAACCCCACTTCGGCGGATTTTCCGAACAGCGACCAGTTGACGGACGCGTCGACCGACTGGCCTTTGCCCATGAAGTTGTTCTGCGAAAGGCCGAGCTGGATGACCCACCGCTCGAGACTGGAATAGCCGCCCGAGAGCGAAAGCTGCCCGGTCGCTTTCTCCTCGACATTGGCGCCCAGGATCACCCGATCCGGTGTTGAGCCCTCGGTTTGCTTGATCTCGAACTTGTCCGAGAAAAAGCCGAGGCTCTGGATGCGATCCTGGCTGCGCTTCACCTTGAGCGCGTTGAAGGCGTCACCTTCGTTCAAGCGGAATTCGCGCCTGATGACCTTGTCGCGGGTGCTCGTGTTGCCGGTGATGTCGATACGCTCGACATAGACCCTCGGCGTTTGCCCGACCTTGAAAGTGATGTTCATCACTTTCTTCTGAGGATCGCGATTGTAGGCGGGACTGATGTCGGCGAATGCATAGCCGAGATTGCCCGCCGCCTGGTTGAGGTCGGTGATCGCGTCCTCGACCTGTTTGGCGTTGAACCAGCCGCCGGGCTGGACCTTGGCGATCTTCAGCACTTCCGCGTTGGGGAAGTCGCGAAGGGCGCTGTCCGCCTCGACCGTTCCGAAATGATAACGTGGCCCTTCGTCGACCACATAGGTGATGACGAAGTCGCGGCGGTCCGGAGTCAGCTCCGCCAATGCCGAAACAACGCGAAAGTCGGCATAACCTTCGGTGAGATAGAAGGCGCGCAGCTTCTGCTGGTCCGCCGCGAGGCGGTCCGGATCGTAGGTGTCGTTGGTCTTGATGAAACCGAGCAGCCCGCCGGCCTGCCGCGTAAACATTTCCTTGCGCAGCCGGTCGTCGGAAAAGGCCTTGTTGCCGAGGATGTTGATTGCCCGGACCTTGGCGAGCGGTCCTTCGTAGATTTTGAAGATCACGTCGACGCGGTTCTGGTCGAGCCGGACGATCTGCGGATCGACGTGGGCTGCGAAGCGCCCTTGCCGCCGGTACAGCTCGAGGATTCGGTCGACGTCGGCCCGGGTCGCGTACGGCGTGAAGATCTGCCTTGGAGCGAGTTTGATCTCAGGCGTGATCTTATCGCTCTTGAGGCGCTGATTGCCCTCGAGGATGATGCGGTTGATGACCGGGTTCTCGCGGACGTTGATCACGAGGTTGCCGGTCTCGGTGCCCGAGATCTCGGCACTCGCGAACAACTGGGTCGCGTAGAGCGCCTTGATCGCTTTATCGAGGGTCGCGGCGGTGTAGGTCTGGCCGGGCGCGAGATCCGCGTAAGCGCGGATCGTCTCCGGCTCGAGCCGCTGGTTGCCGCGGACGGTGATCGAGCGGATGGTGCCTTCGGCGGGCGTTGAGGCAGGTGCGGTCGGCACCTGGGCAAACGGCTGTTGAGTCTCCGTTGACGTGGACTGGGGCGGAGCCGCCGCCTGCTGCGCCGTCGCGGGTTGCTGCGCCGGTGCCGGCTGGGCGAGCAGGGGCCCGGCGGAACCGCCGAGCACCGTCCCTGCCATCAACAGCGCGCCTGCACGCCGGCTAAGATTCGTCTTGGTTGAAATCACCCGTCCCCGCCTTTTGTGTAATTAGGTGCGTGCGGCGCGCTTCGCCGCGAAGCCCCGGTTGCTGCCCTGCCCCAAGCCAACTAGCCAATCAAGCGCTGAAGCCGGTCCCACAAACCTACCGAACCCAAATCATTGATTGTCGTGAACACCACCAATGCGAGGATGAGGGCAAGGCCGCCGCGAAAGGCCCAATCGAGCGCCCGCGCGCTGAGCGGCCGACGCCGAATGGCTTCCACTGCATAGAAAAACAGATGACCTCCATCCAGCAGCGGGACTGGCAAGAGGTTGATGAATCCGAGATTAATTGAGAACAGCGCGAGCAGCTCCAGGAACGGCACTGCGCCGAGCGATGCCGCCTGTCCGGCAAATTGAGCGATTCTGACCGGTCCTCCGATATCCGCACGGGAGCCCTCGCCGACCACCAAAGTCCAGGCGCCTTTGACCATCACTTCAGTCACCCGTGCCGTCTGTTCGACTGCGAACGGTAGCGCCCTCACAATCGAAATAGGAGCAGGAGAAACGCCGAGCAGACCAATCGTGACTTTCTTGCCCGTGTTGTCGCTGACCGACTCGGATCCGATCTCGACGATGACCTGCCGAATTGCTCCGTCGCGCTCTAACCTTATCAGGACCATTTGATTCGGCCGCGCTGCGACTAACGCGCGAATGTCGTCGAACGTGGGCGTTTGCCGGCCGGCAACCGACAAAATCCGATCACCCTTCTTCAAGTCCGAAGAAGCAGCCGCGCTATGCGTTTCTATTCGGCCGATCCGAGTGGTCTCTGGCCCCGAGATCAGCGAATAGATCGCGGTGAATATTGCCACGGCTAGCAGGAAGTTTGCCGCGGGACCGGCGAGAACCACCAGGAATCGCTGCCACACTGAGCGAACCTGAAAGGCGCGGCTTCGCAAATGCTCGGGGATGGCCTCGAGATCTCCTGGTTGGCTAGCAGCGGTCATGTCGCCGACCCACTTCACGTATCCGCCGAGAGGGAGCCAGGCGATCTTCCAACGCGTCCCTCGCTTATCCGTCCATCCGACAAGCTCATGACCGAAGCCGATTGAAAACGTCTCGGCTGCAATCCCGAAGAAACGACCAACAAGATAGTGCCCGAGCTCATGAAAGAAGACGAGCGGACCCAAGATGCAGATGAAAGCCAGGAGGATCAGCCAGATCGGAGGTTGCGGAAGCATCAGTCGCAGCTTGCCTTCATCAGAGCATCGACCCGGGCGCGGGTTTCGCGATCGATCGCCAGAACGTCGCCAATCGAGCGCGGTGCCGACGGACGACCGCTTTCAAGTGCCTCCTCGACCAGCGAGACGATTTCGGGGAACCGGATGCGCCCGGCGAGGAAGCCGGCCACGGTCACTTCGTTCGCGGCATTGAGCACAATCGGCGCCGAGCCGCCGGCTTCGAGCGCCGAGCGCGCGAGCCGAAGCGCCGGAAACCGCTGCGGATCGGGCGCCTCGAAGTCCAGGCGGGCGACGCTCGCGAGGTCGAGGCGCTGCGCCGGTGTCGGAAGCCGCTCCGGCCAGCCAAGCGCATACGCAATCGGGATACGCATGTCGGGACTCCCGAGCTGCGCAAGGACCGAGCCGTCGATGAACTCGACCATCGAATGAACGACCGACTGCGAGTGAATGAGGATGTCGATTCGCTCGGATGGAAGCCCGAACAGATGATGCGCCTCGATCAGTTCGAGCCCCTTGTTCATCATCGTCGCCGAATCGATGGAGATTTTTGCCCCCATCGACCAGTTCGGATGGGCGACAGCTTGCTCGGGCGTCGCGGCGCGGATCGCCTCAAGCGACGAAGTGCGAAACGGCCCACCGCTGGCAGTCAGGACCAATCTTGACACATCGCCTTTGCTGGAGCCCGCAAGACATTGGAAAATAGCATTATGTTCGCTGTCGACTGGCAATAATGTCGCCCCGTGCGAAGCCGCCGCCGCCGTCATCAGCTTGCCCGCAGTAACGAGCGCTTCCTTGTTCGCGAGCGCCACGATCTTGCCCGCTTCCACAGCGGCCATGACCGGCATCAGCCCGGCGCATCCGACGATCGCGGCGATCACAAGGTCCGCCTCGCCCGATGCCGCTTCGACAAGCGCCGCTTCGCCGGCCTCGGCGCGGCAATTGGTGCCCGCGAGCAAACCCCTGAGTTCTTTCAAGGCCGACTCGGCGGCGACGACGGCGAGCTTCGCTCCGGTCCGGCGCGCAATTTGGGCCAGCGATTCGGCGTTGCTCCCTGCCGTAACCGCAACGACTTCGAACCGGTCGGGATTGCGCTCCACAAGGTCGAGCGTCGATTTGCCGACCGAGCCCGTCGCTCCAAGGATGGCGATCTTGCGCTTCACGTGAGCCCCAGTAGCTGTGCCGCGGCCGTAAGCACAGCCACTGGCACGAGGCCGTCGAGGCGGTCGAGGACCCCGCCGTGCCCCGGCAACCAATGGCCCGAATCCTTGACTGCCGCACGGCGTTTCATGCCGCTTTCGAACAGGTCACCCGCTTGTGCCGCGAGCGCCAGCACAGGTGCGAGCACGAGAAGCGCCGCTCCGAGATGGTTTGCCAGCGTCCATGCACCCCCGACCAGGAAAGCAGCGGCGACTCCACCGCACAATCCTTCCACGGTCTTGCCTGGACTGATCGTTGGCGCGAGCTTCGTCCGCCCGAAGCGCCTGCCCGCGAAATAAGCGCCGATGTCCGTCGACCAGGTCACGATGAAGGTCCAGAGCAGAAGCTCGAGCCCGTGCTGGTCGCGTTCGCGGATCCAGAGGAGCGCAAGAGCGGGAATGAGGGCGTAGACGAAGCCGCCCGCATACCAGACGGTCCTCCACCCTCGCGTCAGCCGGGTCCATTCGTAGAACATCGCCGTCGCCACCGCGGCGACGAAGAGGGCGAAGATGGTACCCCCGGCGACCGCGGTCAGCAACGCCACGACGATCAGGAGCAGACCCGTAAGCGTCCGGACGAGAAGCTCGTTCACCGGCCACCGAATCGCCGCTCGCGCGCGGCAAATGTCCGCAGCGCGTCGGCGAACGCCTGCTCGTCGAAATCGGGCCAGAGCGTATCGAGGAACAAAAGCTCGGCATAAGCCGCCTGCCACAACAGGAAGTTCGACAAGCGCACTTCGCCCGACGTGCGGATCAAAAGATCGGGATCGGGAAGCCCATGAGTCTGAAGCTCGGCGTCGACGGCGTTCTCATCGATGGTGTCAGAATCAATCTCGCCATCCGCCGATTTCATGGCAAGGCGCCTCGCCGCTCCCGCTATCTCGCCCCGAGAACCGTAATTGAGTGCGATGACCAAAGTCAGACGCTGGTTTCGCGCCGTATGCTCGATCGCGCGCTCCAACCGCTTGACGAGGTCCGGCCCGAAGGCCGAATAGTCGCCGATCAGCTTGAGCTTCACCCCTTCCTTGTCGAGAGTCGCAAGCTCGCGTTCGAGATAGAAGCGCATCAGTCCGGTAAGGTCGGAAATCTCCTCGCTGCTCCGCTTCCAGTTCTCCGAGGAGAAGGCATAGAGCGTCAGCACCTCGACGCCATGGTCGACCGCCGACTGCATCGTCCGGCGGACGGCCTCGGCGCCGGCCTTGTGGCCCGCGGCGCGCGGAAGGCCACGCCTCTTCGCCCACCGTCCATTTCCGTCCATGATGATGGCGACGTGGCGCGGTATGCCCCTGCCATCGCTGGTCCCCGTCACGCCTTCGGGGGCGGGTGCGAGACTCACTTGCCGAGGATTTCCTTCTCCTTGGCCTCGGCCAGCTCATCGACCTCTTTGACCGTGTCGTCGGTGAGCTTCTGCACCTCATGCTCGAGCCGCTTGCGCTCGTCCTCGCTGATCTGGTGTTTCTTCTCGTCACTCTTGAGGTGATCCATCCCGTCGCGACGGACGTTGCGAACCGCGATGCGGGTCTTTTCGGCATATTGGCCGACCAGCTTCGCGAGCTCCTTCCGGCGCTCCTCCGTTAGCTCGGGGATCGGCAGACGGATCATCTGTCCGTCGGTGATTGGATTGAGGCCAAGGCCCGCGGAGCGGATCGCTTTCTCGACCGGCTGGACGTTCGAACGGTCCCAAACCTGGACCGAAAGCATCCGCGGCTCGGGCACGGAGACCGTCGCCACCTGGTTCAGGGGCATGTTGCTCCCATAAACCTCGACATGGACCGGATCGAGCAAAGCGGTCGAAGCGCGGCCCGTGCGAAGTCCGCCAAGATCATGTTTGAACGCTTCGACGGCGCCGTGCATCCGGCGCTTCAAATCGTCGCTGCTGACACTGCTCGTCATCGCTCACTCCTTGTTCTGAACGATCGTCGCGGTGCCGCCACCCTCGATCACCTCGGCGAGATTGCCGGGCTGGCGGATGTTGAAGACGACGATCGGGATATTGTTGTCGCGGCACAGAGCGACGGCGGCGGCGTCCATGACCTTGAGATCGTCGCTCAGCACCTTGTTGAAGCTGACGGTGTCATACCGCTTCGCCGCCGAAACCTTCTTCGGGTCCGCGGTATAGACTCCGTCGACGCTGGTTCCTTTGAACAGAGCATCGCAGCCCATCTCAGCCGCCCGAAGAGCCGCCGCCGTGTCGGTGGTGAAATAGGGATTGCCGGTGCCGGCGGCGAACAGGACGATCCGACCTTTCTCGATGTGGCGGAGCGCTCGCCGTCGAATGTAAGGCTCCGAGACGCTCGACATTGGAATGGCCGATTGAACACGCGTGTCGACTCCGAGGCGTTCGAGCGCGTTCTGAAGGGCGAGCGCGTTCATCACCGTCGCGAGCATGCCCATGTAATCCGCGCTCGCCCGATCGAAGCCCTTCGCCGCGGCCGCCATTCCGCGGAAAATATTTCCGCCGCCGACGACGAGGCAGAGCTCGTGCCCCTGCCCTTTTGCAGATGCGATCTCGCCCGCGAGGCCGGCCGCTGCGTCCGGGTCGATCCCGAATTGTCCGGAACCCATCAACGCCTCGCC
>DASUIC010000103.1:0-35200 GCA_036273215.1 Sphingomicrobium sp.
GCTGTATCAATTTTGCAACAGCGGAATCTTGTGCTTTTCCCTCTCTTGGCCATAGGTTGCGGAGCCGGTCTGGGGACGTTCCGAAATGCGACAAATCTTTGTGATTTCAGGGCTGTTGGCCTTGCTGTTGACGACTGACGCGGCGGCGCGCGAAGCGCCTGCCGGTCCGCCTCCCGCGCTCGTCCAGGGGCTGCTCGCCTGCCGGACGATCAGCGAGCCGATGCCGCGCCTCGCCTGCTACGACCGGCAAAGCAATGCCCTCGCTTCGGCGATCGAGAAGAAGGATCTCGTCGTCATCGACAAGGAGCGCGCGACCGCGGCCAAGCGCTCGCTGTTCGGCTTCTCGGTGCCGAGCTTCGCCGGCCTGCTCGGCGGAGGCGACCTGAACGAGATTGAAGGCACCGTCACCGGAGCCACCCAGAACGCCGATGGCGGCTGGATCATCAAGCTTGCCGATGGTTCGGTCTGGAGTCAGACCGACGACACCCCGGTCGCGCTCGAGCCGAGGCGCGGCGACAAGGTGACGGTGAAGCGGGGAGCGCTCGGGTCCTATTTCGTGAAAGTCGGAAGGCAGCCCGGCTTCAAGGCCAAACGGATCGGCTAGCTTTTGCTGGCCGCCCGTTGCTCGGCGCGAAGGCTCGCTTCGGCGTCGACAAAGGCCTCTTGCCGCTCGACGCTCCAATACCTCAGCTCATGGAGCGGGATTCGCTCGCCGGTGACGGCGCACACCACATGGTCGCCGTCCGACAGAAGCCGGAAGGTCCCCGCCAGATAATGTACTCGGGCGAGCCGTCCGCCGCCGCTCATCAACATCGCTCAGTCCTCCGCCGGATCGAACAGGCCCGGCTGAACCCCGATGTAGGATCGCCGCGGCTTACGCTCAACCGTCGACCGGGTGGCAACGCCGTCAACCGTTGCGTCGACCGAGCCATCGCCGAAGTGAAGCGAGAGCGACCCCGCTGTCCGCGCCTCTTCGGCGTGCGTCAGTGTCCGCCCCTCGCGGCTGGTCACCCGGACAAAGCCTTTGGAGAGCGGGCGCTCGGGATGGACCAGCTGGACCATCTTCCACGCCGCGGAAAGCCGCTCAGTCAGCAGGGCGATCCGCTGGTCGAGCAAATCGCGACGAAGCCGGCCCGAGACCAGGTTGAGATCCGCCCGTGCGTTGCCTGCGCGGGCCGAGAGCGCGCGGGGAAGACGTTCGCCGATTTCATCCAGGCCTTGGATCATCGGCGCGAAGATGGCCTGAGGCAGCGGCCAGCGGCAGATCGTCAGCTCGAGCCGTTCGCGGCAATCGTCGGCGCGCCTAGTCAGGCAACGCCGAGCGCGATCGGCGAGCTGATCGAGCTGACCGAGGAGCTCCGAGCGAACCGGAACCGCGATTTCGGCGGCGGCGGTCGGAGTCGGCGCACGGAAGTCGGAAGCGAAATCGATCAGAGTCGTGTCGGTTTCGTGCCCGACCGCGGAGATCAGCGGGATCGGCGACGCGGCGGCGGCGCGCACCACTTCCTCCTCGTTGAATGCCCACAAATCCTCGATCGAACCGCCGCCGCGAGCGACGATCAGCAGGTCAGGACGCGGCTCCAGGCTCGCAAAACCGACGATCGCCGCGGCGATCTTCGCCGCCGCCCCTTCACCCTGCACCGGCACCGGCCAAAGGATCACGCGCGTCGGACAGCGGTCCTCGAGCCGGTGAAGGATGTCGCGAATCACAGCACCCGTCGGCGAGGTCACGACGCCGATCGTGCGCGGAAGGAATGGCAGCCTGCGCTTGCGTTCCGGAGCGAAGAGGCCCTCAGCCGCGAGCGTCTTTCGCCGCCGCTCGAGCAAAGCGAGCAGCGCACCCTCGCCGGCAAGCTCCATCCGCTCGACGACGATCTGATATTTGGACCGGCCCGGATATGTGCTCAGCTTCCCCGTCGCGATGACCTCGGCGCCGTCTTCCGGTCGAAAGGCGATCGCGCCAGCCGAGGTCCGCCAGATGACCGCATCGATGCAGGCGTTCTCGTCCTTGAGGCTGAAGTAGCAGTGGCCCGACGAATGGCGTTTGAAGCCGGAAATCTCTCCGCGCACTCGCACCCGGCTGAACGCGTCCTCGACTGCGCGCTTGAGCGCACCGGAAAGTTCGGTCACGCTGAGCGGCGGCGAATTGTCGCCGGGGGCGACGTTCGCTAACAGGCCGGCACTCGTTTCGTCGGGAAGGTCCATGGATATTCTGCTCTTGGGGTCGGGCGGTCGCGAGGATGCGCTCGCCTGGCGCCTTAGGCAATCGCCGAGCTGCGGCAAGCTCATCGCCGCGCCCGGCAATCCGGGCATCGGCCGATGGGCGGACTGCGTGAGCATCGACCCGTGCGATCCGGCGGCGGTGGTCGATCTGTCGCAGCGCGAAGGAATCGAGCTGATCGTCGTCGGCCCCGAGGCGCCGCTGGTCGCCGGCGTAGCAGACGCGGCTCGAGCGGCCGGCATGTCGGTGTTCGGACCGAGCGCCGCCGCGGCCCAGCTTGAAGGCTCCAAGGGCTTCACCAAGGACCTCTGCCGCGCAAACAACATTCCGACTGCCGACTACGTCCGTGTCGATCGCGCCGCGGACGCACTTGCCGAGCTCTACCGCTTCGGCCTGCCCGTCGTGATCAAGGCCGACGGGCTCGCCGCGGGAAAGGGCGTCACGATCGCGACGACCCGTGCCGAGGCTGAGGCGGCGATCGCTTGCGCCGGCGGCGGTCCGCTGGTCATTGAGGAGTTCCTCGAAGGCGAGGAAGCGAGCCTGTTCGCGCTCGTCGATGGTGAAACCGCGGTGCCGCTCGCCTCGGCGCAGGACCATAAGCGTGTCGGCGAAGGCGACACTGGCCCGAACACCGGCGGCATGGGCGCTTATGCTCCTGCCCAGGTGCTCACGCCCGAGCTCGAGCGCCGGACGATGGACGAGATCGTGCGCCCCACGGCCAAAGCGATGGCGCGAGCCGGAACGCCGTTCAGCGGGGTGCTTTATGCCGGGCTGATGCTCACCGCCGAAGGGCCCAAGCTGATCGAATACAACGTCCGCTTCGGCGACCCCGAGTGCGAGGCGATCGTGCCGCTGATCGAGAGCGATTTCGCGGAGCTGCTCAACGCCGTCGCCACCGGCCGGTTAAGCGAGATCGAAGCGCCGCGGCTCACCGGCGAGCACAGCATGACCGTCATCATGGCGGCGCGTGGTTATCCGGGTGCTCCGGTCAGCGGCGGCGTAATCCGTGCGATTGACGCGGCCGAGCAGGTCGAAGGCGTGACGATCTTCCACGCGGGGACCGCGCTCGGCAGCAAAGGCCTCGTAGCGAAGGGCGGCCGCGTACTCGCGGTCACCGCAGTTGCCGACAGTTTCGCCAACGCCCGCGCGCGCGTCTATCGAGCCGTCGACCAGCTTGACTTCGCCGACGGTTTCCACCGCCGCGACATCGGCTGGCGAGAGCTCGCACGGGAGAGTGCGTGAACGCCTTCTGGAGCTATTTCTGGCCCCCGTTCTGCGCCGGATTGATCGTTGGAATCATTTCGGGAGCAGTCGCATTTCGAACCCGTCGAAAGCGCAACGCCGCGCTCGGCCTCGGAATAGGCGTGACGATCATGGTGACTCTGCTTTGGCACGGCCCTTTGGGGGCGGCCGACCGGTTCGTCGCCCAGGTCGAGCGAACGGTGCGTCAGACGATCGTCTACAACGAAATCCCGTGGATCACCGGCCATATCCATCATGATCCCCTCACCCGCCGAGTGATCCTCTCGGGTCGCGCTGACGACTTCCAGAGAAGCGAGCTTGAGCGGATGGTCGGCCAGCTCCCGGGCGTCAGCAGCGCCCAGTGGACGCCGCAGCCAGGCGGCCTTCCGCTGATCGTCGAAGGGGCGGCCGTCGCGATACTGGGGTTTCTTTTCGGCTCGCTCGTCGCCTATCTCCGCGAGCTTCGCCATCGCTTCAACGCACAATGGAATTGGTGACCGTCCATGGATTTGATTCGGGAATATTGGTGGATTGTCGCGATCGTCGCGGTGCTCGTCATCGTGCTCGCCTTTGTTCTGCTTCGCCCCCGCCAGCGCGTCGGGCTGACCGACAGCGCCCCGCTCCGACCTCATATGAGCAAGGCTAGACCGGCCGAGGGGCGAGGCGTGGCTGGCGAAGCCGCGGCCGCGACCAGCGATTTGGGCGGGTACATCATCGGTGCTCCGGTCCATCGAGCGCTCGAGGGCGACGTTCCGCGCGACGATCTGTGCACGCTGAAGGGCGTCGGTCCGAAGTTCGCTGATGCCCTTCACACGCTTGGGTTCGAACGGTTCGAACAGCTGGCGGTCCTGTCGCCGACCGAAGTCGACCGCCTCGACGCGCATCTCGGCGCATTCAGCGGCCGATTGAAGCGCGATCGGATCGTCGAGCAGGCCGACTATCTTGCGCGCGGCGATTCCGACGGCTTCGAGCAGCGGTTCGGCAAGCTTTAGCCGGTGGCCTGCGCTTCGCCCGCTGCGGCCTTCTTGTTGGGCCGCGAGGCGATCAGTTTGTCGATCTTGCGCCCGTCCATATCGACGATTTCGAAGGACCAACCGTCGTGGCGGAACTTTTCGCCCGTTTCCGGCAGGTGCCGCAGCACGGAGAGGGCAAAGCCGGCGACGGTAGAATAGTCGCGCTCCTGCGGCATGTTCACGCCGAGCCGGTCCGACAGCAGGTCCGCGTTCGCGGCGCCCGAGATGATCCAGCTGCCGTCCTCGCGTTCGACCAGCGGCGGCTCCTCGCCCTGCACGATGTCGTGAGCGAAGGTTCCCGCGAGCGCAGACAGAATGCTCCCCGGAGTGACGATACCGTCGAGGTGACCATATTCGTCGTTGACCAGCGCGAGCGGGACCTCGGCCGAACGAAGGACCGCGAGCGCATCCATCGCATCCATGAGATCGGGGATGACCGGCGCATTGCGGCACAGATGATGCAGCTCGAGCGGGCGACCTTCGAGAAGTGCTGCAACCACGTCCCGGACCTGGATCACCCCGACGATATTCTCGACCGAACCGGCGGCGACAGGAATTCGGGTGTGCGGGCTTTCGAGCAGTGCTTCGCGAATCTCGTCGGGGCTCGCAGCGACATCGATCCAGTCGATTTCGGTGCGTGGAGTCATGACCTCGCGGACGGGGCGGTCGGCGAGGCGGACGATGCCCGAAATCATCGCGCGCTCGTCCTCCTCGAGCACTCCCGCGGTCTGTGCCTCGGCGACGACGAGGTGCAGCTCTTCCGCAGTCACCTGGTTCCTCGATTCGCGGTTGAGCCCGGCAAGGCTGAAGATCAGAGCGCTCGACCGGTCGAGCAGCCAGACGAACGGCGCAGTGATCCGCGACATCCATTTCATCGGCCGCGCGATCAGCGCCGCAAGCGGCTCCGGCGAGCGGAGCGCGATCTGCTTGGGGACGATCTCGCCGATGACCAGCGAAACGAAGGTGATGACGACGATCACCAGACCGTAGCCGAGCGTGTGGGCGGTGCTTGCACTGAGCCCTGTGAGCTCCAGCCTATCCGCCATCGGCTCACCGAGGCTCGCTCCCGAAAAGGCGCCGTTGATGATGCTGATCAAGGTGATCCCGGTCTGGACGGTGGATAGAAAGCGGCCGGGCTCAGCCGAAAGGTCGAGCGCGCACCGCGCGCCGCGGCTGCCGGTCTTGGCCATCGCCTTGAGCCTCGCCTCGCGCGACGAGACGATCGCCATCTCGCTCATCGACAGCAAGCCGTTGAGCACGATCAAAGCGATGATGAGCACGACGTCGAGCCAGGGGATGGGAGGTAAGGGATGGCTCATGGCGTGAAGGCCCGAGTGTAGCCTTGGCCGGCGGGGCTTCACAAGAAGCCGCTCGATTCGCGCGCGGAACCATGCTGGACCCGCGCCTGTTTCAGCGGCATCTAGCCGCCGGTCTGGAGTCGTTCGAAATGCATCAATTCCGCATGTCGAAAGCGGTCGTCGCCCTGTGCGCGGTGTTCGCGCTCGCCAGCTGCGAGACCGCGCCTCCGCCGGCTCCGATTATCCGGCCCGCCGCGTTCACCCCGCTCGGGATCAACGCGCCGTATCTCTACGGCGATGTGATCGGCGGCCGCAAGTCGCGCTCGGCCAAGATGCGCGCCGCGAAAATCCACCCGCTTCGGCCCGGAATGGCTCCGAGCTATATGGCCGCGCTGGACGGCGAGCTTCGCCAGCAGACCGCCGGCATCGGCCTCGACGTCCTCAATCTCGGCAACATGATCGTCATCCGGATTCCGGCCGCGTTCACCTTCGAGGAAGGGAGCTCGGCGGTGAAGCCGGAGTTCGACGCCACGCTCCACGAGATCGCGCGCACGGTGAAGACGCGCAGCCAGACCTACGTCGATGTGTTCGCCCATACCGATCTTTCGGGCACCCCGCAGGTCAATCAAGCGCTCTCGGACAAGCGGGCGGCCGCGGTCGCGAGCTATCTCGCTAGCCACGGAGTGTCGCGGGCGCGGATCGCTTCGCGGGGACTGGGTGAAAGCGCGCCGCTCTACAATCCCGAAACCAGCGAGACGCAAAAGGCGGCGAACCGCCGGGTCGAAATCCGGCTGGTGCCCTACACCGGCTAGCGCCGTTCAGCGAAGAACGCGCGGAGCAGCTCGGCCGATTCCTCCTCGCCGATTCCGCCGAGCACGTCCGGACGATGATGGCAGGTCGGCCGAGCGAAGATGCGCGCCCCGTGGACGACTGCGCCGCCTTTCGGGTCCTCTGCAGCGAATCGAAGCGCTTTCATCCGAGCGAGCGAGATCGCGGCGGCGCACATCGCGCAGGGCTCGAGACTCACCCAGATCGTGCAATCGTCGAGACGCGGGGTCCCGAGTTTCGCGGCCGCGGCGCGGATCGCCGCCATCTCGGCGTGAGCGGTCGGGTCCGTCGTCGTTCGCATCTTATTCCGGCTCTCCGCGACGATCTCATCGCCGAGCGTCACCACAGCTCCAACGGGCACTTCTCGTGCTTCGCCCGCCTCGCGCGCAAGATCGAGCGCCCGGCGCATCGGAAACGGAAGAGGGAAGCTCATGCGCAGGCGCTAGCCCATTGCGCTCACTCGAGTCACATCGCGTTGTTCGTCGCCGCTTGTGCCTGGTTCTGCTCGCCGGGCCTTTGAACCACCAGTGTAGGGATCTTGACCGTCGTCTCCTTGCTCCCGAGCTTGACGGAGCCGGTCTCGACGTCGAACGCGGGCGCCTGGCCGCCCTTGGTCGAAACGCCGTTGCCGGTCGCCGACACCTGCGGAGCGCGGCCGCCGCGGATCTGGTTGATGTCGAGCAATCCGGTCGCGATCGCAATGATCACGATCACCACGACAATGATCAGCAGAAACAGCAATGCGCGCATGGTCCAACCTCGGTCATCGAAACGGGTGCGTACCGAACTGTCGTGCCGCCGACATTTCTAAAACGCAAATATTGCCGAGCAGTTGCTCCCGTTCCAGGTCCCGTAACGTTGACTGGGGAGACTTCAGCGGCTAACGGGCGGCGCTCTCGCGGGCCTCATGGAGGTTCGCTCAAGAACAATCAGGATTGATCATCATGTCGCGCGTTTGCGAGCTGACCGGCAAGAGCCGGCAGGTGGGACACAATGTTTCCCATGCCAACAACAAGACCAAGCGGACGTTCCTGCCCAATCTGCAGAACGTGACGCTGATTTCGGACGCGCTGGGCACCAGCGTGAAGCTGCGCGTCTCGACGCATGGACTGCGCTCGGTCGAGCATGTCGGCGGGCTCGATAACTGGCTCCTGAAGACCAGCGACGACAAGCTCAGCCCAAAGGTCCGCAAGCTCAAGAAAGAGATCGCCAAGAAGGTCGCGGAGCAGCCGGCCGCCTGAGCGGTCCTAAGCGCCTGACTTCTTTCGGATTTTCCTGAACCGCGGCTGCACTGCTCGTTCAGCAACAATTCCCTGCGAATCGGGCATAAGCCCCTCATTCGGCGGGGTTTTCCCCTTTTCCTCGCCGTGTCCGGTAACGGACAGTTTCCCTCGCGTCGCGTAACGAGGGGGGCCCGGCGTGCGTAGCTGCGCCGGGCCCATTTTTGTCTGGCGCCGGCCTCACGCCCCGACTCGCCGGACCTCCAGGCTTCCTCCGGGAAGCGGCCTCAGCAGCTCTGCCGCGGGTGCGGAATAATCCAGCCATCGACGCCAATTGTTCATCGGCAGCACCGCAATCTGACGCCCGTGGTACGGCGCGACGTCCGGCCCCGGCTCTGTCGTGAGCATGGTGAAGGCCTCTCCTACAGCCGGCGCATCCCGGACCAGCCCGGCAATTGCAATAAGAGGCTCATCGCGGCTCGTGAACAGCCATCGATCCTTGCGCTTCTGCTTGCGATCGACGGACGTGGTGAATTCAAAAAAGCCGTCCGCGACAATCAGACAGCGCCCGCTCGGAAATTCCCGGCCTTCGGAGCGAAAGTTGTAGACTGGCTTGCCGTTCGATCCCGGCCAGCTCCAACGGCGCATCACGAGGTCGAACTCACCGGCCCCGCCGCCCGCGCGAACGATCGCGCCGGGATCCGTAATGCAAATGTCTCTCGATCCAAGGTTCGGAATGCCTTCCGGAAAGCTCAGCGGCAGCTCGATGTCACGGAACAGCCGCGCGACCTGGTCTACCGATTTGGTCTGGGTATAGAGATTGCACATCAACCGCCCCGTCAGGATCCTTCGAACAGATGCGCGAGTTGCTCGACCATTGCTCCGGCGAGCTGGTCGGCGTCCATGATCGTCACCGCCCGCTCGTAATAACGGGTCACGTCGTGGCCGATGCCGATGGCGATCAGCTCGACAGTCGAGCGCTTCTCGATCCAGTCGATCACCTGCCTCAAATGCCGCTCGAGATAGGCGCCGCCGTTAGCCGAGGCGGTCGAATCGTCGACGGGCGCGCCGTCCGAGATGACCATCAGAATCCGGCGCTCTTCGGGCCGCGCAATCAGGCGATTGTGCGCCCAGAGGAGAGCCTCTCCGTCGATATTCTCCTTCAAGAGCCCCTCGCGCATCATCAGCCCGAGATGGCGGCGGGCCCGGCGATAGGGCTCGTCGGCGCGCTTGTAGACGATGTGGCGAAGGTCGTTGAGGCGGCCGGGGTTCGGCGGCCGCCCGGCGCTGAGCCACGACTCGCGACTTTGTCCGCCCTTCCAGCCGCGCGTGGTGAAGCCGAGGATCTCGGTCGCTACGCCGCAGCGTTCGAGAGTTCGCGCGAGTATGTCGCCGCAGATTGCGGCGATGGCAATCGGCCGTCCGCGCATCGAGCCCGAATTGTCGATCAGCAGCGAGACCACCGTGTCCTTGAATTCGGTATCGCGCTCGACCTTGAACGAGAGCGCGTGGCGCGGATTGACCACGACCCGCGCCAGCCGGGCGGCGTCGAGCAGCCCCTCCTCCTGGTCGAAGTCCCAGCTTCGTGCCTGCTGTGCCAGAAGCCGCCGCTGAAGCCGGTTGGCGAGGCGGGTAACGACGTTCGACAACCCGCCCAACTGCTGGTCGAGATAGGCGCGAAGGCGGGAGAGCTCTTCCTCGTCGCACAGTTCCTGCGCCTCGACGATCTCGTCGAACCGGGTGGTGAACGCCTTGTAGTCGGTGATCGGCGACAGCTCCCGGTTGCGCCGGCCCGGAGCCGCGAAGATGTTGTCGCCCAGCTCGTCGCCGCTCGAGCCTTCGTCCTCCCCTGGCTCGAATTCGTCGGAGCTGCCCTGCTCGGCCGAATCGTCCTCGACCTCCTCGCCGCGCATTTCGGCATCGCCGCCCCCGGGCGTGGAGTCATCGCCCTGCTCGACCTCGTCGTCGCTGCCGCCCTCGTCGCCTTCACTGTTGTCGCCCGCTTCGTCCGGCTCCTCTTTCGCGGGCTCTTCCGCCGCAGCGAGGTTGAGGTCCTCGAGCAGCCGCCGCGAGAGCTTCGCGAACGCCGCCTGGTCGTCAAGAGTGAGCCCGAGCGCGTCGAGCTCGCCCGCCGCCTTATCCTCGATCCACGGCGCGACCAGCTTCAACCCGCCAAGGGCCGCTTTTGGGGGGGCTTCCCCAGACAACCGCTCACGGGCAATCAGGCCGACGGCGGTCGCGAGCGGCACTTCCTCGGCATTGCGCGCGCGAACGATCGCGTCGCTTCGCACCCGCGCATCGGTGAGGTTCCGGAGATTGTCGCGAACGCCCCCCATCGACCGCGCGCCGAGCGCCTCGACCCGCGCCATTTCGAGTGCGTCGAACACCGCGCGCGCCTCGGCGTCCATCGGTGCAGTCCGGGCGTGCAGCCGCGCATCATGATAGCGGAGGCGCAACGCCGCCGAGTCCGCGGCTCCGCGCGCTTCAGCGACGAGCTTCGGCTCGAGCGCCGGCCCCGGCGACGACACGCGCGCCGTCTTGCCGGACGCCGGAGCGGCGTCCGAAGCGAACACCACCTCGACTTCCGCGTCCTTGGCGATCGCCCGCGCTGCGCCCGCTAGCGCCCGGCGGAAATTGTCGATTCGTTCGGCCAAGTCAGGCCTTTCCGACCACGCTCTCCGGAAGGTCTTCGCCGAAGACGCGCTGGTAATATTCGGCGATTAGCGGGCGCTCGGCCTCGTCGCATTTGTTGAGGAAGCTCACCCGGAAGGCGTAGCCGAGGTCGCCGAAGATGTGTGCGTTCTGCGCCCAGCTGATCACCGTGCGCGGGCTCATCACGGTCGAGATGTCGCCGTTGATGAAGCCTTGCCGCGAGAGCTCGGCGACCTTGATCATCTTCTCGACAATCTGCTTGCCTTCGGGATCGTCATATTCGCCCGATTTGGCGAGCACGATTTGGGCCTCGACCGCTGCCGGGAGGTAGTTGAGGGTGGTGACGATGTTCCAGCGGTCCATCTGCCCCTGGTTGATCGCCTGGGTCCCGTGATAGAGACCGGTCGTATCGCCGAGGCCGACGGTGTTGGTCGTCGCGAACAGGCGGAACCATGGGTTGGGGCGGATGACCCGGTTCTGGTCGAGAAGCGTCAGCTTGCCCTCGGCCTCGAGCACGCGCTGGATGACGAACATCACGTCCGGCCGGCCGGCATCATATTCGTCGAACACGAGCGCCACTGGATGCTGGAGCGCCCACGGCAGGAGCCCCTCGCGGAACTCGGTGACCTGCTGGCCGTCGCGAAGAACGATGGCGTCGCGGCCGACGAGGTCGATTCGGCTGATGTGCGCGTCGAGGTTGATCCGGATCATCGGCCAGTTGAGCCGGGCGGCGACCTGCTCGATGTGAGTCGACTTGCCGGTCCCGTGATAGCCCTGGACCATCACCCGGCGGTTCTTCGCGAACCCGGCGCAGATCGCCATCGTCGTGTCGGGATCGAAGACGTAGGTCGGGTCGAGGTCGGGGACCCGCTCGTCGGCCTCGCTGAATGCGGGCACTTCCATGTCCGAATCGACTCCGAAGGCCTCGCGCACCTTCACCACTTTATCGGGCGCGGCCATCAGCGTTTCCGAGCGGCTCTCGGGCTGGACGTTGGATAGGTCGGTCATCATCGCTTGCCTTAGGTGAAGCGCGAGCGCGCCTCAATGTTCAGCCAATTTTTGACGGGAGCGGGAAGAGCGTCCGGAAACGCTTGGCAAGCTCCATGTCTCCCTCCACGCCGATCATTTCAAGGGGAGCGCCGCCGTGGACCACCGCGGCAATCTCGCTCGGCGTACCGCTGAACTCGACGTCGCAATTTTCAGCCGGGCCGCGCCCGACATCGAGGTGGCCGTCGTGAATCGTGACGACATAGTCGACCTCGCCAAAATGGAAGCCGACGCGGGCGCGAAGACCAGCCGCGCGCTCGGGCGAGATCAGGGTCTGGAATGACATAATCACCGAGACATGACTCATCCGGAGGGTCGGGTTGTGCCACGGACTGCGCGCCGCCCATTTGCCGAGAGAGGCAATGAGCGGCGCCACTTCGAGTCCCCATTCCGTCGCCTCATACACCTGGATCGACGCCGGTGGGGGAAGCTTCGTCCTGCGCACGAGCTTGCGCGCCTCGAGCTCCGTCAGGCGCTGCGCGAGCACGTTCGCGCTGATCCCGACGAGATCGGCCTTCAGTTCGGAAAAGCGCCGTGGGCCGTAGGCAAGCTCCCGGAGCACCAGCATCGCCCATCGCTCGCCCAGCAGCTCCATCGCATGGGCCAGCCCACAGGCGTCTTCGTACCGGCGTTTTTCCTCGTTTCGCCGCAGCTTGGTTATTTTTTCTAACTCCATGGTTGCTATTTATAACTTTGCGGCGCAAAAGGCAAGCGAATCGAGTCGCAGAGGAGGAAAAAATGGCGACCGCAGCGATCAACGACCGGTCCACGCCGACACCGGCAAGCGCCAAACTCGGTTGGGTGCTGAGCGGAGTGGCGATCATCTTCCTCGGCACGGATGCCAGCGCAAAGCTGTTGGTGCCGACGCTGATGGCCGCCTACACGCCGCCGCAGCTACGAATCCCGGGCGACCCCGATTTCTACCGGCTGCTTGGGACGATCCTCGCCTTTTGCACTGCGCTATATGCCATTCCGCGCACCGCAGTCTTCGGCGCGCTTCTGCTGACGGCTTACCTCGGCGGGGCGGTCGCCACTCATCTGATCGCCGGCAGTCCGCTCGTCAGCGAAACATTTTTCGGCGTCTACCTCGGAATCGCGCTCTGGGCCGGATTGTGGCTCCGTGAGCCTCGGCTTCGCGCCATCATTCCGCTGCGCGGCTGATCCATCAATTCGAAAGGAGAGAGAACGATGACCCGAATGATTTTTGTGAACCTGCCCGTCAGCGACCTTCAGAAGTCGCGCGGATTCCTCGAGGCGCTCGGCGCCGTCAACGAACCAAGGTTCACCGACGATACCGCCGCCTGCATGACTCTGAGCGACAGCATCAACGTGATGCTTCTGACGCACGACAAGTTCAGGCAGTTCACGCCGCGGCCGATCGCCGACGCGAACGCCGGGTCGGAAGTGCTGCTGTGCCTGTCGTCGGACAGCCGCGAAAGCGTCGACTCGACCCTGGAACGCGCTGTAGAGGCCGGCGGCACTGCTGATCCGAGTCCCAAACAGGACTATGGGGTCATGTACGGGCGTAGCGTTGCCGACCCGGACGGGCACATCTGGGAAATCATGTGGATGGACGCAGCCGCCGCCGAGCAGGGCAAGGACGCCGTCCAGCAAGCGATCGCGACTGCGGTCTGAAGGAGCGCAAGACCATGCCGATCAGGCCAGATGCACAGATCGAGATCACCGCGTTTCAGTGGGTGCCGGAGTTCGCCAAGGGCCTCGTCCGCGACCTTCGGGTGCGCTGGGCGCTCGAGGAGGCGGGCCTCGATTATCGGGTTCGCCTTCTCGGCCAAGATCGGCCCGGTGATTATCTGAGAGAGCAGCCGTTCGACCAGGTCCCATGCTTCGACGACGGCACGGTCCAGATCTTCGAAACGGGAGCGATTGTCCAATATATCGGCGAGAAGAGCGAGGCGATCCTGCCGCGTGATCCGCAGGGCAAATTCCGCGCGATCCAGTGGACCTATGCAGCGCTGAACAGCGTCGAGCCGGCGGTCCAGCACCGCGTGCTGCTCGACATGTTTTATGGCGACCAGGAGTGGGCGAAGTTGAGGAAGCCGAGCGCCGACGAGTTTGCGCGGCTTAAGCTCAAGCGCGTATCCGACCGGCTCGCCGATAACGAGTGGCTGGAAGGCGGCCGCTTCACCATCGGAGACCTGATGATGGTGACGGTTCTCCGGCTGGCCGATCGCGGCGGTCTGCTCGCCGATACCCCCAATCTCGCCGATTATGTGAAGCGTGGTGAAGCGCGGCCGGCGTTCGGCCAGGCGCTCGAAGACCAGCTCGTGGCGTTCCGCGAGCACGAACCGCAAGGAGTTGCAGCATGACCTATTTCGATGGATTCATCGCCCCTGTCCCCCAGGCGAATCGGCAAGCCTATCTGGAGCATGCGAGAAGCCATGCGCCGGTTCTGCAGGAATGCGGCGTTCGCCGAATGGTCGAAGCTTGGGCCGACGAGGTCCCGCACGGCAAAGTCACTGACTTCTATCGCGCTGTGGATGCGAAGGACGATGAGACGGTCGTCTTCTCCTTCTTCGAATTTGCGAACAAGGCGGAACGCGACTCCGCGACGGAAAAGTTCATGAACGATCCGCGCCTGCAGGACATGTCGAACGTCCCGTTCGACGCCAAGCGGATGATCTACGGCGGCTTCGATACGATCGTCGACGTCGGCGAAGGCGGCGGCGCCTATATCAACGGCTTCATCATGCCGGTGCCTAAGGAGAACAAGGACGCTTACCGCACGATGACCGAGCGGCACGCCGCCATTTTCCGCGAATATGGCGCTCTGCGGCTGGTCCAGGCATGGGGCGACGACGTTCCCGAAGGCAAGGTCACCGACTTCTACCGCGCGGTGAATGCCGAGCCGAATGAGACAGTGGTCTTCGCCTTCATCGAATGGCCCTCAAAACAAGTGAACGACGAAGCTTGGGACAAGATGATGAAGGACGAGCGGATGCAGCCCGCGGCCGACGCTCCGTTCGACGGCAAGCGCATGTTCTGGGGCGGCTTCGAGAAGATCCTCGACACGGCGAGCCAGGTGCAAAGTGCGTCTCCGGCAGCCCCCGTGAGTGCCTGATCAAACAGGCCGAGCCCAAGTCAAAGGAGGACAAGATCATGTCTGACGTTCGAACGCAGGATGCGCCGACGATGACCGACGAAAAGCGCGGTCTTAACCCGCCGGGCTCCTTCATCTGGTACGAGCTGATGACCACGGATGCCGAAGGCGCGAAGGCCTTTTACGACGCGGTTGTCGGATGGACCATCGGCGAGGCCTCGCCGGAGTTCCAGGGCTATCGCATGATCGGCAGATCGGACGGCAAGTTCAACGGCGGCGTGCTTCCGCTCACGGACGAGATGCAGCAGCACGGGGCTCGCCCGATGTGGCTCGGTTATCTCAACGTGGACGACGTGGACGCCACAGCCGCGTCGATCGAAGGTGCCGGCGGAAAGACCCTGATGAAGCATGACATTCCCAATGTCGGGCGAATCGCGATGGTCGCCGATCCGCAGGGCGTGCCGTTCTACATCATGAAGCCGATCCCACCGGCAAACGATCCGAACGCGCGAAGCGACGTCTATTCGCGCGAAGCGCCGCAGCGGGTCGCCTGGAATGAGCTGATGACCTCCGACCAGGCGGGCGCGCTCGACTTCTACCTCGGCCAGTTCGGCTGGACCAAGGGCGACGCCATGCCGATGGGCGAGATGGGAACCTATCAGCTCGTCAGTCACGACGGCGACTCGATCGGCGCGATCATGACCAAGGCGCCCGACAAGCCGAGCCGCTGGCGCTTCTACATCCGCGTCGACGATGTCGACCGCTCCAAATCGACCATCGAGTCGAAGGGCGGAACGGTCGTTCATGGGCCGATGGAAGTGCCCGGTGGCGACCGCGTGCTGATCGGCATCGACCCGCATGGCGCCGAATTCGCGCTCGTCGGCGGAATTTAGGGGGTATGACCGATGATAGCCGTGGCAATGGCGGCCGAGCCGACAGTAGGAAAAAGCGGCCGCGTGTCGGTCAACGGCATCGACTATTATTACGAGATCCACGGCCGCGGCGGACCGGTGCTGATGCTGCACGGTGGCCTCGGATCGATCGATCTTTATGAGCCGGGCCTGGCGCGGCTCGCCCAAGATCATCAGGTGATCGCCGTCGATCTCCAAGGCCACGGCCGAACCCCCCTCGGCAACCGGCCGATCGATCTCCAGGCAATCGGCAACGACCTCGGCGCGCTGCTGTCCAGGCTCGGCTACAGCCAAGTCGACGTCGTCGGCTATTCGTTCGGCGGCGGTGCTGCTTTACGGCTCGCGGCGCAGCACCCGACTCAAGTGCGGCGATTGGTGGTCGTCTCGGCTCCGTTCGCCCAGGATGGCTTCTACCCTGAAATGCTGCCGCAGCAGGCCAATCTCGGCGCAGGCATGGCCGAAGCGATGCGGTCGACGCCGATCTACCGGTCCTACGCCGCAATTGCGCCCAACCCCGGGGAGTTCCCAAAGCTGCTCGACGCGATGGGCGCCATGATGCGCAGGCCCTACAATTGGTCCGCCGACGTCAAGTCGCTGAAGATGCCGGTGATGCTGGTGTTCGGCGACAACGACATGATTAAGCCCGAGCACATCGTCGAATTCTATCAACTGCTCGGTGGCGGCCTGCGTGACGCCGGCTGGGACCGCAAGACGATGGCGAGCAACCGGCTCGCCATTCTTCCCAACACGACCCACTACGAGATGTCGGAAAATCCCGCGCTGGCCGAGGCTATCGAGGCGTTTCTCGCCCAACCGGCAAGCGCTGGCGGAGAAGGCAAATGAAGACCGCAGCGATCCTCGTCGCACGCCTGATCTTCGCCTTCGTCTTCGCGATGGCGGCGGCGTTCAAGTTCGTGTTCATCGGAATGGACGCGACCGCCGGTCAGATCGCCGCCGCGGGCTTCCCGATCCCGCACGTCCTCGCCTGGGTCGCGGCCTTCTTCGAAGCGGCGTTGGCGATCGCCTTCCTGACGGGCCTCTATTGCTCCGAGGCGGCGGTGGTGGCGATCGCCTACGTCCTGTTCCTCGCCTTCTCGTTTCATGGGCCGGATCACTGGAAGGCGAACCCGATGGAGTTCGGCTTTTTCGTCGATCATTTCACGTTCGTTGCGGGGCTTCTGTTCGCGGCCGTTCACGGCCCGGGTCGGACGCTGGTCCTCGGACGATCTTTCAAGCCTCAAAGGAGCGCCGCATGACGCGCAAGGTCCAGCCCTGCCTGTGGTTCAACAAAAATGCGGAGGAAGCGGCGAACTTTTACGCCGCCACATTCCCCGACAGCCGGATCGACTCCATCGAGCGCGCCCCGGCCGACTATCCGAGCGGCAAGGAGGGCGAGGTCCTCGTGATCACCATGACGATCCTCGGAATGCCGTTCATGCTCCTGAACGGCGGCCCCGAGTTCAGCTTCGACGAAGCGGTCAGCTTCCAGGTGTCGACCGAGGACCAGCAGGAGACCGACCGCTACTGGAACGCGATCGTTTCGAAGGGCGGGAAGGAGAGCGTCTGCGGCTGGTGCAAGGACAAGTTCGGCCTGTCATGGCAGATCACGCCAAAGCGGCTGACCCAGCTGATGGCCGAGAAGGACCCGGCGAAATCCAAAGCAGCGTTCGAGGCGATGATGGAGATGGGCAAGATCGACATCGCAGCGCTCGACCGCGCGGTGGAGAGCGTCGATGCGTAAGCTCACCGGCGCCGTCTTCATCTCGATCGATGGAGTGATGCAGGCTCCCGGCGGCCCCGACGAAGACCCAACCGGCGGCTTCGCTCTCGGCGGATGGACGCATCCTTTTTTCACCGGCGACATGGGCCCGTTCGAAGGGATCATTACTGGCGACTACGACCTTCTACTCGGCCGTCGGACCTACGATATCTTTGCCGCTTATTGGCCGAACAATCGCGACAATCCGATCGGCGAGAAATTCCAGCGCATCAACAAATATGTGCTCACCGATTCGGACCCGCCGCTGGATTGGGAGAACAGCCATAAGCTCTCGGGCGACACGGCCGATGCAGTCGCCGAGCTCAAGAGGAGCGAAGGCCGCGACTTGCTCATCCAGGGGAGCAGCACGCTTTACCCGCCGTTGCTCGCCGCGGATCTGATCGACCATCTATTGCTGATGACCTTCCCGGTCCTGCTCGGCAAAGGCAAATCCGTCTTCGATGCCAGTCAAAGACCGAGGCGGATGAAGCTCACGCAGCACCATGTGTCGGACAAGGGCGTCCTGTTCACGATCTACGAGCCCAACGGCGAGGTGGAGACCGGCACTTTCGCAAGCAAGCCGCCGAGCCAGGCCGAGCTCGAGCTTCGCGAGCGCATCAAAGAGGGCGCGTGGTGAGTCTGGAGCTCTTCGGGCACCCATTCTCGTCCTACACCTGGAAAGTCCTGATCCCGCTCTACGCCGATGGGACGGAGTTCCAGTTTCGCCAGGTTCCCGAGAACGAGGACAATTACGCCGAGCTCAAACGGCTTTGGCCATTCGGCAAGTTCCCGGTGCTGGTGGATGGCGCCGAGGTGATCGCGGAGACGAGCTCCATCATCGAGCATCTCCAGGCGCATCATCGCGGGACCAACGTCTGGATTCCGGACGGAGAGCTCGGCCGGCGGGTACGGTTCCTGGACCGCTTCTTCGACCTTTACGTGCAGGGCAACATGCAGCCGGCGGTCAATCACGCGATCCGCCCCGAAGGGAAAGGGGACGCCTACGGCGCTGAACTTGGCCGCAAGAACCTCCTCATCGCTTACGACTGGCTCGAAGGAAACTTGCCCGACAGCGGCTGGGCGGCGGGCGGCAGCTTCACGCTAGCCGACTGCGCCGCCGCGCCCGCTCTATTCTACGCAGATTGGGTCGAAGAGATCGGCGACGAGCGCCCGAAGGTAAAAGCATATCGCGCCCGGCTGCTCGCCCATCCGCAAGTCGCCCAGGTCGTCGATGAAGCCCGGCCGTATCGCGCCTACTTCCCACTCGGCGCGCCGGACCGGGATTAGGCGAAAGCCGCCGCTTTCCTCAGCAGCTGATAGGCCTCGATCACCTCGCGGAGACGACCCTCGTGCGAACGGTCGCCGCCGTTCTTGTCGGGATGATAGCGCCGGACGAGCCCCGAATAGCGCTGGCGCAGCTGGTGCCTGTCCGCATCTTCTCCAAGACCGAGAACCGAAAGAGCGCGGTGCTCGGTTTTGCTGAAGCGCGACGGCCTGGAACGCTCGCGGATGCGTCCGAAGCGCGTCGAGATCGCGTCGAGCGGATCGGCGAAGTCACTCCACCTCGGCGGCGGATCGGCGCCGTTGGCCGCGAACTTGCGGCTCGGGCGCTCCCATCCGGCGAGCGGATGCTGCGCCTGAGTAATCTCGTCGGTGCTCATTCCTTCGAAAAAATTGTACGTCGCGTTGTGCTCGCGAACGTGGTCGAGGCACAGGAAGCGCCAGGCGCCGGGCCCGTCAAAATTGGCCGGCTGGAGAGGTGCCTTAAATTCGCCGGGCGCGGTGCAGCCCGGGACCGCGCACCGTGCCCTCGCCCCTTCGACCCGTCCGTGCAGCCTGGATTGCTTCGTCGCCATTGAACGCCTCTATATAAGAGCCATGAACGCCCAGGAAACCGGACCGGTCGCGACTGAAATGCTCCGGCGCCTCAACTCGGCGCTAACGCCCAGCCGGGTCGAGCTGACCGACGACAGCGAGCAGCACCGCGGCCACGGCGGCTATAATCCCGCGGGCGAAAGCCATTTCAGCCTGCGGATTGAAAGCCCCGGGTTCGCGGGCAAGAGCCGGATAGAACGGCAGCGCTTGATTTATGCCGCGCTCGGCGACCTCATGCACGAGCGGGTCCATGCCCTGTCGATCCGGGCGAGCGCTCCGGGAGAACAATGATGGCGACGATCGAAGCGGCGTTCGAGCAGGTGATCACGCCGGTCACCCACGACCTGGGCGACTTCAAGGTGAACCGCACGCTCCCCGCAAAGCAGCGGACGATGATCGGGCCGTTCATCTTCGTCGACGAGTTCGGGCCAGCGCGGCTTCCGGCCGGGCGCGGCATGGACGTTCGGCCGCATCCGCACATCAATCTCGCGACCGTCACTTATTTGTTCGAAGGCGCGATCGAGCATCGTGACAGCATCGGATCGCATGCAGTGATCGAGCCGGGAGCGATCAACCTGATGACCGCGGGAAGCGGGATCGTCCATTCGGAGCGCTCGCCCGAGCATTTGCGACCGACCGGGCCGAGCCTCTACGGGATGCAGACCTGGATCGCCCTTCCGGATGGGGCTGAGGAGGTCGCGCCAGCCTTCGACCATGTCGCTGCCGACCGACTTCCGGTCATCGAAGATGCTGGCGTGCACGCGCGCGTGCTGATGGGCACGTTGTGGGGCCGCACGGCAGCCACGCGCTGCGATTCGCCCACCATTTATGCCGACATCGAGATCACCGGGGGATCGATCCCGATCGATGCGGAGGTCGACGAGCGCGCGGTGATGCTGGTCGCGGGCGAAGCGGCACTCGACGGGGCGCCGCTCGAGTTGTTCACGCTCTATCTCCTCCGCCCCGGTCACGAAGCGCGGCTGTCGAGCGCGAGCGGCGGGCGCGCGATGCTGATGGGGGGAGAGGCGTTCGCCACACGCCGGTACGTTTTCTGGAACTTCGTCTCCTCGTCCCGCGACCGAATCAACCAGGCGAAGGAAGACTGGAAAGCGATGCGCTTTGGCGTCGTGCCCGGCGACGACCAGGAATTCATTCCCCTGCCCGAAGTGCCGAAGACGGTCAGTTATCCGTGATCCGGCCGCGCCGTCTCCATATGCTCGCGGCATCGGCTTTGATCGGCTCCAGTTCGGCAGCGCCGATACCGTTTACGTCCTCGCCTGCCTCACCATGGTTCGTGACCGCGCCGGGGTGTCTCAACAAGACTCATCCGGTGAAAACGCTGATCGATACAGGCGCCGCCCTCCCTTTCGGCGTGTTTCTGACGCCGGACGTCGCACGGGAGGCCGCTGTCCGATGGAATCTGGCTCGAGGGACAATAGCCAAGGGCTCCATCGGCGGACCCCTCGACGTATACGGAGCGGATATCGGCTTGTTCGTGCTAGGGCCGCTCGAGACGGCCACGGCAGCAGTCACCCGCGGCCTGAAAGCCGCGGCCCCCGACGGACGATTCGATGCTGCCGTGGGCTACGCCTTCCTTCACGGCACCGCATTCGCGATCGATTACCAGCGGTGAAACATCGAGTTCGGACGATCCCCCGCCACGGGCGGCGAGAGATTCGCGCTTGCGCCGAAGGAGCCGCTGATACTTGTTCCGGCGAAAGTGAATGGCCGTTCCATGATCTTTGCGTTTGACACTGCTGCTGTCTCAGCCGTCCTGTCGCCGTCCGCCGCTCGCCTGGCGTCGATCCAGGGAGGCACCAGAACGATTATACGCGGTGCTGGCGGTGTGGAAGCCGCCACCCGTTCGGCCGCCGTTGTCGAGGTTGCCGGCGCCGCGCCGGGTCAAAGGATTGCCGTCATTGAATCGGCGGGCGTCGATCGTGCCGCATCTGCGGCAGGCGCTCATCTCGACGGCGTCATCGGCCCAGCCGCACTTCGGCTAAGGAGCCTTGCAATCGATTACCCGCTGCGCCGGATCTGGTTCAACCCCGCGCTTCAAGGAACCACAACCTCGGTGCCGCGCTGCTCCTGAGCGCGCATCCTTTTGACCCTCCGCATCGCCGCCTCTAAGCGGCAGCGCATGGCCGAGACGCGTTCCCGCTCCCGTTCCGCCGCTCGTCTCGCGGCCGTGCAGGCGCTCTACCAGCAAGAGATGGAGGGGACTCCGCTGCCGCGACTGCTCAAGGAATTTCACGATCATCGCCTCGGCGCGACAATCGAGGACGAGACTTATCACGAAGCCGAGCGCGACTTCTTCGACGACATCGTAATGGGCGCGGCAGCCCGTCGCGTCGACATCGACAAGCTGATCGGTGAGCGGCTGGCAACTGGCTGGACGCTCGAGCGGCTCGACCGGCCGATGCGCGCGATCCTGCGCGCCGGCGCGTACGAGCTGATCGCGCGCCCCGACGTGCCGGTCGCCTCCGTCATCTCGGAATATGTCGACGTCGCCCACGCCTTCTTCGACAAGCGCGAGAGCGGGTTTGTGAACGGCCTGCTCGACGCAATCGCGAAAGACGCGCGCCGGTAATTCCGACCGTGAATTTGGGATGCCCTTTTTTCGAGCGAGACTCCCGCTTTCGCGGGAGTGACGTGCTAGAGCTTGATCCGGTGAACGAATCTGAGGTCATCGAACGGCTGCGGCAAGTCGCGACCGCACCCGAGGCGCGCGGGCTTCTCGATGATGTGGCGTTGCTCGACGGGCTCGTGATCACCCACGACAGCATCGCCGAAGGAGTCCATTTCTTACCCGGCGACCCGCCGGCTAGCGTCGGCTGGAAGCTGGTCGCAGTCAATTTGTCGGACCTTGCCGGCAAAGGCGCCGAACCCGCCGCCGCGATCCTTTCGCTGACCATCTCTGGCGAAAGCGAATGGGAAGAAAATTTCCTGACCGGCGTGGAAGCAGCGTGCGAAAGCTACGCTCTGCCGCTCGTCGGGGGAGACACGATCGCGCTTGCTCCCGGGACTCCGCGGGTTCTCGGGATGACCGTCATCGGGCGGGGTGGACCGAACATACCGGAGCGGTCGGGCGGAAAGTCCGGCGACACACTCTGGCTTGTGGGTGCCATAGGCGATGCGGCAGCCGGGCTCCGAGCGCTGATCGAAGACCGGAATGCGATGGGACCGCTAGTGGAGATCTATCGGCGCCCAATTCCGCAGCTCAGCGCCGGACAGGCGCTCGCCCCTCACGCCCACGCCATGATGGATGTCTCGGACGGCCTGCTTCTCGACGCACGGAAGCTCGCGCAGGCAAGCAGGCTCACTGCGGCAATCGATCTCGATGCCCTCCCGCTCTCGAAGGCGCTGATCGCAGAACTGGGCGATGGTTTGAACACGCGGCTCTTCGCAGCGACCGGCGGCGACGATTACGCGCTACTCGCCGCTCTACCGGCCGAACTCGATCCTTCAACGCTTTCTTTACCACAGGGGACGAGGATCACTCGGGTCGGATGCCTCTCCGCCGGCGAAGCTGGAGTTTCGCTGACGAGCGGGGGCAAGCCCGTCGAACTGCCGGAAAGGCTGGGATTTGAGCATTCGGGCGACGTGCATTGCGGGATTTCCCATCCGCCAATGGCTGATTGGCCTTAGCGGGCTGCTGTCCGGCATGGCTGTCGCCTTCCTGATCCGCTAACCCGTTCAATCCGCGCGGTTGCAAGCCGCGAAAACGCCCCCTAAAGACCGCGCGATTTCCGGCCGCCGCCGTCTTCCCGGCCGCGCCCATTCGCCTAAAGAACGGGGACGCATAACCCATGACTTTGCTCTACATCGCTATCGCGTGCGGCGTCATCGCCGTGCTCTACGGGATCGTGACCAGCCGGCAGGTGCTCGCCATGTCGCCCGGCAACCAGCGGATGGTCGAAGTGTCCGCCGCGATCCAGGAAGGCGCTGGAGCCTATCTGCGCCGGCAATATACGACCATCGCGATCGTCGGGATCATCGTCGCGATCATCATCGGCATTTTCCTGAAGCCGTTGTCGGCCATCGCGTTCCTGATCGGAGCGATTCTGTCCGGCTCGGCGGGCTTTATCGGAATGAACATCTCCGTCCGCGCCAATGTGCGCACCGCAGAGGCCGCGCGCAAAAGCCTGCAGAGCGGGCTGACCACTGCATTCCGGGCTGGCGCAGTCACCGGCCTGCTTGTCGCCGGCCTCGCGCTCCTCGCGATCTCGGTGCTGTTCTGGTACCTGACCGGCCCTGGCGGCTATGCGCCGAATGACCGGGCGGTCGTGACGGCGCTGACCGCGCTTGCGCTCGGCGCCTCGCTCGTCTCGATCTTCGCGCGGCTCGGCGGCGGAATCTTCACCAAAGCCGCTGACGTAGGCGCCGACCTCGTCGGCAAGGTCGAGGCCGGGATTCCCGAGGACGATCCGCGCAACCCCGCGGTGATCGCCGACAATGTCGGCGACAATGTCGGCGACTGCGCCGGAATGGCCGCCGACCTGTTCGAGACTTATGTCGTGACGGTTGGCATCACCATGGTGTCGGTCGCGCTTGCGCTCGGCACCTCGCCACTGCTGATGCCGCTGATGATCCTTCCGCTGCTGATCGGCGGCGTGTGCATCATCACGTCGATCATCGGCACCTACATGGTCCGGCTCGGCAAGGGCGGCTCGATCATGGGCGCGCTGTACAAAGGCTTCTGGACGGCGACGATCCTCGCCATCCCGGCCATCTACGGCGCCTTCCATTTCTCGCTGCACGGCGACCTGAATTCGCCGATCGGCGGCACCGCCGATGCCGCGACGGGAAGTGTCGCCGGCGCCTTCACCGGGATGGACCTGTTCTACTCAAGCCTGATCGGCCTCGCCGTGACAGCGCTGATTGTCTGGATCACGGAATATTACACCGGCACCAACTATCGCCCGGTGCAGTCGATCGCGCGTTCGAGTCAGACCGGCCATGGAACCAACATCATTCAGGGCCTGGCAATCAGCCTCGAATCGACCGCGCTTCCGACGATCGTCATCATCGTCGGGCTGATCGCGAGCTACCAGCTCGCCGGCTTCCTCGGAGTCGCCTTCGCCGCGTCAGCGATGCTCGCGCTCGCCGGCATGGTGGTCGCGCTCGATGCGTACGGCCCGGTCACCGACAACGCGGGCGGAATCGCCGAAATGTCTGGTCTCGAGGAGGATGTACGCCAGCGCACCGACGCGCTCGACGCCGTCGGCAACACGACCAAGGCGGTCACCAAGGGCTATGCGATTGGCTCGGCCGGCCTCGCAGCGCTGGTGCTGTTTGGCGCTTACACCGCCGACCTGCGCGAGTTCGGTGGCTCGATTGGCGTGACCACCGATCTCGACAAGCTGTTCAGCCTGTCGAACCCCTACGTCATCGTCGGGCTGCTGCTCGGCGCGCTGCTTCCCTACCTGTTCGGAGCGATGGGCATGACTGCGGTCGGCCGCGCCGGCGGAGCGGTGGTCGAAGAAGTCCGCCAGCAATTCCGCGACAATCCAGGAATCATGGATGGATCGGTGCGCCCGAACTATGCGCGCACCGTCGACCTCGTGACCAAGGCCGCGATCCGCGAAATGATCATCCCGTCGCTTCTTCCGGTGCTCGCGCCGATCGTCGTCTATTTCGTGATCGGCCTCGTCGCCGGACGAGAGAACGGCCTTGCTGCGGTCGGGGCGCTGCTCCTCGGGGTGATCGTATCGGGCCTGTTCGTCGCCATCTCGATGACCAGCGGCGGCGGCGCGTGGGACAACGCCAAGAAGTATATCGAAGACGGCAATTACGGGGGCAAGGGCTCGGAGGCCCACAAGGCGGCGGTGACCGGTGACACCGTCGGCGATCCGTACAAGGACACCGCCGGCCCGGCCGTCAATCCGATGATCAAGATCACAAACATCGTCGCGCTGCTTCTGCTTGCGGCCCTGGCGGCGCACGCGGCGGTCTGACTTCAGCGACACTGGCCTGAAGCCCCGCTGCATCTGACGCAGCGGGGCTTTTCTTTTCCGTTCGAGAAGCGTTGTACGGCGCTATGCCGCATGCAATCCGAGTCCATCAGACTGGAGGACCCGAGGTCCTGAAGTGGGAAGAAGTCGCCGTCGGCGATCCTGGCCCCGGCCAGGCGAAGATAAGGCAGGAAGCCGTCGGGCTGAACTTCATCGACGTCTATCACCGCACCGGTCTCTACCCCCAGCAGCTGCCCTTCACCCCGGGAGTCGAGGGAGCCGGAGTGGTCGAGACCGTCGGCCCCGACGTCACGCAGGTGAGCGTAGGCGACCACGTCGCTTATGCGGGCGGCACCGGCGGCTATGCCGAGGAGCGGCTGATCGACGCCGACCGACTGGTGAAGCTCCCCGACGCAATCACCAGCGAACAGGCTGCCGCGATGATGCTCCAGGGCATGACCGCGCACATGCTCCTGCGCTCCGTGTACGCCGTGCAGGACGGCGACATGATTCTCATCCATGCGGCCGCGGGCGGAGTCGGGCTCATCATGTGCCAGTGGGCCGCGGCGCTCGGGGCCACCGTGATCGGTACGGTCAGCACCGAAGAGAAGGCCGAGCTCGCGCGCGCTCACGGCTGCGCGCATCCGATCGTCTACACGCGCCAGGATTTCGTCGCCGAGATCGCGAGCCTGACGGCGGGAGAGAAGTTGCCGGTGGTTTATGACGGCGTCGGCCGCGACACCTTCATCAAGTCGCTCGATTGCCTTCATCGCCGCGGAACGATGGTGAGCTACGGCAACGCCTCTGGGCCCGTCGACGCATTTTCCCCCGCGATCCTCGCGCAGAAGGGATCGCTGTTCCTGACCCGGCCGACCCTGTTCGATTATGTCGCGACCAGGCCCGAGCTCGAACGGGCCGCGGGCGACCTGTTCGACATGGTGCTCAGCGGCAAGGTCAAGATCGAAGTGAAGCAGCGCTTTCCACTTAAAGACGCCGCCGAGGCGCATCGCGCGCTCGAGGCGCGAAAGACGACCGGATCGACGGTGCTCACCGTCTAGGCGCCCGCGCCTTCACATTTGGCGGAAGCGCCGCTAAGCCTCCGCGACTTTTGCACACGAAAGAGGATTTGCTTGGCCAAGGAAGAATTGCTCGAGATGCGCGGGACGGTGGTGGAGCTGCTGCCGAACGCGATGTTCCGCGTGAAGCTCGAGAACGGCCACGAAATCCTCGGCCACACCGCCGGCAAGATGCGCAAGAACCGCATCCGCGTGCTCACCGGCGACGACGTACTGGTCGAGCTGACGCCGTACGACCTCACGAAAGGCCGCATCACCTATCGCTTCATGCCCGGCCGCGGAGGCCCGCCCGGTTATCCCTGATGAGGCTGGTTCTCGCTTCGGCGAGCCCGCGCCGCCTCGACCTGCTCGCGCGCATCGGCATTGAACCCGACGCGGTCATTCCCGCAAATATCGATGAGAGCGTGCCAAAGCGCGAGCTGCCGCGTGACCATGCGCTACGGCTTGCGCGCGAGAAAGCGCATGCAGTCGCGGCCAGAGAGCCCGATGCGTTGGTGCTCGCCGCCGACACCGTGGTTGCAGTGGGTCGCCGCATCCTTCCGAAAGTCGAGGATGAGGAGACGCTTCGCGCCTGCATGAACTTGCTCTCGGGCCGCCGCCACCGCGTGCTGACCGGCGTAGCGCTTGCGATTCCGGGCGGGAGCATTCGCGAGCGATTGGTCGAGACGATGATCGCTATGAAGCGCCTCAGCGATCAGGAGATCGCCTATTATGCGAGCCACGGCGAATGGCGCGGAAAGGCCGGCGGCTATGCGCTCCAAGGCTATGGCGAAGTCTACGTCCGCCACATCGCCGGAAGCTATTCGAACGTCGTGGGACTCCCGCTCGCCGAAACGCGCGTCCTGCTGAAATCCGCGGGGTACCCACTTGCCTGAATGGCTGATTGAGCGCGGTATTGGAGAGACGCGGGCCGCAATGATCGATGAAGGCAGAATTGTCGAAGCGCGCATTCATCCCGATGGCGTTCAGCGAGCCGGAAGCGTCATTTCGGCCCGGCTGACCAGCGTCGGAAGCTGGGGCCGCAACGCCGTCGCCGTCGATGAGGCCGATCTGGAATATCTGCTTCCCCGAGGCGCTCCAGGAGTAACCGAAGGCGCGCCTTTGACGATCGAAGTCACTCGCGAGGCGATTCCCGGATGCGAGCCCTGGAAGCGCCCGCTTGCAAAGCTGAGCGACGCTTCTCCGATGGATCCGCCATCGCTCGCCGGCCGTATGCTCACCTTTCCCGCTGCTCGGGATGAGCTTGCGCAAGCGGGATGGAACGATGTCATGGACGAAGCGCGAAGCGGCCTCGTGCCGTTCGCCGGAGGCGAGCTCCGCATCTCGACCACGCCTGCAATGACTCTGATCGACGTCGACGGCACGCTGCCACCGGAGGAGCTTGCCGTCCGCGGGGCAGCGGAGGCGGCGAACGCGGTCGGTCGCCTGGACATCGGCGGCTCCATCGGCATCGACCTGCCGACCGTCGGTAACAAGGAAGCCCGCCGCCTCGCTGCGGAAGCGATCGACGAGCATTTGCCCAAGCCGTTCGAACGGACGGCAATCAACGGTTTCGGCTTCGTTCAGATCGTGCGGCCGCGCCACCGCGCCTCCTTGATCGAGCTAGCCCACGACCGTGCCCCATTCGAGGCGCGGGCGCTGCTCAGGCGCGCCGCGTTCGAGGCGGCCGGTCCCAAGCGGCTCGTCGCCCATCCGGCGGTTATTGCTGTCCTGAAAGCCCGCAGCAACTGGACCGGCGCACTGTCGCGGCAGGTTGGCGGAGCGGTCGAGTTGCGCAGCGATGCCGCCCTCCCCATCTCGGGCGGGTATGCCGAAAAGCGCTGACAAGCCAAACACATGCCCGCTGTGCGGAAAGCCCCAGAAACCGGAGCATGCCCCCTTCTGCAGCCGCGGCTGCAAGGATCGCGACCTGCTGAAGTGGCTCGGCGAGGGCTATCGCATTCCCGGCCCGGTGGCGCCTCCGGACAGGGTGGACAGCGAGGATAGCGACCGGTAGGGACCGCTCCGCTTGAGCGGGCGGCCTGCCTGAATCCAAGCGCCCAGGTAGCTCAGTTGGTAGAGCACGTGACTGAAAATCACGGTGTCGGTGGTTCGATTCCGCCCCTGGGCACCATTCCCGTACGTTTGCCGGAGACGGACGTCTTCCTAATCGCGGTAAGGGGCTGAAAACGCCTGCTATTCGTCGGGGCGATCAGCCGAATTCAGCGCTGTCAGACGCGAATTCCGCGCATTCTCGACAGATTGTGTCGACGCATTCTCCGACCGCGGTGGTCGCGACCTGTGAAAAGATGCACTAAGCCATCCGTGTGCAGCACTCGCGCGCGCGAGGGAGGGCGCGATGGGGTCGCTTGAGTACTCACTGGAAAAGGTTCCGACCATCCGGATAAAGCATCTTCGCGACTCCGGAATGTTTCGAAAGTCATGCAAGAATGAAGTGGCTATCAAACATCACATTCCCTATTTGATTACATATATTCCGGAGCATTTTCATGTCAGAGTCGAATTCGTCTATTACGATGAATACTATGATCGATTGGTAGAGACAGCAAAGTCAATCGGAAAATACGGTGACAGGGTGTACTTGGTATGTCCGAAGACGCGGGATCGCTGCTCAGTTCTTTATCTCAGCCTAGGCGGGTTCGTGTCGATTTGGCTGAGAGTGCTCTTTGCCAGCGCTCGGCAGTCAATTGTCCGCGCGCGGAAAGGCTTCGCCGTGTCGGACATTGCACGGCAAATCATCGCCACGCGCCCAGGGTTGTTCCTACTGCTGTGTGCAGTGGTAATCCCCGGACCTAGATGGCAGGAACGGCGGGAAAGCGGACATGTAGAATGGGACTAGTCGCCTTAGGAATTGCCGCTCGAAAATCGCCAGTTTGGGAACCCTTGCGTTACCAGTGCCCCGGTAGCATCCATACTGTTGATGCTCGCACTGATAGCGATGTTCGCTTTGAGCCCCGCACTGGGGCGTCATGGAGAGCGGGCTAATTCACCGGCGATAGAGTCGGGCTTTTGTCGTGATCGAGTTTTTGAGTTGCAGACGAATTTCTGGGTCAATCTACATCTCTTCTTGCGAGCGGAAGCGCGACGGCAGCAATCGGGGATATGGGAAGGTATGCGGCCAGACTCGAAAGCCAGATTGCTCGGTCCGGCGGAAGCAGATCGCCAGGTTTCAGTTCGGGAGTGTGGTTGCTCGTACTCGACCGAGACTGGCTGCCGCACTTGGAAGGGAAAGTATCCCGACGTTCCGCATTGGCCGCAACAATTCACGATGCGACCAAGCCTAAGTCTCTCCCCAATCTAAAGGGCTAACAGTCAGATGTTCGGTCGATCCACGCCTCGGTCCGTGCACGACGCACAAAACTTGATTGGGGCGATTCCTGATGTCAGCTTTGGGTCGAAAGCTGCCATTCCGATCGAACACATATGGCGCGTTCCGGCGCACTAAAAGGCCTCCCCACTGCGATAGACAGCGCCGCATGCGCGGGAGCGAATGAACGAAGTCCGCAATGAAAGGCGGACATCGGCCCACACATGCTCTACAGAGCGGCCCGCATGGATTATGCGATGGAGACGGATATGGCCGGCATCCTCGGTAAGTTCCACGTCGAGCACGGATACTACGGTGCGCGAGTGACCGCCCGGTCCAATCTACTCACACGCGAGTGCCGTGCCTAGGATGAAATCGACATTTCCATCCAGATGCTCAAGGACGACCTTGATGCGTGCGCTCGCGAGATGAAGCGACTTGTTGCGCTAGATCGACGCGGCTCGCTTTTCGAGGGTTGGCCAGCCATGGTCGATGATATTCGGGATGCGTAAGCGACCGCCTGGCAAGTTCGGAGCTCAGCAGTCGGTTTGTCGCGAAGAGTCGATTAGAGCCCGTTATGGCCCGCATTCGGGCGGTCAGAACCGCGGGCAGTGAAGTCAGCACCATTCGACGCTATAATCTGACTGTACATGGCGGCACTGTCCTTGGGCGTACGCTCCTGTGTCTCAAAGTTCACATGGACGATGCCGAACCGCTTCGTGTAGCCGAGCGACCACTCGAGATTGTCGAAAAGCGACCAGAGCATGTAGCCCCGGACGTCCACTCCGGCCTCGATTGCGTCCGCAACCGCTCGGAGATGCTGGGTGAGATAGGCGCACCTTAGCGGATCGTGGACGCCATCGCTCGGCGCGACCGGTGGGTCGTAGAACGCTGAGCCGTTCTCGGTGATGTAAATCGGGAGTGGGCCGTAGCGATCTTTGAACCAGATCAGGACATCCTTGAGCGCGGCCGGATGCACCTCCCAGCCCGTTTCCGTATGCGTCGCCATTTTTTGAGGTATGGCCGCAGCACGCAATGGCCACTGCTTCGGATCGTGCCGGACGACGTTCCTCGTATAATAATTGATGCCGACGAAATCGATCGGCTGCGCGATATCCTCGAGATCGGATTCCGGCCAATTCGGCCAAGCTTCACCGAAAATTTCGCCAAGCTCGTCAGGATACCGGCCTTTCAGGGCGGGATCGAGATACTGACGGTTCATGTAGGCATCAGCGCGATTTGCGGCTGCAATGTCTTCGGCGCTTTCGCTGGCCGGGTACTTCGGCTCGATATTCACCACCAGGCCGATTTCGTGGGAGCCAATCTCCCGGTAAGCGTTCACCGCCGCACCATGGGCGCGCATCAAATTGTGGCTGGCGATCGGGGCTTCGAAGACGTTTCGGTGTCCGGGGGCGAGCGCCCCATGAAGGTAGCCGCCGTCGGTGATAACCCAAGGTTCATTGAGCGTCACCCATTTCTTGACCCGACCGTCGAGCCGCTCGAACATGATGCGGCCATAATCGGCGAACCACTTTGCGATGTCGCGATTGAGCCATCCGCCGCGATCGTCGAGCGCGGAGGGGAGGTCCCAGTGATAAAGGGTGCATAATGGTTCGATCCCGTTCGCCAGCAGTTGGTCGACCAGGCGATCGTAGAAATCGATTCCCGCTTCGTTGATTCGACCCGTTCCATCGGGAAGGATGCGGCCCCACGCGACCGAGAAGCGATAGGCCTGCAGGCCCAGCTGCTTCATCAATCCGACGTCCTGCTCCATGCGGTTGTAGTGGTCGCACGCGACATCGCCTGTATCGCCTTTTGACGCCATCAGCCGGGGATCATGGCTGAACCGCTGCCAGATGCTCGGTCCAGCACCGTCAGCGAGAGGTGAACCCTCGATCTGATACGCTGCCGTCGCAGCCCCCCACAGGAATCCATCGGGAAATCGACCCATCACGCGTCCTTGTTGATCATTCGGAGTCGGGAAATTGAGCCTGCGGTCGGGGCAACGCTGATTCGGATCGGCCGGCCAGTTGAGCGGATACGAAGACCCGCCTTCGGCCACTGCCTCAGTTGTCCATCAACCAATACGGGCGGAGGGCTGCCGGCAAAGGGCCACGCAATCACGAAGCCGCCGGGAGGCCGGGCGGCGCCTCCTATCAGCGCAACAAGATTGCCTCGGTTTCCTCGCATGCTGAAGTCGAGTGAGCCATAAGGCGTAACAAGGCCGCGGATTGCGGAACCGCGACCGCTCAGCCAACTCTCCGACAGCCCTCCCCCGAGGACCAGTGCCTCTTCATCCCTCCGGTCCCATGCGAACATGTCGAGCGCTGACCTGATGAAGTCCGATTCCACCCAGGCATGCGGCATATCGCCGATGAAACGCACTTTTCGCGGGTCACGACCGACCACCTCGGCCCATTGGTTCCAGCCCTCCGGCCGACGTCCAGGCATGAAGAAGTGCAGAAGCGCGTCGATCTTGTTGCGCCAGCCCAGCCGAACGAACGCGCCGATGATGCGAATCTCATAGGGTGTATAGTCACTCCATTCGCGAGTGCCGGCCGCTCGTTGCCGGAACTCTTTCCAGTACCTACCGAATGTCGCGTCAAGCATCGCCGGATCGAGTTGTCCCTGGTCATTTGCCGGGTCGAGCGCGATCGTCGTGGACGTCGGATCGAAATCACCAAGGCTTGTCGCACCCGGAATGAAGTTGATCTTCCAGTGATCGCGTGAAGCAAGAATTGCGGAATGGAGATCGGCGGCAAATTGGTCGCGCGACGCGCTGATGCGGCCAGCTTCAGGACTTCCCGAGACAAGGGCGAGCGCGGCTGCATCGCGATACCCGCGAAGCGCCCAGAAATCATCCCACAGGCTGAATTGCGGCTTTGCGGAATAGCCTTCGTGGCTGATCGAAGCAGGCATCAGTCCGAACTCCAGGTCGGACACACGCCTCGTGCGTTCAGACAATCTCAGCTCGTCCATGTAGCGCACGGCCGCGAGCACGCGAGGCCACTCGCGTTCGAGAGCAGCACGATCATGCGTGAGGCGGTACAGCTCGCTGACGAGATAGATGTACTCGCCCTGGCTGTCGTTTTCCGGAACCGGATCACCACCGCGGAAATCGACGCAGCACGGCACCTTTCCGCTACGAAATTGATGGGTTCCGTACCAATCGGCGAACGCTCGAGCGACATCTGCGCGCCCCATGCGCAGCAATGCTTCGGACATCATCGCGCCGTCCCGAATCCAGGCGCGATCGTAGCTACGTGTGCCCGGCCTCAGGATCGGACCGTCGCGGCTCATCAGCACATAGGCGAGTGCCGATGCGAGGCTATCGGCAAACGGCTGCTTGGCGGGTGGAACGGTGACTGCGACGCGGCCGAGCGTGCCCCGCCAATAATCGAGCGTCTCGGAAAGACTGGTGTCGAACGGCGGAACATTCGCTTTGGCAGGCGCCGCAAGGACGATCCGACGAGCTGCTCCGGCCGCGAGCCTCAAACGATAGACGATGTCCATGCCAGCCATGTGGGCGCCAGCGCTTGCGGGCTGGTCGATGCGCCGGAATGCCGCGCCGGGGCCGACGAGGAGTCGACGCCGCGCGGGCTCGTCGCCATCTTCCCCCGGCTGGACGACGGTGACTGCGTTTCCGGATTGCTGAATCGCCGAAATCGGACTCGCACCGCCCTTCTGAGCAAGAAACTGCGATGGCGGATTCACCTGCCACGGACGGAGCTGGAGCCGGAGCTCGACGACTCGGCTCGATCGCGCGCGGTTGGTCAGAGTGTAGACCGCGTACGCCGCGCGACCGGCATAATCAGCAAGGAGCGTCGTCTGAAGATCGAAGCGAGAGGTCGACCATTCGACGGTCGGAATCGGCAGGCGTCCACCTGCGAGACGCTGTCCTTCAGTAACGTTGGCCCAATCAAAGGTCTTTCCATGGTCGCCCACAACAGGCGCGATGGAATAGCCGCCTTTGTCGAACTCTATCGCTCCATCCTCATCGATAAGGGCAGCGATTCCGTGCCCGTCCGATCCTGCAAGAGTCCAATAGGGCTGCTCTCCGACGAACGCGCGGGGATAAGCACCGCGCGGCGCGGCTCTCGCGATTGCCTCGAGTGCCGAATTCGCTTGGTCCTCCCCTGCGATCACCGGCTTCGGTTCCCCGGCCAAAGGAATGATCTGCAGCTTGCCAATCGCAATCGTCCCGGCACCGCCGTCGCGGTCGCGGGCAACTACCAGTTCAATTCCATCCGCCCTACTCAGTCTGTGGTCGCTCGCCGGCCCCCAAGCGAAGCTTAAGTCATCGGCAGGGATGACGACATCTTCCCAATTTGCCGATGGGCGTCTGTTGCGCCAGACCTTCCACCAGACATTGCCGCCGCTCGTGAGCTTGAACTGAATGTCGTTTCGTCCGCCGTATCCGCGCATCCGGAAGCGAACCTCGAAATTGCGAGGCAACGCAATGTCGGCGCTGCGGCGCATGTAAGCATAGCCGTTCACTCCGTCGAAATCATAGCTGAGCACGATTGCGCCGTTGGCCGTTCGACTGCTCGCAGACACCTGATCGGAGCCGCGCGCCGGCCATGCAGCCGCGTCATTCATCGGATCAGTGAAAATGGGGTTCGCAGCGGCGAGCGTCAGCAGCGCCGGCAGTATCGCCAAATGCCTCACCCTTTGACGCTTCCGGCGAGCAGGCCGTCGAGATAGTAACGCTGGAGAGCCAGAAACAGGACGAGGACCGGCAGCGTCGTGACAACCGAGCCGGCCATCATCAGCTCGTCGTCCTGGACGTGCTCGCGCGACAGTGCCGCGAGCGCAACCGGAAGCGTGTAGAGGTGCTGGTCGGCGAGTACGATCAGCGGCCACATGAAGTCGTTCCAGCTGCCGAGAAAGACGAACAGCGCCAGCGTGATCAGGACGGGCTTCAGAGTCGGGAGCACGATCCGGCGCAGGATCAGCCCTTCGCTCGCGCCGTCGACCCGTGCTGCCTCGAGCAGCTCGGTTGGGATCGACAGGCAGAACTGGCGGACGAGGAAAATGCCGAAAATGCCGGCAAGCCACGGCACGAGCGCCCCGGCGTAGCTGTTGACGAGGCCCATCGCCTTGAGCTCGAGATATAAGGGCAACATCCCGATCTGCCCGGGCACGACCAGCAGCGCGATGAGAGCCTGGAAGATTGCGTCGCGGCCACTGAACCGGAGCTTCGCGAAGGCATAGCCCGCGGGCACCACGAACAGCAGCGCAAGGATCGTCGCGAGGCTCGAGATCAACAGACTGTTCAGTAGGTATCGGCCGACCCCATATTGCTCGAACAGCGTCCGATAATTGACGAGCGTCGGGTGCGACGGGAGCAGTGGCGGTGGAAATTGCGCGGCTTCGCCTGGCGCCATGAAGCTGACAGCCAGCATCCAGACAAGCGGGATCAGCACGAGCAATGCCGCGATTGCAGCGACGAGCGTGAGTATGCGGCCGCGGATCATATCGCTCCGGCCTTCCGCGCGACCCTAAGCTGCACGAGCGTGACGGCCAGGATGCACAGGAAGAGGATGAATGCGACCGCCGACCCGGAGCCCAAGTTCCACCATTTGAAGCCCTCTTCGAACATGAAATAGAGGACAGTGACAGTGGACCCGGCGGGACCTCCCTGGGTCATGACGTAGGGTTCGGCGAACAACTGGAACATCCCGGCAACGGTGAGAATCGCAACGAGCAGGACGGTGGGCGCAATCGCGGGAAGCGTAA
>DASUIC010000104.1:0-17916 GCA_036273215.1 Sphingomicrobium sp.
GCAGGGGATCGGTGCCGATGTGGTCTCCATGCCGTGCACCGAGCGTTTCGACGCGCAGCCGCAACCCTATCGGGATGACATCCTTCCCGACGTCAGCAACCGCGAAATCCTGCGGGTGTCCGTCGAGGCGGGCACGACCTTCGGCTGGGAGCGCTACACCGGCCTCCATGGTCTGAGGATCGGAATCGACCGCTTCGGAGTCTCGGCGCCGGCGAAGGACGCCTACGACTTCTTCGGCCTTACGCCGGACAAGATCGCCGCGCGCGTCGTCGACTTCTTGAAACAACGAGGAATCCAATGACGAGAGTTGCGATCAACGGCTTCGGGCGGATTGGGCGGCTCGTCGCCCGCGCAATCCTCGAGCGGCCGGACTGCGGGCTCGAGCTGGTCAGCGTCAACGACCTCGCCGATGCCAAGGCGAACGCCTGGCTGTTCGGCCACGACAGCGTCCACGGCAAATTTCCGGGTACCGTCACGACCGACGGCAACGACATCCTCGTCAATGGAAAGCGCATCCACGTCACCGCCGAGAAGGACCCGGCCAAGCTCCCGCACAAGACCAACCAGATCGACATCGCGCTCGAATGCACCGGATTCTTCACCGACCGCGCGGGCGGCGAGGCGCATCTCCACGCGGGGGCAAAGCGGGTGCTGATTTCAGCGCCGGCCAAGGGCGTCGACCTGACCGTCGTCTATGGAGTGAATGACGACAAGCTGACGCCCGAGATGAAGATCGTCTCGAACGCCTCGTGCACTACCAACTGCCTCGCGCCTGTCGCGAAGGTGCTGAACGACGCGCTCGGCATCGAGCGCGGGCTGATGACCACGGTCCACGCCTACACCAACGACCAGAAGATCCTCGACCAGATCCACAAGGACCTCCGGCGGGCTCGAGCCGCGGCGATGTCGATGATTCCGACGACCACCGGCGCGGCCCGGGCCGTCGGCGAGGTTCTCCCGGAGCTCAAGGGCAAGCTCGACGGCTCGGCGATCCGGGTGCCGGTGCCTGACGGGAGCATCATCGACCTGACCTTTGTTCCGGGCCGCGACACGACGCGCGACGAGGTCAACCAGATCCTCAAGAGCGCGAGCGAGAGCAGCCGCCTGAAAGGCATCCTCGTCTACACCGACGAGCCGATCGTTTCCGCGGACATCGTGCACACGCCCCAGAGCTCGACCGTCGACAGCCTCGAAACCGCGGTGCTCGACGGCAAGCTGGTGCGGGTCGTCAGCTGGTACGACAATGAATGGGGCTTCTCGAACCGCATGGTCGATACCGCCCACGCGATGGGCCAGCTTGGCTAGGTTCAAGACGCTCGACGACTTGCCGGAAGATTTGGCCGGCAAGCGCGTGCTCGTCCGGGTCGACCTCAACGTGCCGATGGACGGCGCGAAGGTCACTGACGACACCCGGCTCCGAGCGATGCTCCCGACGGTGCTCGAGCTCAGCGACCGCGGCGCGATCGTGCTTCTGCTGGCGCACTTCGGGAGGCCGAAAGGCGAAAAGCGGCCGGACATGTCGACCGCGCAGCTCGTGCTTCCCATCCACAGGCTTGCAGGGCGGTCGGTGCGATTCGTCGAGGATTGCTGCGGACCCGAAGCGGAACGCGCGATCGAAACGATGCTCCCGGGCAACATCGGCGTGCTCGAGAACACGCGCTTTCACGCCGGCGAAGAGAAGAACGATCGCGAGCTGGCGAAGGCCATGGCGGCGCTTGGCGACTATTATGTCGACGACGCGTTCTCCGCCGCGCACCGGGCGCACGCATCGACCGAGGGTATCACCCATTATCTTCCGAGCTATGCCGGACGAGCGATGGAGGCCGAGCTCAACGCGCTCGAACGCGCGCTCGGCGATCCGGAGCGGCCCGTGGCGGCCGTGGTCGGGGGCGCGAAAGTGTCGACCAAGCTCGCCGTGCTCGGACACCTGGTCGGCAAGGTCGATCACCTGATCATTGGCGGCGGAATGGCCAACACCTTCCTCGCTGCCCGCGGAGTGAACGTCGGCAAGAGTCTCTGCGAACACGAGCTGACCGGCGAAGCGAATGCGATCTTCGATCGCGCGGAGCAGGCCGGCTGCACGATCCATCTGCCGTACGACGTGGTGGTCGCGAAGCAGTTCGAGCCCGATCCGCCGAGCCTTCGCACCTGCAACGTGCACGAGGTCCAAGCCGACGAGATGATCCTCGACGTCGGCCCCGCCGCCGTCGAGGCGCTCGCCGATGTGCTCAAGACCTGTCGGACGCTCGTCTGGAACGGACCACTTGGGGCATTCGAGCTGCCGCCGTTCGATGCCGCGACCGTAGCGCTGGCGAAAACCGCCGCGGCGCTGACCAAAGAAGGCTCGCTGGTCTCCGTCGCCGGCGGAGGCGACACCGTCGCCGCCCTCAATCATGCCGGCGTAACCCAGGACTTCACTTTCGTCTCGACGGCTGGCGGTGCATTCCTCGAATGGATGGAGGGGCGCACCTTGCCCGGCGTGGCGGCGCTCGAACGCCAATGATCAACATCGTCGCGATCGATCATGTCGTCCTGCGCGTCAGCGACCTTGCTCAAATGGTGCGGTTCTACGTCGACGTGCTCGGAGCGAGGCTGGAGAAGGAGCAGGAGGACATCGGCCTTTATCAGCTCCGCGTGGGGACATCGCTGATCGACCTCGTGCCGGTGGACAGCAAGCTCGGTCAGATGGGCGGCGCCGCGCCGGGCAGCGACGGCCGCAACCTCGACCATGTGGCCTTCCAAGTGCTGCCGTGGAATGGCGAGGAGATTCTCCGGCACTTGAAGAGTCACGGGATCGAGAGCGAAATCAAATCGCGCTACGGGGCGGAGGGCGACGGCCCCTCAATCTATCTGACCGATCCGGAAGGAAACGGCCTGGAGCTCAAAGGACCGCCTTGGCCACCCGTCTCCAACAGCTGAACAGGGATGAACATGACCAGAGACGAAATGACGGCGAAGATCGAGCGGGGCGACGGGTTCATCGCCGCGCTCGACCAGTCGGGCGGCTCGACGCCCAAGGCGCTTAAGGGCTACGGCATCGAGGAGGGCGCCTGGTCGAATGACGAGCAGATGTTCGACCTCATTCACCAGATGCGCACCCGGATCATCACGTCGCCGAGCTTCAGCAGCGGCAAGGTGATCGGCGCGATCCTGTTCGAGCGCACGATGGACGGGAGGATCGACGGCAAGCCGGTCCCGCAAGTGCTGATCGACAAGGGCATCGTGCCGTTCATCAAGATCGACAAGGGACTGGAGCCCGAGGAGAACGGAGTTCAGCTGATGAAGCCGAACGCGGGGCTCGACGCTTTGCTCGAGCGCGCCAAGGGCCTCGGCGTGTTCGGGACGAAGGAGCGGTCGGTCATCAACGCCGCCAGTCCGCCGGGGATTGCGGTCGCGGTCGCCCAGCAATTCCAGGTCGCAAAGCAGGTTCTCGCCCACGGCATGACGCCGATCGTCGAACCCGAGGTGAACATCAGGAGCGCGGATCGGGCGGAGAGCGATGATTTGCTGCTGTCGGCCATCCTCGAGGAGCTGGAGGAGATTTCCGACGGCGAGCGCGTGATGCTGAAGCTCTCGCTGCCCGCCGAGCCGAACAAGTTTGCTCCGCTGATCGAGCATCCCAAGGTGCTTCGCGTCGTCGCGCTCTCGGGTGGCTACTCGCGCGACGAGGCCTGCCGCGAGCTAGCCAAGAACGAGGGAATGATCGCAAGCTTCAGCCGGGCGTTGCTGTCGGACCTTCGCTACGACCAGAGCGACGCCGAGTTCGACGCCACGCTCGGCCGGGCCATCGACGAAATCTACGCCGCCTCGACCGAGAAGGTGATGGCCTAATGCCCCTCTCCCGCACGCGGGAGAGGGAGGAGCCGCGAAGGGTTCCCATGAAAGTAGTACTTTCATGGGGTCCCGAAGCGGCGGAGGGTGAGGGTGTGTCTTGAACGCAGAACATGATCCAGGCCCTCACCCCGGCACTCTCCCGCAAGCGGGAGAGGGAGAATTCGTCGATTTCCCGCTGCCGCAGCGGACCGAACCGGCGAAGCTTTACCTGATCAGCCCGCAAGAGGTCGGCGGATCATTCCCGGATCGTTTGAGCGCTGCGCTGGAGCCGGGCCTCGCGGCCGCGTTCCAGCTGCGGGTGAAGGACGTGGACGAGCATGAGCTCGCGCGTCTCGCCGAGCCGCTGCAGCGCATCTGCGCCGACGCGGAGGTCGCATTCATCGTCAACGACAGCATGGCGCTGGCGAAGCGCATCGGCGCGGACGGCGTGCACCTCGGCCAGACCGATGGCGACATTCGCGAGGCTCGGGCGTTGCTCGGCCCGGGCGCGCAGATCGGAAAGACGTGCCACGACAGCCGCCACTTGGCGATGGAAGCAGGCGAGGCTGGGGCGGACTATGTTGCCTTCGGTGCGTTCTATCCGACCACGACCAAGCCCTCCGATTACCGGCCCGACCCGTCGATTCTGAGCTGGTGGTCCAGGGTTTTCGAAATCCCCTGCGTTGCAATCGGCGGAATCACGCCGGACAATGCCAGCCCGCTGGTCGAAGCCGGTGCGGATTTCCTTGCCATCTGCCAGGCCGTGTGGGCGAAGGACGACACCGGGGCCGCGGTGTGTGCGTTCGGCGAGGCGCTCAGCGGCGCATCTGTCCAACCATCGACTTGAGCGTGCGCGCATCCTCGATCGCGTGGCCGTGGATGTCGTTGTTGAAATAGCACCAGCAAGGCCTCCCGTTCCGCGCCTGGTCAATCAGCCAGTCGGTCCAGCTGAGCAGCCCCTCGTCGGAATAGCGGCCCCAATATTTGCCTTCGCCGCCATGGAAGCGGACGTACGCGATCGGCCCGACCGCGATCCGCTCGCTCCTCGAGTCCGGCATGTCGTGGACGCAAAAGCTCGCGCCGTAGCTGTCGAGCAGTTCGTAGGTCTCGGGCACGTACCAGCTCTTGTCACGGAACTCGAACACGCTGTTCACATTCGGAGGGAGAATTTTCAAAAATGTTTCAAGCCGTTCGAGGTTGATTTTCATGCTCGGCGGAAGCTGGTAGAGCATCGGTCCGAGGCGATCGCCGAGATGCCGCACGGCGCTCATCATCCGCTTCATCGGCTCCTCGCAATCCGTCAGCTTCTTGGCCTGCGTGAGGAAGCGGTTCGCTTTCACTGCGTAGCAAAAGCCCGGCGGCGCTTGCTTGCGCCATTTCTCGAACGTGGTTGGTTTCGGCAGGTGATAGAAGCTGTTGTTGATCTCGACCGTATCGAACTCTTCCGCGTAGCGGGCGAACCAGCGCGTCTGCGGCAGCCCTTCCGGATAGAATAGCCCGCGCCAGTGCTTGTACACCCAGCCCGAGCAGCCAATGCGGATTGCCTCATTCATGGCCAACGGAAACGAACGGCAGTTGCATCGTTGCACCTCAACAACGCTTTCGCTGGAGAGTTGCGCTGAAGTATCTGGCTACGGCCCTGTTCACCGCCGTCTTCACCGCCGTGGTGGTGAGCGGCTTCTGGATCTGGTTCTATAGCGTTCTCCCGGCCCCGACGCCTGCCCTGGAGAGAAGCGGCAACGTCGTCGCCGTCCAACCCAAGAACGCTCCGCCGGTCGAGGTCGCGCAGCAGGTCGTCGTCGGGCCGGCCGGGCTCGCCATCCCCGTCGTCGGCGTAAAAGCAAGCGACCTGGTCGACACGTTCGATGCGGCGCGCTCCGCCGGCCGACGTCATGACGCCATCGATATCATGGCCGCCGAAGGGACTCCGGTGATTGCCGCGGCGGACGGGACGATCGAGAAATTGTTCTTCAGCCACGGCGGCGGTGGCATCACGATCTACGAGCGGGCAACCGATCCGAAGTGGCAATATTACTACGCACATCTCCAGCGCTACGCCCCCGGGCTTACCGAAGGGCAGCAGGTCAAGCGCGGCCAGGTGATCGCGTTCGTCGACCATACCGGCGACGCGTCCCCCGCGGGCCCGCACCTTCACTTCGCGATCAACACGATGGCCCAGGGCCAGCGCTGGTGGCAGGGCACGCCGATCAACCCATATCCGCTGCTTGGCGGCAAGAAGGGCTAGTCGCCAATTGGCCGCGCGGCCGGCTGATCGTCGGATCGGAAACCGTTTCGGCCAGCTCCAATGTCTGCTTTCCGCCCATTGCGGCCCTAAGCTCGTCTGTTAGGCTGAGCTCGCTGGGGGCGTGTTTCGATGCATTTCCACCTACCAAAGCCGCTGCATGGCTGGGGCGAGTTTCTTCGCGAATATGCAATCGTCGTCCTCGGTGTCCTTACGGCACTCGGATTGGAGCAGGTCGTCTCGTCGGCGCACGAGCGGCGTCTCGCACGAGAAGCCCGCGAGGCAATCAATGAAGAATTGCAGATCGATCTCGACCGCATCGCTTACCGCGCACAGTTGCAGTCTTGCGACGAGCGGCGCCTCTCGGACATAAGCTGTTCATGCAAAGTTGCTCTCAACGCCATACAGCTTTCAACGTAGTGACTGGCAGTTTGTTCTGAGAAGCTCCCGTCGAGATCCGGTGCGGCTGTCAGCGCGAAGCTATGAGAGCCGGCTTGCTCGCAAATAGGCCAGCCGCTAGGGACCGCGCCGGCTCTTTTCCACATAGTCAATCAGGCAGGCGATCCATGAAGATCAGCGGCGTGGACATCCGTCCCGGCAACATCATCGAATATGAGGGCGGCATCTGGCGCGCCGTGAAGATTCAACACACCCAGCCCGGCAAGGGCGGCGCGTACATGCAGGTCGAGATGAAGAACCTCATCGACGGCCGCAAGACCAACGTCCGCTTCCGCTCGGCCGAGACGGTCGAGCGCGTGCGGCTCGACACCAAGGACTTCCAGTACCTGTACCATGACGGCGACATGCTCGTGTTCATGGACAAGGATACCTACGACCAGGTGTCGCTACCCGAGGATTTGCTCGGCGACGCCGCCGAGTTCCTTCAGGACGGAATGGACGTGGTGATGGAGCTCTACAACGAGCGTCCGATCAGCGTTCAGCTGCCCGACCAAGTCGAAGCGACGATCGTCGAGGCGGACGCCGTAGTGAAGGGCCAGACGGCGAGCTCGAGTTACAAACCCGCGATGCTCGACAATGGCGTGAAGGTGCTCGTCCCGCCCCACATCACGGCTGGCACCAAGATCGTCGTCGACGTCTACAATCGCGAGTACGTCCGCCGCGCGGACTAGCCGATGGTCGCCCATTCAGGCCTGATCACCGTCATGACCCGTGCCGCGCGCAAGGCGGCGCCGCGCCTCAGGCGCGACTTCGGCGAGGTCGAGCAGCTCCAGGTCAGCCGCAAGGGGCCGGGGGACTTCGTCTCAATGGCGGACAAGCGCGCCGAACAGACCATCGTCGAGGAGCTTCGCAATGCGCGACCGGACTGGGGCATGCTGCTCGAGGAATCAGGCGAGATCGAGGGCAATCCGGCCAAGCCGCGCTGGATCGTCGATCCGCTCGACGGGACTACCAACTTCCTGCATGGAATTCCGCATTTTTCCATCTCGATCGCGGTCGAGGAGCGGCGGCCGGACGGCCGAACCGAGATCAGTCACGGCCTCGTCTATCAGCCGCTCACCGACGAAAGCTTCTGGGCGGAGAAGGGCAGGGGCGCCTGGCTCAACGAGGCTCGGCTCCGGGTCTCTGCTCGCCGCGACCTCGCCGATAGCGTGATCGGGACGGGAATTCCATTTCTCGGCCGCGGCGATGTTGCGCAGTGGGGCAAAATCTACGCGGCTGTTGGACCGCAGGTCGCGGGCATTCGCCGCTTCGGTTCGGCCGCGCTCGATCTCGCCTGGGTCGCCGCCGGGCGGATGGACGGCTTTTGGGAAGACGACCTCGACCTGTGGGACACCGCCGCAGGCGTCCTTCTAGTCAAAGAGGCGGGAGGGTTCGTCACCGATTACCGGGGTTCAGACCGTTCATTCGAGCGCGGTGAATATGTCGTCGGCTCGTCAGCGATTCATTCCAAGCTTCAGAAGCTTGTCGCCGGAGCATTGAGATAGCCTTCCGAAAGGTTGCGGCGCACAACCCTGTGTCCTAAAGCGCGGCCAAGTTTTCTCGTCGTCTGGAGTTCCCCTTGGCAAGCGTTGCCTTCGGCTACCTGCCCATCCTCTTGTTCCTGATCATTGCGTTGGGGCTTTCGACCGCGTTCGTCGTGCTTCCGATGATCGTCGCGCGCTTCACCGGAGCGCATCGGCCCGACCCGGCCAAGCTCAGCGAATATGAGTGCGGCTTCCCGGCTTTCGGGGATGCCCGTGCCGAGTTCGACGTTCGCTTCTACCTCGTCGCTATCCTGTTCATCGTCTTCGACCTCGAAGCGGCGTTCCTGTTTCCCTGGGCGGTCAGCCTCCGCTTCACCAGATGGACCGGCTGGACGGCTATGATTGTGTTCCTCATCGAGCTCGGCCTCGGCCTCGCCTACGCGTGGAAGAAAGGGGCGCTCGAATGGGAGTGATGCTTCGCGGCCCCGAAGACCGGATGCCGACCGAGGAGGAGCTGGCGCGGATCTCCGGACTGGTGCCCGGCGAGGTCGACCAAAAAAAGCTCGAGGAGCTGCGCCAGTCGCTCAACGACAAGGGCTTCATGGTGACAACCACCGAGGACCTGTTCACCTGGGCGCGCACCGGCTCCCTGTGGTGGATGACCTTTGGCCTGGCCTGCTGCGCGGTCGAGATGATCCATGTGAACATGCCGCGCTATGACCTTGAAAGATTTGGCGCAGCGCCGCGCGCGAGCCCGCGTCAGTCGGACGTGATGATCGTCGCGGGGACGCTCTGCAACAAAATGGCTCCCGCGCTCCGCCGGGTCTACGACCAGATGAGCGAGCCGCGTTACGTCATCTCGATGGGCAGCTGCGCCAACGGCGGCGGCTATTATCACTACAGCTACAGCGTCGTGCGCGGATGCGACCGGATCGTGCCCGTCGACATTTACGTGCCTGGCTGCCCGCCGACGGCCGAAGCCTTGCTGTACGGAATCCTCCAGCTGCAGCGGAAAATCCGCCGCGAGGGGACGATCGAACGATAATGGCCGCCACTCTTGCTTCCCAAGTGCCCAAAACGGCGCCGGACGACGGCGTGGTCGATGCCGCGAAGAGCGCGCTTGGCGAGGCGCTGCTCGACGTCAAAATGGACGTCGGCGAGATCACGCTGGTCGTTAAGCGGGACAGCATCGTCGACGTGTGCCGGGCGCTGCGCGACACCGCCGGTCTCGAATATCAGCAGCTGATGGACATTGCGGCCGTCGATTATCCGCAGCGGCCGGAGCGTTTCGATCTCAATTACTGCCTGCTGTCGCTGACGAAGAACCGGCGGATCAAGGTCAAGGTGACCACCGATGAGAATAATCCGGTGCCGAGCGTTACGGGTTTATGGCCTGTCGCCGGCTGGCTCGAGCGCGAGGTGTTCGACATGTACGGCGTCGGTTTCGCGGGCAATGCGGACCTGCGGCGGCTGCTGACCGATTACGGGTTCGAAGGTTACCCCTTCCGCAAGGACTTCCCGCTGACCGGCCATGTCGAGCTGCGCTATTCGGAGGCCGAGAAACGCGTGGTCTATGAGCCCGTCTCGCTCCCGCAGGATTTCCGGACCTTCGATTTTCTCATGCCGTGGGAAGGACCGGAATACCGGCTTCCTGGCGACGAGAAGGCGACCGCGGAAGAAGCTGGAGCGCCGTCGCCCGCGCCTGCTCCGAATGCTCCCGCGCCGGGCAATCCCAAGACATCAGCGCAGACGCCGAAGACGACCGACACGCCGGCACAGACCGGTGCCGGGAAGCCTGGCGACGCGACCGCCAAGAAGGAAGCACGCAAGCCGCGGGCGAAGAAGGCGGCTCAGGAGGTGAGCAAGACGCCGCGGAGCACCAAGCCGTGACGGACATGCGCACCTACTTTGTCCTCTCCGTCGCGAAGCGATGGGAAGGGGGACCGCTCGAAGAGCGGTGGAGGCGGTCGGAGGCGGCGCAAGGCCCCTCCACCATGCTCCGCATGGTTCCCCTCCCCACGAGCTGCGCTCGAAGGGAGGACATTCAGTGACCGACACGCGCACTCGGCCGAAAACGCGCACAGTCCAGGTCAGCGTCGGCGGAATCGCGGAGGGCGAGGACCTCGGCCATGGACATCCGGAATATCCGGGCGACGAGATCGGGCACCCGCGCGATCCCGGCGACGAGCGGATCAGCAATTACACGATCAACTTCGGGCCGCAGCATCCGGCAGCGCACGGCGTGCTGCGCCTGATCATGGAGCTCGACGGGGAGATCGTCGAGCGTGTCGACCCGCATATCGGGCTTCTCCACCGCGGCACCGAGAAGCTGATCGAATACAAGACTTACGCCCAGGCGCTGCCTTATTTCGACCGGCTCGACTACTGCTCGCCGATGTGCATGGAGCACAGCTTCGTGCTCGCCATCGAGAAACTGATGGGGCTCGAGGTGCCGATCCGCGCACAATATATCCGCGTCCTGATGGCGGAGCTGACCCGAATCTCCAACCATCTGCTCAACCTCGGAAGCCACATCATGGATGTCGGGGCGATGACCCCGAACCTGTGGCTGTTCGAGGTGCGCGAGGACACGCTTCAATTCTACGAGCGTGCGTCGGGCGCGCGGATGCACGCCAATTATTTCCGCGCGGGCGGCGTTCGCTACGATCTGCCGGAGAAAATGCTGCTCGACCTGCAGGACTGGCTCGACCATCGCCTCCAGCTGTTCGAGGACGGAATCGCGCTGGTCGCCGACAACCGCATATTCAAGCAGCGCAATGTGGACATCGCGATCGTTCACAGGGACGACGCCATCGCCTGGGGCTTTTCCGGACCGATGATCCGCGCGGCCGGCGTTCCGTGGGACCTGCGCCGCTCACAGCCCTACGAAGTCTACGACCGGATGGACTTCGACATCCCGGTGGGCACGAACAGCGACTGCTACGACCGGTTCATGGTCCGCGTGGAGGAAGTGCGGCAGTCGGCGAGAATCATGCGGCAGTGCCTCAAGCAGATGCCGATGGGGCCGGTGGGCTCACCCGACCAGAAGGTGTTCCCGCCGATGCGGGCCGAAATGAAGACCTCGATGGAGGCGCTGATCCACCACTTCAAGCTCTACACCGAGGGTTACCATGTGCCCGCCGGCGAAGTGTATGTCGCGACCGAGAGCCCCAAGGGCGAGTTTGGCGTCTATCTGGTCGCCGACGGCACCAACAAGCCCTACCGCTGCAAGATCCGCCCGACCATGATGAGCCACCTCCAGGCGATGGACATGATGATGAAGGGCCACATGCTCGCCGATACGACCGCGGTGCTGTCGGCGATCGATCCGGTGTTCGGGGAGGTGGACCGGTGAGTGCCCGTCAAAAGGGGATCACGGCGCTTTCGATGCTCTCCGGCTTCGCATTTGCAGCGCTGCTGTTCGCGCCGCTCTTCGTGAAAGGCATTTCTTCGGTCGCGCAAGGCATCCTGATCGGGGTCGCCGGAGCGGTCTGCATTGCCGGGGTTGGCTTCGGCATCTGGGACGCGCGCAGGATCGAGGCCAAGCGCAAAGCCAAAGAACGAATCTGGTTGAATCACTGATGGCGGGCCAGGCAGGAATTCTCGACAGCGCTGAGCAGCGGGCCCGCTGGGGTGACTTCCAGTGGACCGACGAGAATGCGAAGGCCGCAAAGGAGATCATCGCGCGCTATCCCGACGGGCGGCAGATGTCGGCCTCGATCCCGCTGCTCGACCTCGCCCAGCGGCAGGTCGGGGCGGAGACGGGGACGCAGGGCTGGCTTCCGATCCCGGTCATGGAGTTCGTCGGGCGCGAGCTCGGCATGCCCTATGTCGCCGTGCTCGAAGTCGCGACCTTCTACACGATGCTGAACCTCGAGCCGGTCGGCCGCTTCCATGTGCAGGTGTGCGGCACGACGCCGTGCATGCTGCGCGGCTCCGACGACGTGTTCGAGGCCTGCTACAAGCACGGCCTCAGGAAAGGCCATACGACCGAAGACGGGCTGTTCACTTTGACCGAGGTCGAATGCCTCGGCGCGTGCGCCAATGCGCCGATGGCCCAGATCAACGACGACAATTACGAGGATTTGACCGAGGAGAGCATGGGCGCGATCCTTGACGCGCTCGCGGCGGGCAAGGCGCCCAAGCCCGGCCCGCAGATCGACCGCCAGACCAGCTGCCCGGTCGGGGGCCCGACTACGCTCAAGAAGATGGCCGAGCGCAATTACGATTACCGTTCGCTGTGGACTCCGACCGCCGGCCCGGCGCGGGAGGGCGCGCAATGAAAGACGTGCTGAAGATCATCGTCGCGATCATCGTGATCGTGATCGTGTGGAAGATCCTGAAGGGGCTGATCGGCCTTCTGGTCGGCCTCGTGGTCGCTGGTCTCGTCGTTTACGGCGCGGTCAAGCTGGTCGAGAATGTGGGGCAGAAGCGGCTCAAATGACCATTCTGGCCATCATCGTCGCAGTGGTGCTCGCCATTCTCGCCTTTCGCTTTGTGGTGGGCCTGGCGAAGTTCGCGCTGATTGCCCTCATCGTCATCGCCGCGATCTGGTTCGTCGCCGGGAGCGCCCACTGATGGGCTATACAGGGCCTCTGGCGGACAAGGACCGCATCTTCACCAACGTCTACGGCTTCCAGTCGCCCTATCTTCAGGCGGCGAAGCAGCGCGGCGACTGGGACGACACGAGCAAGCTGATGGCCATCGGGCAGGATGCGATCATCGACGCAATCAAGGCGTCGGGCCTCCGCGGCCGCGGAGGCGCGGGCTTCCCGACGGGGATGAAGTGGAGCTTCATGCCCAAGGAGCCCAAGCCCGGAAAGCCGAACTTCCTCGTCATCAATGCCGACGAATCGGAACCCGGAAGCTGCAAGGACCGCGAGATCATCCGCCACGATCCGCACAAGCTCCTCGAAGGCGCGCTGATCGCCAGCTTCGCCATGCGCGCACGCGCGGCCTACATCTATATCCGCGGCGAATTCATCGGCGAAACCGAGGTGTTACGCCGCGCCGTTCAGGAATGTTATGATGCCGGGCTGTTCGGCAAGAATGCGGCGGGCAGCGGCTACGACTTCGACCTGTTCGTCCACCGCGGCGCCGGCGCCTACATCTGCGGCGAAGAGACCGCGATGCTCGAAAGCCTCGAGGGCAAACGGGGCAACCCGCGCCTCAAGCCGCCGTTCCCGGCGGGTGCCGGCCTCTACGGCTGCCCGACCACGGTCAACAATGTCGAGAGCATCGCGGTCGTGCCGACCATCCTTCGGCGTGGCGCGGAATGGTTCGGGAGCATCGGCAACCCGAAGAACGAAGGCACCAAGCTGTTCCAGCTGTCGGGCCATGTGAACACGCCGTGCGTCGTCGAGGAATCGATGGGCATCAGCTTCCGCGAGCTGATCACGCGGCACGGCCACGGCGTGCGCGGCGGAAAGAATGCCGACGATTTCAGCAACTTGATGTGCGTCATTCCCGGCGGCTCTTCGGTTCCGCTGGTTCCCGCCGAGCAGATCCTCGACGCGCCGATGGACTTCGATGGGCTAAAGGCGCTCGGCTCCGGCCTCGGCACCGCGGCGGTGATCGTCATGGACAAACAGACCGACGTCGTCCGCGCCATCAGCCGCATCAGTTACTTCTACAAGCATGAGAGCTGCGGCCAGTGCACGCCCTGCCGCGAAGGCACCGGCTGGATGTGGCGGATCTTGGAGAAGATGCGCGTCGGCGAGGTGGACGTCGAGGATATCGACAAATTGCTCGACGTGACCAAGCAGATCGAGGGCCACACCATCTGTGCACTCGGCGACGCGGCCGCGTGGCCGATCCAGGGCCTGATCCGCCATTACCGCCCCGAGCTCGAGCGCCGGATCGCCGAGCGCAAGGGCCGCCGGATGCTGGAGGCGGCGGAATGAGCACGATCATGCTCGTCGGGCTGGTGGTCATCTTCGCGGTGATCCTGACGATGCGCCGGCGCCGGAGACCGCGCATCACTCAAATCGATCGGACCGTTCGGCACAAGAGAGAGGCAGAGGGAGAGGGACAATGAAACGCCTGTTCGCCTTGCTTATCTTAGCTCTGGTGGGGACCTTTGCGGCTTCGGCGGCTTGCGCGCAGTCGGACATGGCGCAGCGCTATGCCGCCTGCCTCGCGCAAGTCCGGCCGACGGAAGTGCACGATCTGCTGCAGGCGACGAGCGCCGACGCTGCGAGCATGCGCTATCATGCGCTCTCCGACGACGACCGCTGCTTTGGCCGGGTGTTCGGCGACAAACAGTTCCGGCCGCAGGATGCGAGCTTCTCCGTCGATGTGCTTCGCGGCGATCTCGCTGAGCAGGAGCTCGAGGCGCAGGCGGAGCGGGTTGCCGCGCTGCAGCCCCTGCCGCTCCAGCAGAAGCGCTACATCCGCCCGTGGTTCGCAGCGACCGGCCGAAACCCTGCCGTCGACGAGATGGGCGCCTGCATGGCCGACACCGACCCCGCCGGAATCATAGGATTGATCCGCACCACGCCCGGCACCACTGACGAGAGCAACGCGATTTCGGGCATGTCGACCGCACTGACGAAGTGCCTCTCGGCGGGAATGCGTCTTGATGCGAGCCGCGGAGCACTCCGCGCGGCGCTCGCCGATGCGCTCTACCAGCGGCTGAGCAATCCCGCGCTGTCGCTCGCCCAGGTTCTGCCGGCTTCGAAGTAGAATGAACCGATGACCCTTGCCCTCATCGTTGTTGCGCTCGTTTTGTTCGTCGCAGTCACGCTTGTCGGACGGCTGTTCTGGCCCGCTGCAGATTCGGAACCCGGGCCGGATGACAATTGGGAGCAGCGCAATGAGGAGCGCATGCCGTCGCTCGAGACAGCTCCCGAGGCGGGGCACACCGAAGTCGACGCGGCCGTCGCCGCTCAAGAGCTGGGGGTCGACTGATGCCCAAGGTCACCGTGGACGGCGTCGAGATCGAGGTTCCGCAGGGCGCGACGGTGCTTCAGGCGTGCGAGCTTGCGGGCAAGGAGATTCCGCGCTTCTGCTACCATGAGCGCCTGTCGATCGCCGGCAATTGCCGCATGTGCCTGGTCGAGGTCGCTCCTGGCCCGCCCAAGCCGCAGGCAAGCTGCGCGTTGCCCGCGGCCGACGGTCAGACCATCCGCACCGACAGCGCGATGGTCAAGAAGGCGCGCGAAGGGGTGATGGAGTTCCTGCTCATCAACCATCCGCTCGACTGCCCGATTTGCGACCAGGGCGGGGAGTGCGATCTCCAGGACCAGGCGATCGCCTATGGCCGAAGCTTCTCCCGCTTCGAGGAGAACAAGCGGGCGATCGACGACAAGTACATGGGCCCGGTCATCAAGACCTCGATGACGCGGTGTATCCAGTGCACCCGCTGCATCCGCTTTTCCGACGAGGTCGCGGGAGTGCCGGAGATCGGCATGCTCTATCGCGGCGAGGAGAGCCAGATCACAAGCTATCTCGAGCACACCGTGACGAGCGAGCTCGCAGGCAACCTCGCCGACGTCTGCCCGGTCGGGGCGCTTCTGCAGAAGCCGCAGATTTTCGAATTCCGCTCGTGGGAGCTGAAGCGCGTCTCGGGCATCGACGTGATGGACGCGGTCGGTTCGAACATCCGCCTCGACGTCCGCCAGCGGCAGGTGATGCGAATCCTGCCCCGGATCAACGAGGATGTGAACGAGGAGTGGATCCACGACAAGACGCGCCACCATGTGGACGCGCTGGTGCGGGGCCGCCTCGACCGGCCGTGGGTGCGCGAGAAGGGCAAGCTCAGGGAGGCGAGCTGGACCGAGGCGCTGGAGCTTTTCGCCAAGCGGCTGAAGAAGGCGGGAAGCAAGGTCGCGGCGATTGCCGGCGACCTGCTCGACGCCGAGACGATGTACGCGGCGAAGAAGCTGCTCGAAGGGCAGGGGTCGAGCCTGCTCGAAGGGCGGCAGACAGGGCTGACCTACGATTGCACCAGCCTGTCGGCGGTCGCGTTCAATTCGACCATCGCGGGCATCGAGAGCGCGGACGTGGTGCTGCTCGTCGGATCGAACATCCGCTGGGAAGCGCCGCTGATCGCCACCCGCGTGCGCAAGGTCGCGCGCAAGGGCGGCAAGGTGTTCGCGATCGGTCCCGAGGTCGACCTCGGGATGAAGGTCGAATGGCTCGGGAACGATCTGAAGTTGCTCGGCAAGCTGCCGGATGCGGTGACGGATGCGTTCGCCAAAGCGGAGCGGCCGGCGGTGATCGTCGGGCCGGGGGCCCTGGCGAGCGGCTTCGGCGCCGCCCTCGCGCTGGTCGATTCGCTTGGGCTGATCAAGGAGGGCTGGAACGGCTTCAACGTCCTCCACACCTCCGCCTCGCGCATGGCATCGCTCGTGCTCGGCTATGCGCAGCGCGGCGGCCTCGCAGACATCGAAGCCGCGATGCCCGAGCTGGTGCTTCTGCTAGGTGCCGACGAAATGCCCATCGACCGCCTGAAGGGCGCCTACAAGGTCTATATCGGCCATCACGGCGACAACGGCGCGCGTCAGGCGGACCTGGTGCTTCCCGGTGCGGCCTATGCCGAGAAGCACGGCACCTACGTTAACACCGAGGGTCGGGTGCAGCGCGGCGAGAAAGCCGCATTCCCGCCGGGCGAAGCGCGCGAGGATTGGGCGATCTTGCGCGCGGTGTCGGAGCTTGCAGGCAAGACTCTGCCGTTCGACAGCTTCGGGCAGCTCCACCAGCAGATGATCCGCGAATATCCGCAGTTCGGCCGCGACGGGCTGATCGACCTGCCCTGGTCGCCGCCGAAGCTCGACACCAAGGCCGAAGGCCCGATCCGCTACTCGATCGCCGACTTCTTCTTGACCAACGCGATCTGCCGCAACAGCCCGACGATGCGCCGCTGCTCGGAGGAGCTGGTGCAAGGGCTTCACTACGAGGAGGCGGCGGAGTGAAACTTGACTGTTCCCCGGCGAAGGCCGGGGCCCAGGATTTATTTGTTTGCTGGACCCCGGCCTCCGCTGCGGTACGGGAGCGCGCATGACCGCCTTCTTCGTCTCGCACGGCATGATCTACGGCTGGGCGTGGTTCCTCGCCACGGTCATCGGAATCCTCGTCATCGCGCTTCCGCTGATGCTCGCGGTGGCGATGATTATTTACGCCGACCGCAAGATCTGGGCGGCGATGGCGCTTCGGCGCGGGCCCAACGTGGTCGGTCCGTGGGGCCTGCTGCAAAGCTTCGCCGACGGGCTGAAGGTCTTCCTGAAAGAGACCATCATCCCGACCAGCGCGAACAAGGGCCTGTTCCTGATCGCGCCGATCGTCACCTTCACCGTCGCGCTGATCGTCTGGGCGGTGGTGCCGTTCCAGGCGGGCGTAGTGCTCGCCGACGTCAATGTCGGCCTCCTTTACGTCCTCGCCGCAAGCTCGCTCGGCGTTTACGGCGTCATCGTCGCCGGGTGGGCGTCCAACTCCAAATATCCCTTCTTCTCGGCCCTCCGCGCCGCAGCGCAGATGGTGAGCTACGAAGTCTCGATCGGGTTCGTGCTGATCACGGTCGTGCTCTACGCGGGCACGTTCAACCTCTCCGGCATCGTGCTGATGCAGAAGGGTTTCGGCCTCGGAATCGTCAACGCCTTCGGGTTCAACCTGCTGCTGTTCCCGATGTCGGTCGTGTTCCTCATCAGCTCGATGGCGGAGACCTTCCGAACGCCGTTCGACCTGGTCGAAGCAGAGAGCGAGCTCGTCGCCGGGCACCAGACCGAATATTCCTCGATGAGCTTCGCGCTCTTCTGGCTCGGCGAATATGCCAATGTCATCCTGATGTGCGCCTTGAACGCCATCCTGTTCTGGGGCGGATGGCTGCCCTTCTTTAACATCCCCGTTCTCTACGCGATCCCGGGCATCTTTTGGCTGCTGCTGAAGATGTGCATTTTCTTCTTCATCTTCAGCTGGGTGAAGGCGACCGTGCCGCGC
>DASUIC010000105.1:0-8965 GCA_036273215.1 Sphingomicrobium sp.
TCGTCGGCGTATCGGAAATGCCGCTCGGGACCGCGGTCGGCGTGGGAGTCGCACAGTGCCTGGCGATGATCCCGGGCGTGAGCCGCTCGGGCGCGACGATCATGGGCGCGCTGTCGCTCGGCGTCGAACGCCGCACGGCCGCCGAATTCAGCTTCTTCCTCGCGATCCCGACGATGATCGGAGCGACCGCGCTCGAATTCGCCAAGCACCACCACGACATCATGGCCGGAGCGCATGGCGTGGGCTTCGGCACAGTCGCGGTCGGGTTCGTCGTCAGCTTCCTCGTCGCGCTGGTCGTCGTCCGCGCCTTCGTCCACTACATCTCGCGCCACGGGTTCGCGCCGTTCGCCTGGTACCGGATCGTCGTTGGGGCAGCAGCGCTCGTCTGGCTCTACGCCCGCTAGAATTTTCGCTTGCACGCGCCGGCCATTGGCCCGATTATTCAGGCACTTAGATGGTGACCCCATGCACATGAGACCGATCGCCCTGCCGCTTCTGCTCTGCGCGACCCCTGCTCTCGCGCAAGTTGCGCCTCCTCCGCCGCCTCCTGTGCAGCCACCACTGATGATCGATCCAGGCATGGTCGATCGCGTGACGGACGGCATGCAGGCGCTTTCGCACGCGATGCTCGACATGAGGGTCGGCGGCCTTCGCGCAGCGCTCGAGGGGCGCGAGGCGACTCCTGCGGAGAAGCGGCTTACGGTGCGCGACCTCGCGCGGCGTCAGGACCCGGATTTCGAGCGGCGCCTCGATCAGCAGATCGCCGCCGCCCGGCCGAAGCTCGAGCGCGGCATGCGGGCGATGAACGAAGCGTTTCCCGAGGTCACCGAGGACCTCCAGCGCGCCGAGCGAGCGATCGACCGAGCCGGCGCCAACATGCCCGACCCGAATTACCCGCGGCGCTAGACCTAACCGCTCACCCCGCTAAAGCTGCCGCGCCATGTGGCAGCTCTTCCAGTTCCCGCTCTGCCCCTTTTCCCGCAAGGTCCGACTCGTGCTCGCCGAGAAAGGCGTCGGCCATGAGCTGGTGCGCGAGAATCCGTGGGAGAAGCGCGACGAGTTCATCGACCTCAATCCGGCGGGCGAGACTCCGGTCATGGTCGAACCCGACCAGGCCGTCACCCTGATCGGGTCGCAGCCGATCGTCGAATATTTCGACGAGACCGTCGACCGAATGCCGATGATCCACGGCAATGCCGCGCTCCGCGCCGAGATCAGGCGGATGACCGAATGGTTCGACATCAAGCTTTATCGTGAAGCGGTCGAGCCCCTGATGAACGAGCGGATGCGAAAACGCCTCGTTAACCGCGAGAGCCCCGACACGCGCATTTTGCGTGAGGCGATGAGGACCGCGTCGGAGCATCTCGATTATATCGATTTCCTGCTCGATCACCGCCGCTGGCTGGCGGGCCCCGGCCTCAGCCTCGCCGACTTCACCGCAGCCGCACATCTCAGCGTCATCGATTATCTCGGAGCGCTCGACTGGCGCGGGCACAAGCAGACCAAGGATTGGTACGCGGTGATGAAGTCGCGCCCGTGCTTCCGGCCGCTGCTGGGAGAGCGGATGGAGGTGATCGTTCCGCCAGGCCATTACGACAAGGTGGATTTTTAGCAGGAGGCCCCGAGCACAAGGGAGGCTTTGCAAAGCAAAGGCGAGCTTGTGTCGAAGAGAGGCCGAATGCCGGCCAGCGGGTCAGCGAAGCTGATCCCGACTGACGTCACGCGATTCATTCGCGTGACGGCTTACCCTCGGTGTGCCGGCGCGGAGTAAATCCGCGCCGTCGGTCCTGCCGCGCTTGTGCGCGCAGGCCGTCCGGCTTTCGACATCTCTTCGCGCTGCCTCCCGATTGCTGCGCAATCGCTCACCTGCGCTCGGTGTCTCAAGCGGCGAGCAGCGCGCCTCTCAGTACCCGATCTTCCAGCGTCTGACCCGCGCCTAGCGCGACGCAGCTCATCGGGTCGTCGGCGAGCCGCAGCGGGAGGCCGGTGGAATCGGCGATGACGGTCGTCAACTCGCGCAGCAGCGATCCACCGCCGGTCATGGTGATTCCCTGGTCGATCACGTCGGCCGCGATCTCCGGCTGGGTCTGCTCGAGTGCGGTACGCACCACCTCGACGATCTGGCTCACGGGCTCGGCGAGGGCCTCGGCGACCTGCGCCTGAGTGAGCGTGATCTCGCTCGGAACGCCGCGGCTGACATCGCGCCCGCGGACATAGGTCGTCAGCCCCTGACCGTCGCCGGGACGGACCGCAGCGCCGATTTCCATCTTCACGCGCTCCGCCGTGCCTTCGCCGATCAGGAGGTTGAAGTTGCGCCGAACGTAGGAGGCGATGGCGTCGTCCATCCGGTCGCCGCCGACGCGCGCCGAGCGACAGAAGGCTAGGCCGTTGAGCGAAATGACTCCGACTTCCGTGGTGCCGCCGCCAATATCGACGACCATCGACCCGATCGGCTCCGCTACGGGTAGTCCCGCGCCGATCGCTGCGGCCATCGGCTCCTCGATCAGCGATACCCGGTCGGCACCGGCGTTGGTCACGGCATCGCGGATCGCGCGGCGTTCGACTGACGTCGCACCCGACGGAACGCAGATCACGACCTCAGGCCCGCGCGTGAAGCGGCTGGGCCCGCCATGCGCCTTGCGGATGAAATGCTTGATCATCTCTTCGGCGACCTCGAGGTCGGCGATGACCCCGGCGCGCAAGGGGCGGATCGTCTGGATGTTCCCGGGCGTCTTGCCCATCATCAGCTTGGCGTCGTCGCCGATCGCGCGGACCTTGCGGATGCCGTTCACCACCTCCATCGAGACGACGGAAGGCTCGCTGGTGATGATCCCCTCGCCGCAGACGTAGACGACGGTGTTCGCGGTGCCGAGGTCGATCGCGATGTCGCGCGAAGAGAAGTTGAACGGTGATCTCATGGCTGGCCCCACCCCTGGAGTCGGAGGAAAAACGAATCCGTTTCAAGGCTTAGGCCAGCGGCAGCGGGCGGATAGTGGCGTTAATGACGTTAAATGCCGTCCGTTCGGCCGTTGAGCCGAGTTGATGAACATGGTTAACGGGGCGCGCCGGCGCCTAGGCGTGCACCGCCGTCAGCAGATAATTGAGCCGAAGGTCGTCGCTCAGGTGCAGCCCGCGCGTGAGCGACCAGGCGATCCCCTCCACGTCGATGCATTTCAGGCCAGCCTCGGCGAGCAGAACCTTCATGCGATCGGGGCCGATGAACTTCTCGAAATCGTGCGTTCCCCTTGGGATTCGCCCCAACCCTTCCGCGACGGTGATCAGCATCAGCCGCGACCAACCGGTGGCGTTCGGAGTCGACATGATCAGCAGGCCGCCGGGCGCGAGACGTTTCGCAAGCGCTGCGATGAAGGCCGGCGGATCGGCGACATGCTCGACGACTTCCATCGCGGTGACGAGATCGAACTGTCCCTCGAGCTTCTGCACCTCACCAATTCGATAGTGGATCTCCAGGCCCATCGCGCGCGCATGGTCGCGCGCGACCGCGATCACCTCTGGCGAGGGGTCAAGACCGGTCACCCGTGCGCCCAGTCGCGCCAGCGGTTCGGTCAGCAGCCCAGCCCCGCAGCCGACGTCGAGCGCCGTCTTGCCGTCGAGCGGCGTGCGGCTGCACTCGTCGGCTTGCCAATGCTGGTCGACCTGGTCGCGCAGATATTTGAGACGTACCGGTCCGAGCTTGTGGAGCATTGCCGAGCGGCCGTTCGGATCCCACCAGTCGGCCGCTAGCCGGCTGAACTGCTCAACCTCTTCGGAGACGATGCTGGTTCCGGCCATGCGCGCCCTCATGCGCCGCCCGCTTGCAAAGGTGAAGGCACCTCGCGCGTTGACCCGGAGAATGGATCATTTTCAACTCCGAGATGGCGAGCTTTATTGCGAGGATGTCCCGCTCGCCGCGGTCGCGGCGGACGTGGGTACGCCGGTCTATGTTTATTCGACCGCGACGATGTGCCGCCATGTCGCTGCGCTGCGGTCCGCGCTCGAAGCATTCCCGAACCCGCTGATCTGCTATGCCGTAAAGGCCAACCCAAACGCGGCTGTGCTCGCGTCGCTGGCGAGGGCGGGCCTTGGCGCAGACGTGGTCTCGGGGGGCGAGTATCGTCGAGCCCAAGCGGCGGGAATCGCGCCCGAGAAGATCGTATTCTCCGGCGTCGGCAAGACCGAAGAGGAAATGCGGCTCGCGCTCGAAGGCGGGCTGTTCCAGTTCAACCTCGAGTCCGTCGCCGAAGCCGAGATGCTGTCCGCCGTCGCACAAGCGATGGGCAAAGTCGCTCCCGTCGGCTTCCGCATGAACCCCGATGTCGGCGCAGGCGGACATGCGAAGATCACCACCGGTGCCGCCGAGAACAAGTTCGGCATTGCGCTGACCGACGCGGTGCAAGCCTACGCCATTGCGGCCAGGCTGCCCGCCCTCTCGATCCAGGGAGTCGCGGTCCACATCGGAAGCCAGCTGACCAGCCTCGACCCGCTCGAACGCGCCTTCACGCGCGTCGGCGAGCTGATCGCAACGCTCCGCTCGGCGGGGCACGACATCCAGGTCGCCGATCTCGGCGGCGGCCTTGGAGTCCTCTACGATCCGGCGCTCGCGCCGCCGCCGAGCCCCGCCGATTACGGCGCGATGGTGCGGCGGGTGACGGGCGAGTGGAACGTCCGGCTGGTGTTCGAGCCGGGACGGCTGATCGTCGGCAATGCCGGCGTGCTGCTGTCGCGCGTGATCCGGATCAAGCCTGGCGCAGCGCACCCGTTCGTGATCGTCGATGCGGCGATGAACGACCTTATGCGCCCGGCGCTTTACGACGCGTGGCACAAGATCGACGCGGTGCGTCCATCGGGCGAGCGGTGGACCGCCAACGTCGTCGGTCCCGTGTGCGAAACCGGCGACACCTTCGCCACGGCGCGCGAGATGGACCGCGTCGAAGACGCCGACCTGATCGTCTTCCGCACCGCCGGCGCCTACGCAGCGGCGATGGCGAGCACCTATAATTCGCGCCCGCTGACTCCCGAGGTGCTGGTCGACGGCGCGCGCTGGGCCGTCGTTCGTCCGCGAATCGACGTCGACCGGCTGATCGCCGCGGACCAGGTACCCGATTGGCTCGCCGGTTGCGTGAGGCAGCCCAGCAGCTAAAGCCGCGCCGCAATGGCGCGCATCGTGATGAAATTCGGCGGAACGTCGATGGCCGGTATCGAGCGCATCCGCAGCGTGGCGGCCCGCGTCTGCCGCGAAGCTGAGGACGGCCACCAGGTGCTCGTCGTAGTCTCCGCCATGGCCGGCGAAACCGACCGCCTCGTGCAGCTGTGCCGCGAAGCCGCGCCGCTCCACGATCCGACCGAATATGACGTGGTCGTCGCCAGCGGCGAGCAGGTGACGGCGGGGCTGCTCGCGATGACCTTGCAGGCGATGGGCCTGAACGCCCGCAGCTTCATGGGCTGGCAGCTCGTCCGCGCCTCCGGAGTCCACGGCAATGCGCGTGTCGAAGCGATCGAAAGCGCGATGCTCGACGAAGCGCTGTCGGGCGGCACGGTCGCGGTGATTCCCGGCTTTCAGGGCGTCTCGACCGACGGGCGTCTGGCGACGCTCGGCCGCGGCGGTTCGGACACATCTGCGGTTGCGATCGCCGCGGGTGTGAAGGCCGACCGCTGCGACATCTACACCGACGTCGAAGGCGTCTATACGACCGACCCACGCATCGTGCCGCGAGCGCGCAAGCTCCGCCAGGTCACGTTCGAGGAAATGCTCGAGCTTGCCGGAGTCGGCGCAAAGGTGCTTCAGGTCCGATCTGTGGCGCTCGCGATGCGCGAGAATTTGCCCTTGCGGGTGCTTTCGGCGTTCGAGGACAAGCCGGGCACCGACATCGTCGCCGAGCTTTCGGGAGATCAGATGGAACGGAATTTGATCGCCGGGATCGCCGCCGACCGAAACGAGGCGCGGGTGACCCTGACGGGCGTTCCCGACAAGCCGGGGACGGTCGCCGAGGTGATCGGCCCGATCGCCGAAGCGGGCATCCAGGTGGACATGATCGTCCACGCGGCGACTCCAGATACCGGCTCGTCCGACCTCACCTTCACCGTCCCGCGCGCGAGCCTTGCGCAGGCTCTGTCCGTCATCGAGGAGCGTAAGGATGAAATCGGTTACGATCGGTTGATCGACGATAATCAGGTCGCCAAGGTCAGCATCGTCGGAGTCGGCATCCGCTCCAACCCGCAGCTTGCAGCGAAGATGTTCGAAGTGCTCGCTGAGAGGCAGATCAACCTGCTCGCGGTGTCGAGCAGCGAGATCAAGGTCAGCGCGCTGATCGCGGAAGACCAGCTCGAGCTTGCCGTGCGCGTACTCCACAGCGCGTTCGGTCTCGATACAGGGCAGGCCGCATGAGCGGCGAGGGGCTGATCGCCGAGCCTCGCGCGGTTCACCCGACCGAAGGCCACGCGCGGCTCGCCGAGCTGATGCACCGCGGCACCGAATTCCTCGGCTGCGACGTCGCGATCATGGGCGGCGCGATGAGCTGGGTCTCGGAGCGGAACCTCGTCTCGGCGATCTCCAACGCCGGCGGCTTCGGAGTGATCGCGTGCGGAGCGATGACTCCCGAGCTGCTCGACACTGAAATCAGCGAAACGAAGGCGCGCACGAGCCGAGCTTTCGGCGTCAACCTCATCACCATGCACCCCGACCTCGCCGAGCTGATCGACGTCTGTGCCAAGCACAAGGTCGGCCATGTGGTGCTCGCCGGCGGCCTTCCGCCCGGCGGCGCGATCGAACGGATCAAGGCGAGCGGCGCCAGGCTCGTCTGCTTCGCGCCCGCGCTTGCGCTGGCGAAGAAGCTGATGCGCTCGGGCGCGGATGCGCTCGTAATCGAGGGGATGGAAGCCGGCGGCCACATCGGGCCTGTGTCCACATCGGTGCTGGCGCAGGAGATCTTGCCCAACGTCGCCAGGGACATTCCGGTGTTCGTCGCCGGCGGGATCGGCCGCGGCGAAGCGATCGCCGCTTACCTGGAGATGGGCGCGGTCGGAGTCCAGCTCGGCACGCGTTTCGTCTGCGCGACCGAGAGCATCGCCCACCCGAACTTCAAGAAGATGTTCATCCGCGCCTCCGCCCGCGACGCGATCCCAAGCGTGCAGATCGACCCGCGCCTGCCGGTCATTCCCGTCCGCGCGCTCAAGAACCGTGAGATGGAGAAGTTCGCCGCTAAGCAGCGCGAGGTCGCCTACCTGCTTGACAAGGGCGAGGTCGAGATGGCCGAGGCCCAGCTCCAGATCGAGCATTATTGGGCCGGCGCGCTCCGCCGCGCGGTGATCGACGGCGATATCGAGAGCGGTTCGGTCATGGCCGGCCAATCGGTCGGCATGGTCAACCGCGAGGAGCCCGTCGCCGCCATCATCCAGGAACTGGTCGACGAAGCGGCGGCTGCGCTCGAGAGTCGGGGCTAGGCCGCATTGACTTGGGAGCAGGTGGCCAACAGAGGGCGATCATGCGTCTGTTCAATCTGGCCCGCGCGGCGCTTCTGATGATCGTCGTTTCGACTGCCGTCGCAGCGGAGCCAGTCACATCGCGGTACAATCCGCGTGAGACCTTTGCGCCGCTCGATTTCACTCCGGCGGTCAATCGGTACCGCTCGGGCGACGGGACTCCAGGGCCCGATTACTGGCAGAACCGCGCCGACTATACGATTCACGCCGCGCTCGATCCGGCTACGCATTCGATCAGCGGCAGCGTGCAAATTCGCTACACCAACAACAGTCCGGGTCCGCTCGACGTACTGTGGCTGCTGGTCGAGCAGAATCTTTACAAGCCGGGCTCGCGCGGCAATTTGTCGCTGGGCGGGCGTCCGGGAGTGCTGTCCGAAGTTCCGCTGGGCTTCACGCAAGGTATGATCTTCGACGACGTGCGCGTGTCCTCCGGAGGGCGCACGGTCAGCGAACAGCCGCTGGTTAGCGACACGCGCGCGCAGCTTCGCCTTCCCGCACCGCTCCCGAGCGGAGGCCGGGCGGTGGTCGACATCCGCTATCATTACACCGTGCCGAAGGAGCCGTGGGGCGGGCGCACCGGGTGGATGGATAGCCCGCATGGGCCGATCTACTCGGTCGCCCAATGGTATCCGCGGATGGCGGTCTACGACGACCTTCGCGGGTGGGACACGCTGCCGTACCTTCAGCAGGAATTCTATCTCGAATACGGCGACTTCGATTATTCGATCACGGTCCCCGCGAACTGGATCGTCGCGACCCCTGGCGAGCTCCAGAATCCCGATGAGGTGCTGACCCCGGCCGAACGTGCGCGGCTCGCTCAAGCGCGCCAGAGCGACAAGACAGTGATGATCCGCCGCTGGAACGAGCCCGCCGGCCCTTCGACCGGCACGCGCACCTGGCACTTCCTGATGCCGCACAGCCGCGACGTGGCGTTCGGCGCCTCTCCCGCTTTCAACTGGGACGCGGCTCGGATGCGGCTACCGGGCGGACGTACAGGCCTCGCCGAATCCGTCTATCCGGAAGAGGCGACCTACTGGAACCGCTCGACCGAATATCTGAAGGATTCGGTCGAGCGCTATTCGGCCAAATGGTACCCGTTCCCGTGGGACACCGCGCTGAACGTCGCCGGCCCGGCGGCGGGAATGGAATATCCGGCGATGGCGTTCGATCCGATCGAGGCCAAGCCCAAGGACCTGTTCTCGGTGACCGCGCACGAGATCGGTCACAGCTGGTTCCCGATGACGGTCGGCTTCAACGAGCGCCGCTGGGCGTGGATGGACGAGGGCATCAACACCTTCATCGACGTCTATGAATCGGACGAGTTCAACCACGGCGAGTTCGCCCCCAAGCGCGATGGCGAATATGCGCCGCGCGGCGGCAACCCGGTCGACGAGATATTGCCGATCCTGGCAGACCCGAATGCGCCGCCGATCATGTCGCGCGCCGACACCATCCCCGACACCTACCGGCACCCGGTCACTTACTT
>DASUIC010000106.1:0-47577 GCA_036273215.1 Sphingomicrobium sp.
GCGCGAACGCTCTCGACGAAGAACGCTTCGCCCTTCGGAAAGGTCGTCGAGAGCGCGTTGTAGATAGCGGTCGCTTCGACTCGCCCGCCATGCCAAAGACGCGGCGTCACGCCTCGGCGCCCGAAGCGGCGGTCCCGGGGAGTGATCGCGAGCTCGGGTAGAATCGTCGTCATTCCTGAAAGAAAAATAGGTTAACTTACACTCGTGTCAACAAGCAGAAAGCGCCTCAGCCCGGAAGCGAGTCGTTCTGCCGCTGTCTCTGCCGCTCGAGCGCTTCTGATCGAGCAGGGTCCCCAGGCGGTGACTCTGAAAGCGGTGGCCGCGCGGATCGGCCGGACCCATGCGAACCTGCTCCACCACTTCGGCTCCGCCGCCGGCCTCCAGGGCGCCCTCGCCAGCTCGATCGCCGATTCAGTCACCGCGAGCATCGCCGAGAGCGTTGAGCGAGCGCGGTCGGGCGAGACCGATCCGCGCGAGATCGTCGACCGCACCTTCGACGTGTTCGACCGCGAAGGAGCCGGCGCGCTCGCCGCCTGGATGATCCTCACCGGCAACCGCGACGCGCTCGACCCCATTCTTGAATCGATCCAGGCGCTGGTCGCTCAGCTCAGCGTCGGGCATGAGGATCATCAGGTGGCGCAAAGCACGCTGAGCCTCGTCCTCACCGCGCTCGGCGACTCGCTTCTTGGCGACCCGATCGCGCGGGCGCTCGGGCTGCCCGGCGACACGGCGCGCGAGCTCGCCGCCGACCGCCTCCGCGCGCGCCTCGCGATGGATCACCCGGCAAGCTGACGGTGCACCCAAGCGGCACCTAACCATCGCACGCGCGTTACGGCTGCCGTGCGCAAGCTGTTCAACAATATCGCCACCTATATCGCGACCGCCGCCGGGCAGCCGTTCACCTTTATTGCTGCTGTGCTGATCATCGTCGTCTGGGGCGTAAGCGGGCCGATGTTCCACTTCTCCGACACCTGGCAGCTGGTGGTGAACACGGGAACGACCATCATCACCTTCCTGATGGTGTTCCTGATCCAGAACAGCCAGAACCGCGACGGAGCGGCGATGCAGGCCAAGCTCGACGAGCTCCTCCGAGGGGTTGAGAAAGCGCGCGAGAAGTTCATCGGGATTGAGCATCTGACCGACCAGCAGATCGAACTCATCCGAACGGCCCTTGAGCGCAATTCGAAGGACGAGTCCGGCAAACAAGCGACCGCGGACGACACGGTCGATCGGCTGCTCGATCGCTTCTAACCGCATGCGCCGGGGTTGCGCGACAGCGGCATAAGCCCGAAATCTGCCGCAAGGCATGCCAACCATCTCTCCAGAATGGCCGCAACTGGCGATCTACGCGGTCGGCGCGGCGCTGCTCATCATACTGCTGCAACGGATTCCTTACGTCGGGCGGGCGATCCGCTTCCTCTTCTCGCTCGGCCTCCTCGCCTTCCTCATCTTCATCGTGCTCCAGCAGGCGCCGTATCAGCCCGAACTTTCACGGCTGACCGACAGTCTCGGGCTCGACAACCAAAAGGTGTCCGGCAAGGCGCTGACGGTCCAGATGTCCTCCGACGGGCATTTCTGGGTCATTGCTTCGATCAACGGGACGAAGGCTCGAATGCTGATCGACAGCGGCGCGACGGTGACGGCGCTGTCGCCTCATACCGCGGCAGCGGCAGGCGTGCGAACTGGCGCCGGACTCACGCCGGTGATGCTCCGAACGGCGAACGGCGTTGCTTCGGCCGAGACCGGATCGATCGACGAACTCCGGGCCGGCAATATCGTCGCTCGCAACCTCAGGATCGTCACCGCGCCTGGTCTCGGCGAGCTCGACGTCCTTGGGATGAACTTCCTTTCGAAGCTCGAATCCTGGCGGGTTGAGGGCCGCACCTTGATTCTCGTCCCGCACCATCCGCAGGCTGTCGGCAATGCGACCTAGGAACTCTTGACCTCGCTCCCCCGAACTGAGGCAATGGCCGTTCTCAGATTCTGGTGAGAAGCCGCCAGAAGACGCCTCGCCGGTTCCGGCTCCAGACCCATCGCAACCAGGGTCGCGACCTTGATCTCGTTCCGAGCGAGGTCGAGCGAAGACTCTGCATCCTTCGGGGTCACGCCGGCGATTTCCGCGACGATGGTGATCGCGCGCGTCCGGAGCTTTCGGTTCGAAACGCGCATGTCGACCATCAGGCCATCGTGAACTCGCCCAAGCCTCACCATGATCGCGGTCGACAAGAGGTTGAGCGCGATCTTCTGCGCCGTGCCCGCTTTCATCCGCGTCGACCCGGAAACCAGCTCCGCCCCGGTGTCGATGAAGATCGGATGAGTTGCCGCGATGAGCAGCGGTGTCGCCGCGTTGCTCGCTATTCCAACCGTCAGCGCACCCGCCGCCGACGCCTCGCAAACAGCGGCGACGGTATAGGGCGTCGTGCCGCTGGCCGAGACTCCGATCACGACGTCATCACGGCTGAGCCCCGCAGAGGCCACGAATTCGCGCGCCGCGCCTTCGTCGTCCTCCGCCCCCTCGACGCTCGTTCTCAGCGCCGCCATGCCGCCGGCGATGCCATAGACGACCCGGTTCCAGCCGAAGGTTGGTTCGAGCTCGGCGCCGTCGAGCACGGCGAGCCGGCCCGAAGTGCCTGCCCCGACATAAGCGAGGCGTCCGGCGGCACTTCCCAGTCTTTCCGCCGCCGCGTCCGCTGCGTCCGCCAAAGAGCTCAGCTGGGAGCGAACGGCCGCGGCGGCCTCCAGCTGCCCGTCCAACATCGCCGTGACCGCATCCACCGTCGGCAAGAGATCGAGTCCCGCCGATCGGTCGCCCGTCCTTTCCGTGCTCAACAGCGCCCTCCTTTGAACAGCCAGCGTAGAACCGGGGTCGCGCGCTGGCGAGCGGTTCGGTTGATCGGCCACGGATCAGGCGATAGCGACACGCTCCAGGCAACCGGTTTGGTCGAAGGCGCTTATTCGTGAGCTATTATCTCGGAATCGATGCGGGCGGGACGCGCACCTCGGCCCGGCTGGCCTCCTCCGACGGCGAGGTACTCGGGCTCGGCGAAGCGGGACCGGCAAATACGCGCATTGGCCTGGAGAATGCTCTTGGCGAAGTCGAGCTCGCGGCTTCCAGGGCCATCGAAGCCGCAGGACTTCGCGATGAAGACGCGCCGTCCATTCGCGCCGGACTTGGCATTGCCGGCCTCAACCGCCGCGGCGTTCTCGAGGCGCTTCAGGCGCACAGCTTCCCGTTCGCCTCGATCGCCTTTGCAAGCGACGCCGCGATCGCCTGCCTCGGAGCCAACGCCGGCGGCGATGGAGGAATCGTCATCGTCGGCACGGGAAGCATCGGTTTCGCGCGCGCCAACGGTGAAACGGTCATCGTCGGCGGCTACGGCTTTCCGATCTCCGACGAGGGCAGCGGCGCCGACCTCGGCCTCAGCGCCATTCGGCAGAGCCTGTGGGCGCGCGACCGCCGAATCGAACACAGCCCGATGACCCGCGCGATCCTCGAGCGATTCTCCGACTCCGCCGGCGAGATCGTCAGCTGGATGGATACGGCGACCGCGACCGATTACGCGATGTTCGCGCCGCTGGTGATGGAGCATGCAAGCAAGGGCGACTCGGTCGCCGAGCCCATCGTCCAGGACGCCGCGCGCGCCGTCGACCGGCTGATCCGCGTCCTGTTCGAGCGCGGCGCTCCGCATTGCAGCCTGATGGGCGGCCTTTCGGAAGTGCTTTACGACTGGCTCGCTCCGGGCCTCCGCAAGCGTCTTCGGGCGCCGCTCGGCGACAGTATCGACGGGGCGTTGCTGCTGGCGCGCTCGCGCGAGCCTTAATCCTCCGTTCCGCCGATCCAGGTCCGAAGCACATCCCCGTCCGAGTTCAGGAGCGCCAGGTCGGCGCGCAGCCCGGCAGTGATTGAACCGGTATCTTTCTCGATTCCGATCGCCCGCGCGGGATTGCCGCTGGCCATTTTTATTGCTGTTACCTGATCGACTGGGAGCATGCCGGCGGCATTGCGAACCGCAGACGCCATATCGAGGTTCGACCCCGCCAAAGTGCCGTCGCCGGCCACGCAGCGTCCGTCCTCGACATGGATCAGCCGGTCGCCCAGCATGAAGCTCGTCAAATCGGAACCGACGCTCGGCATTGCGTCGGTGACCAGGACGAGCTTGCCGGCTCCTTTTGCTTTCAATGCGACCCGAAGCGCGGCCGGATGCACATGGAATCCATCGGCGATGATCCCGCACCAGGCGCTCGCGCTTTCGAGCGCAGCCCCGACGACCCCGGGCGCGCGTGAACTCAATTGCGTCATGGCGTTGAACAGATGGGTGAAGCCGCTCACACCCTCGCTCAACGCCGCCGACATCCGCTCGTAGGAAGCGGCGGTATGTCCGGCAGCGACGACCACTCCGCGCTCCATCAGCGTGCGGATGATCGCCGGCGGCGCAAGCTCCGGCGCAAGCGTGACCAGCGTCACGCCCCGCTTTAGCGAGGTCAGAAGCTCGACGGCCGCTTCGTCGATTTGCCGGATCTTGCCGGCATCGTGAATGCCGCGCTTCTCGCGATTGATGAACGGCCCCTCGATGTGAATGCCGAGGACGCCGGGGACGCACTCTCCGATGGCGTCCTCGACGGCCCGCATTCCTCTATCGGTGACGTCGAGTCCGTCGCTGATCAGCGTCGGCAGAAACCTGGTAGTCCCGAACGCCCGATGGGCCCGCCCAATGGCCGCAATTCCCTCCGCGGTCGGCTCATCATTGAACAGGACACCCCCGCCGCCGTTGACCTGAAGATCGATGAAGCCGGGGACGAGATCGCCGTCGAGAACTTCTGGAGACACGCCGCTCGGGCAATCGGCTGCAGCGACGATGTCGCTGATCCGGTCGGCATCGATCAGAACACAGCGATCCGTCTCGAAGCCGTCCGGCGTGAGAAGACGCGATGGACATAAACCAAGCACTCAGCGGGTCTCCGTTACTTTGCGCAAATGCGGGGGAGCGTCCGGATCGAAGCCTCGCGCAATGCTTAGCGTTGCGATCATCCTGTAGACGCTCATCATGCAGGCCGCTGGTGCGATCGCGGGATGCAGGTCGGGCATTGTCGGCAGGTGGGTCGCACCTCCAACATGGCTTCCGGCCACGAGAACGTTTGCCCCCCTGGCGACCAGGTCCGCCGCAAGCGACGCGACCGAATCGAGCGCCGCGTCGTTCGGGACAAGGACGAGCACCGGAAATCCACGGCCGACGAGCGCGATCGGACCATGCAGGACCTCCGCCGCGCTGATCGCCTCTGCATGGATTCCGCAGGTTTCCTTGAACTTGAGCGCGGTCTCCTCCGCGATTCCGAGCGTCGAGCCGCGCCCGATGACGTACATGTCGCGAACATTGAGAAGCGACTCGCCCGCCGCGCTCCAGTCCAGATTCGATGCTTGGCTCAGGGCGGTCGGCGAGGCCTTGAGTGCGGCCCTCAATGAACCACCGTCGGTCCACTCGGCGGCCAGATGCGCGATTGCGAGCAGCGAGCCAATATAGGACTTTGTCGCTGCCACGCTTTTCTCGGCGCGAGCGAGGATCGGGACCGTTGCCCCGCTCTCTTTTTCGAGCGGCGACCCCGCCGCGTTGATGATGCTGACGACGAGCGCGCCCGCCTGCCGCGCGGCCTTGGCTGAGAGGGTGAGATCCGGGCTCTGACCCGACTGCGAGATGGCGAGGAACAGCGTTCGATCGAGCGTTCGCCACTTCTTCCCGAAGATGGAGGAAATTGACGGCGTATGGGAGGCGGTTGGGACACCAGTCTCGATCTCTATAAGGTGCTTGGCGTAAGTTGCCGCGTGGTCGGAGCTGCCGCGGGCGCAGGTCATGACCAGCCGCGGGTCCAACGATCGCAACTTCTCGCCGATGTCGCGAAGGCTCGGCGGAAGCTCGCGCAACTGCCGCTCCGCCACCAGAGGCGCTTCCCTGGCTTCGGTCTCCATTTTGCTCAGCGACCGACCTGCGTCCATTCCTGCTGAGTGCCACGGACACACCGCCCGCCGCTACTCCCTTCAATCAAGCTGCTGTCGCCCTAAACGCTTCCGCTGCCCGCGCGCATCGCCTAACTCGCGCTCGCCATGCACTTTCTCGACCAGGCCAAGATTTTTGTCCGCTCCGGCGCGGGCGGCCCCGGCGCGGTCAGCTTCCGGCGCGAGAAGTTCATCGAGTTCGGCGGCCCCGATGGCGGCGACGGAGGCAAGGGCGGCGACATCATCTTCGAAGCGGTGCCCGGCCTCAATACGCTGATCGACTTCCGTTACACCCAGCACTTCCGCGCGCCGCGCGGGAAAGGCGGCGCCGGATCGAACAGGACCGGCGCGGGTGGGGACGACCTCGTCATCGAAGTGCCGGTTGGAACCCAGATCCTCGCAGATGACGAGGAACGCAGCTTGCTCGCCGACCTGACGGAGGCGGACCAGCGCGTGACCCTGATCGAAGGCGGCATCGGCGGTCGCGGGAACGCGAGCTACAAAAGCTCCACCAACCGCGCCCCGAGGCAGCACCAGCCGGGCGAACCGGGCGCCGAAATGTGGGTCTGGCTTCGCCTGAAGCTGCTCGCGGACGTGGGGCTCGTCGGACTTCCGAACGCGGGCAAGTCGACTTTTCTCAACGCGGTCACGAACGCATCCGCGAAAATCGGCGATTATCCCTTCACGACCCTTCACCCGCAGCTCGGAGTGGTGCGCCACAAGGGGCGCGAATTCGTGATTGCCGATATACCGGGGCTGATCGAGGGCGCGGCGGAAGGAGCGGGCATCGGCGACCGCTTCCTCGGTCATGTCGAGCGCACGCGAGTGCTGCTGCACCTGGTCGATGCGTCGGCCAAAGACCCGGAGGAGGCATACCGTATCGTGCGAGACGAGCTCGCTTCCTACGGCGCGGGCCTCGATCTCAAACCTGAGATCGTGGCGTTGACCAAGGCTGACATGCTGGACGAACGGCAGCTGGCCGACGTTGCCTCCGGCCTTGCAGAGGCGAGCGGCACGAAACCCCACCCCATCTGCGCGCCGCTCGGCGACGGCATGGAGCCGGTGCTCGACGCGGTCATCCAGGCGCTTGGAGGCAGCGAGCGGCAGCGCGCTGAAGGAGCCGCAAACGAGAAGCCCTGGTCGCCACTATGAAACTGGCGATTTCGGGCGGAACGGGGTTCATTGGCGGGCACCTGATCGGTGTCGCCGTTTCCGCCGGTCACCAGATCGCGGCGCTGACCCGGCGCGAACAGCCGCCCCGACAGGGAGTTGAATGGATCGGCGGCGACCTCGCCGATCGTTCGGCGCTGGAGCGGCTGGTCGGCGAAGCGGACGCAGTCATTCATGTCGCAGGGGTGACCTCTGCAACTACGGCCGCGGCGTTCGACACGGGCAATGTGACCGGAACACTGGCGATGCTCGCCGCGACGACGGCTGGCGGAGTGCGGCGTTTTGTCCACGTCTCCTCGCTCGCAGCGCGTGAACCGAAGCTGTCGCTCTACGGCGGCTCCAAGGCGCAGTCCGAGGACCTCGTCTTTAGCTCGGGCCTCGATTGGGCGGTCGTCAGGCCGCCCGCGGTTTACGGGCCTCGCGACAAGGAGACTCTCGAACTCTTCCGGATGGCCAAGCTCGGCCTGATGCTGATGCCCCCCAAGGGTCGAGTATCGGTCATCCATGTCGATGACCTCGCCCGATTGTTGCTGGCGCTTTCGACCTATTCCGCTCCGTCCGGAGTGCTGATCGAAGAGGACGATGGCAAGCCGGGTGGCTGGACGCATCGGGAGTTCGCCCGCGCGTTGGGCCGGGCCGTTGGCGGCAAGCCTACGATCATCTCGTCTCCTGGACTCTTCCTCCGCCTCGCTGCGCGCGCGGACCAGCTCCTCCGGGGCCCCAAGGCGAAGCTCACCGTCGACCGCGCGGCCTATTTCTCGCACCGCAACTGGGTTGTCGAGCCGAAGCGAGCCGCGCCAACCGGCCTGTGGCACCCCCAAATTCCAACCGAACAAGGGCTCAAAGACACAGCCAGCTGGTATCGCGAGCAAGGCTGGCTCTAGCGCCGCAGAGCCGCCGCAATGCGGCCCGATTGCGTTGCGAAGCCAATGTTCCCGCACTAACGAGCCAAGCATGCCGGATCGCCAGCAAACCTATGCCAAAGTCGTCGAGATGATTGCACCGTTCAACAAGAAGGGGGCGGCGATCACCGAGGCGACGCGCTTCGCCCAGGATCTCGAGTGGGACAGTCTCACGGTCCTCGATTTCGTCGCCAACGTCGAAGACGAGTTCGACGTGGTCATCACGATGAACATGCAGGCCGAGATCGAGACGGTCGGTCAGCTGGTCGATTCGCTGCAGAGGCTGACGGCGAGCCGGTGACCCATTCTCTTTCCGTCACCCCTGCGAAATCGGGGGTCCCGCTTCCTTCACCGTGGCTGTCGACAAGAACAGCGGCATTGCCGCCTCCGCGGTAATGACGAACGGAAGATGACCGACCTTTTCTCAAAATTCGATCCGCTGATCCAGCAGCGCGAGGCGCTGCTCGAAAGCGGTGTCACGGACCCGTTCAACCTGGTGATGGAAAGCGTCGAGAGCCCGACCGTCGCCATCTGCAACGGGCGCCGGACCATCCTGCTCGGCACCTACAATTATATGGGTATGACGTTCGACCCGGATGTCGTCGCGGCGGGCAAGAAGGCCCTCGATGAGTTCGGATCGGGAACCACCGGAAGCCGGGTCCTGAATGGCACCTACGCCGGCCACCGCGGGGTCGAGCAGGCGCTGAGGGATTTCTACGCGGTGGACCATGCGATGGTCTTCTCGACGGGCTATCAGGCGAACCTCGGCGTGATTTCGACCATGGCGGCCAAGGACGACTACATCGTCCTCGACATCGACAGCCACGCATCGATCTACGACGGCTGTGCGCTCGGCAATGCGCAGATCGTCCCCTTCCGCCACAATGATATCGAAGCGCTCGACAAGAGGCTGAAACGGCTTCCGTCCGAGGCCGGCAAGCTGGTGGTCCTCGAGGGCGTTTATTCGATGCTCGGCGACGTGGCTCCGCTCAAGGAGATGATCGCTGTTTCAAAAGCCGCCGGAGCGATGGTCCTGGTCGACGAGGCCCACTCGATGGGCTTCATCGGCGAGCACGGTCGCGGCGTCGCCGAAGCGCAGGGCGTGATCGACGAGGTCGACTTCATCATCGGCACCTTCTCCAAATCGGTCGGCACCGTGGGCGGCTTCTGCGTCTCGAACCACCCGAAGTTCGAAATCCTGCGCCTCGTCTGCCGGCCGTACGTCTTCACCGCCTCGCTCCCGCCATCCGTCGTCGCTACGGCGGCCACGTCGATCCGCAAGCTGATGGACAGCGCCGATAAACGCACCCACCTGTGGGAGAATTCCAAGCGCCTGCATGCCGGTCTTCGCCAGCTCGGGTTCAAGCTCGGCACCGATGAGCCGCAATCCGCAATTATCGCAGTCATCATGCCCGATCTCGAGACCGGCGCCGCGATGTGGGAAGCGCTGCTTCGTGAAGGTCTCTACGTAAATCTTGCCCGCCCCCCGGCAACCCCTTCGGGAATGACGCTGTTGCGCTGCTCGCTGTGCGCGCTCCACAGCGAGAGCCAGGTTGGCGAAATCCTCGGCATGTTCGCTGCGGCAGGACGTGCAACGGGTTGCATAAGTTGAGGTTTTTGTCGGGAACCTTTCACTTCCACGAAATGGTTAACGCGACTAGATTGGCCGGATGATCGGGGCCGGGGAAGAGGAAGAAATCCGCTTTGACTGGCGGCGGGGGGGTGCTGCGCTCGCCGGGTTCGGCGCTGCTCTGGTGCTCGTCGCCATGGTATTCCTGGTCAAGTTCGCGAACGACCAGCGCGAGCGGGCGCTCGCCGCGGAGCGCCATTCCTACCAGGTCGCGCTGATCGTTCGCAACGCCAGCGCGAACATATCCGGAGCGGAGGCCGCGCTCGCCCGCTTCGTGCTCGACGAGCATGTCGATCCGAACGGCAATATCTATGTCAGCGATTGGCAGCTTGCCGGCTATCAAATTCACCAGCTGCAGGACTTGTTGCGCAACAGCCCGAGGCAGGCGCGCTTGGTCGGGGATGTCGAGCAACTCTACAGAGAGCGCGGTGATCAGCTGTCGCTCGCCGCGCGAGCCGCGCTCGACAACAAGGGCGATGCGGGGGTCAGTTATTATTATGCCTCGACGGTGGAGACAAAGGACCACCCGAGCGTCGGCCATCAGCTGAACGACAAGCTCGAGGAGATCATCCGCGCCGAGCGCGAATCGATGCGCCAGCGCATAGAGCAGAGCCAGTTCTTCTCCGACCAGGCCGACCAGTTCACCAACTATCTCAGCTGGCTCGGAATCATCGTCGGACTCGGCGCGGTGTTCCTCGCGGTGGTCTCGGTCCAGGCGCTTCGGCAGAACGCCCAGGCGCGTCGCGCCGCGGAATCGGAATCCGAACGCGCGGAGGTGCTCGAGCTTGCGGTCCGCCAGCGCACCCAAGAGCTGTGGGAGGCCAACCAGGCGCTGAAAGCCGAGGCTGCCGAGCGCGAGGCCGCCGAATCGCAGCTCCGCCAGGTTCAGAAGATGGAAGCCGTCGGCCAGCTGACCGGCGGAATCGCGCACGACTTCAACAATATGCTGGCCGTCGTTGTCGGTGGCATCGACCTTGCGCTGAGGCGGCTCAACGGCCCGCGGCGCGAGGTGATGATGCACCTCAACAACGCCATGGAGGGTGCCACCCGCGCCGCGGCGCTGACCCGCCGGCTCCTCTCCTTCGCGCGTTCGGAGCCGCTTCTTCCGGAGCGAGTCGATTCGACCGAGCTGATCGCCGGAATGTCCGACCTGCTCGACCGCACGCTGGGCGAGCGGATCCGCGTGAACATCGACCTCGCGCGCGATGCCTGGCCAATCTACGTCGATGCGCACCAGCTCGAGAATGCGATCGTCAACCTCGCCGTCAATGCTCGCGACGCCATGGACGGCGAAGGGTTGATGCGAATCAGCACCGAGAATGTGAGGCTCGCCGCCAATCAGGTCGGCGATGTCCGCCCCGGCGACTATGTGAAGATCAGCGTCACCGATACCGGCTGCGGAATGCCTCCAGACGTGCTCGATCGGGCATTCGAACCCTTCTTCACGACCAAGCCTGTAGGCAAGGGCACCGGGCTCGGGCTCAGCCAGATTTTCGGCTTCGCCCACCAATCGGGCGGCGAGGTCGGGATCGAGAGCACGGTCGGCAAAGGGACCAGCGTATCGATTTACCTGCCGCGGACCGAAGTCGCGGCGCAAGTGCGAATCCACCCCGCGGTCCAGCGCAGCCAGGCGGCTGAAGCCCGAGTCCCGGGTGCTCGAATCCTGCTTGTCGAGGACGACCCGCGCGTGAGGACCGCGACCGTGGGAGCGCTCGAGGACCTCGATTATGAGCCCGTGGCCTGCGGCAGCGGCGCTGAAGCGATCGACCTTTTCAGAAGCCACGATTTTGACCTGGTGGTCAGCGACGTCATCATGCCCGAAATGACCGGTCCGGAGCTGATCCGGCACTTGAAGGCGACCTCGCCGCGCGATTTCGCGGTGCTGTTCGTGACCGGCTACGTCGGCGAGGGCGAGAGCGACGACCTGAGGGGTTATGAGCTGCTTCGCAAGCCTTTCACGGTGGGAGCACTCGCGGGCGCTGTCGCGGCGGCGCTCGCCCGCACTAGCGAACCGCCCCGGACCTCAGCAGCCGCGGCAAAAGCGTAAGCCCGGCAAGCAACGGGTGCCTGCGCTGCCAGGGCTTAAGGCGAATTGCCGTGCCCGCATGCCGATTTATCTTCCACGCGATATAGTCGGCGCCCCCCGCGAAAGTTAAGCTCGCCTTCGCGAGGCGCAGCACCGACGCGCGCTTGCCCTTTCGCTGCAGCCCGCGCCAGCGCCGATCGGCGTCTCGCCGCTGCTCATCAGGATATGAGCGATTGTCCGGAAAGCCCGCCGCCGCGGCGAAGCGGCGATATCGTTCGGGATCGGAGGCTACGATGAGGGCTGATCGCGACTTCCGCTCGGCCCGGAGTTCCGCGCCGTAGGTGAACGCAAATGCCTTCTTCCAGATAGCGAGCGCATCCGCCGCCTCCCGATCGGTCATCGTTCTCCTGGTAAGCTCAAGCAGTGCTGGAGCGGCGCGAGCGACTGAATCAATTGCCGTGGCGCGAGCTTTCTCGTCCGCCGCCCAGACGACTCGGCTCGGCTGCGCGAAACGCGCGAACACCGAGGCGGTGCGGGCCGACGTGCTGCACTCGCGCGCGAAGTCACCTTCGCTCAACACGGCATATTTCGCAGCAAGGCCAGCATGTTCGAAATAGAAGACGTTCGGGGGAATTAAGCGGTTCGCCGTCGCGAGCCAGCGCTTTTGATAGGCCGCGCGATAGTCGGAGACGATCAGATAGAAGTCGAGGATTTGTCCCGCGAGTTCGCGCTGGCGAAGGGCGGAGCCGTAGAAGAGCACGGTGCGGCTCGCGCCGTCATGTGCCGCGGCAATGGCCGCCGCAATCTCCTTGACCCGGGGATCGACCGGTTCGCTCAGCTCCCGCGCGACGATGTCGCGGAGCTCAGCCAATGGCCTGGTTCCGGCTCATCACTGCAAGGCGCCTGAGGCGCCGACACTCGTCCCACGCGGGCGGGCAGCGATAGGAAATCCGTAAGTGAGCGCGGAGGCGCGAGACCCGCTACTCCGACGCTCGGCCATTCGTCCGGCGCGGGATCGTAAGCGGTTCCGAAGAGGCGGTCCCAGATGCTGAAGCATATGCCGAAATTCTTGTCGAAATGCCTCTCTTCCAACGAGTGGTGGATGCGATGATAGCGGTTGTCCACCAGTAGCTTTCGAAAAGGGCCGAAATGCAGACGAACCGGCGAGTGGATATAATAGGAAAGAAGCGCGACGAAGAAGGCGACGGACTTGGGCGTGCCTGGCCCCTCGAACTGGATCAGGCTGCCGGGGATCGTGATGAAAAGCAGGCTGAACCAGATCTGGACCGGGTGGCCAATATCATTTGCGGCGTGCAGCTCGGTCGGCGAATGATGCACGGCGTGGATTGGCCAGAACCATTTGTGCTCCGCCCGGTGCCGCCAATAGGCCAGGAAATCGGCGACGACGACCAGCGTCAGCCACTGCAGGGAGTAACCTACTAACCCGAATGGTGAGAGCCACGACCACAACGGGATTCTCATGACACTGCCGAGACCCAGGAAGTTCCACAGTTGCGCGACCGGCACGATCAGCGCAATTCCGAGATAAACCTGCGCGAGGTTCATCAGCACGCCCGGCACGCGCGAGCGAAGCGAATGGCGTTCGATTATCCCGATCTGCTCGACGATGTAACATATCAGGAGAATCCACAGCACGGTCGGAATCGAGGCGCTGAGTCCGAAAAGTACGTCCAAGCCACTCTCCCCGCGCCGGCAGAGCGGAGGATAAGCTGATCGCGGTTAAGATTTCGCTTCGAGAAGGCGGCGCAGGAAAGTACGTTCGCTCAGGCCGCGAGCTTGACGAAAGACAGCGGCTCGGCGGTTCGTAGCCGGATCGGGCGGCCCGGTTCGGCGCGGATCGTTTCACCGTCCAGGATCAATTGCGAGCTCTCGCCTTCAATGGTGATCTCGTCGGCTTCCTTGAAGTGGACGCCGTCCACATTCGACCGCCCGAGCTTGCCCACCACCTTCGCGAAAAGCGCGCCAATTACCGACTTCGGATGCTCCTCGATCGCGAGAAGCTTCAGGGTGCCTTGGCGGTGCACTCCCATATCGGTGGATAGCAGCAGCTTCTCGAGCGTGGTCACAGCAAGCAGCGAAAAGCGCCCGCTGAGGCTTCCGCCCTGTTCGGAGAGCGACACGTTGAGCGGCTGGGAATCAGGCGGAAGGAAGCTCGCTCTGATCCGGAACACTTGCTTCAGCATTGCCGCGGCAGCCGTGAGAGTGTGCGCGACGCTGTTGGGCAGTCCGAGCGGGTAAATCTTCTCACGGCAGTAGAGCATCGTCTCGGCCAGCCCCGCACCGCCGAGGAACATGCCAATGATCGGATGATCTTCTGCGCCTCCGCGGCGGAGCGCGATCAGCTCGCGAGCGACGGTGTACTGGCCCAGCGCATCGGTGCGGGCAAGCTCGATCAGCCGCTCGAGAGTCTCGACCGGGTCGCCACGCGCGCCAAGGTCGAGCGCGATAAGGTTCGTCTTGCCGCTCGGAAGAACGGCGACCGGAGGTGGCCGGTCGCCAAAATGGGCGCCGTTGTAAAGCTCGGTGAGCGCGGCCTGGACGGTTCCGTCGCCGCCGTTGATCACCAGCACCGAGGGCTGCACCCGGGCAATGATCCGCATCGCCTCGCCGATCTGCTTCGCCTGCTCGACCTCGTAGTGGAACAGGTCAGGGTGAGAATCGCAAAATTCGCGGATGCGCGGAAGTTGGGCGATGTTGCCGGTCGACTTGGGGTTTGACAGCAAAGCGATCCGCGCCCGCTTGTGCCAACCTCCCGGACAGCCGCCGCCTGCGCCGGCGTGGCCTTCGGTAATTGGCGGCACTTTCAACATGTATTCACCGGCCGGTTCGCTATAGGGCATCTGACGAACGGGTGCCGCCGAACCTCCGGCCGCACCTGGTCGCTATGGAATCTCGGCTGCCTTTGCGGCCAAATGATGGTGGGGGGACGACCAACTTGCCCCAGATCGGCCTCATCGACCGCTATCTCGCCCGCTCTATCGCGGTTCCGCTGATCGGCTCACTGATCCTCGCCGCGATGCTGCTGGTCCTCGATAAGATGCTTCGGCTGTTCCAGTATGTGGTCGACGCGGGCGGCCCCGTCAGCGTGGTCTGGCGCATGCTCGCCAACCTGCTGCCCGAATATTTGTCGCTTGGAATCCCGATTGGACTGATGCTCGGAATCCTGCTCGCATTCCGCAAGCTAGCGCTTTCGTCGGAGCTGGACGCGCTTCGCGGGATCGGCGTCGGCTATGGGCGGCTGCTACGTATCCCGTTCGCCTACACGGTCCCGCTCGCGATCATCAACCTCCTCATCGTCGGCTATCTCGAGCCTTATACCCACTACCGTTATGAGGGTCTGCGTTTCGACCTGAAGTCCGGGGCACTGGGTGCAGCGATCAAGGTCGGCGAATTCAACCAGCTGGGCAAGCATCTGACCATCCGAATCGACCGCAGCGAGAACAAGGGCGCGCAGCTCCACGGCATTTTCGTCCAGACGGAGGAGCCTGACGGCATGTCGATCGCGGCGACCGCCCAGCAGGGGCGCTTTCTGTCCACCGATGATCCGGACACAATCCTGTTCCGGCTGATTAAAGTGCGGCTGGTGCAGGATTCGCCCAAGTTCCCGACGCCGCGGACCGGGGCGTTCGAGCTATACGATTTTCCGATCAAGCTCCCCGCAATCGACCAGTTCCGCCGCCGCGGAGGAAGCGAGTCGGACGAGCTCTACCTGCATGAGCTGTGGGAGCTGGGTTACGGCGGAGCGACCGTGAACGAGGATCAGAAGCTGGAAGCTCAGGCGAATTTCAACTTCCGAGTCGTCGAGGTGCTGATGATGTTCATGCTGCCCTTCCTCGCGGTGTCACTTGCGGTACCACCGAAACGCAGCACTTCGGCGCTGGGAATCTTCATGTCGATCCTGATCGTCGTCGCCTATCACAAGGTGAATCAATACGGACAGCAGGCCGGATCGAACGGCGAAATCAACCCGATCCTGGCGCTCGGCATCCCGCTCGTCGTGCTCACCGCGCTGATTCTGTGGATGTACCGAGTCCTCGCCTACCGGCCGGGCGGCCAGCCGATCGGCGCGCTGGAGCGCTTCGCCTCGAAAACGGCCAAGCTGGTTCGTGGAATGATGCCGAGATTCGGCCGCGCATGATTAATCTGAAATTCTTCCCGTCGCGGCGGCTGGCGCTGTACATGGTGAAGCTGTTCATCACGCGCAGTCTCGCCGTCCTCGTCGCTCTCGTGCTCGTGCTCATGACGCTCGATCTTTTGGGAGAGGCGGGAAAGATCCTCGCGGTTCCGGGCAACGGCGATGCCGACCTATGGCATTATGTCGCGCTCAGAATCCCGCTCCTGATCTCGCGATTCCTTCCTTTTTCAGTGCTTCTTGGAACGCTGATCGCCTTCGTCGGTCTCAACCAGCACAGCGAAGTGGTTGCAATGAAGGCAGCAGGGCTTTCAGCACACCAGATCCTCGCTCCGCTCATCATCGCGAGCATTGGTCTCGCAGCCGCCCTGTTCGTTTTCAACGAGGGCGTCGTGGTGAACTCGGCCCGAGTGGTCGATGCCTGGTCGGACAATGACTACAAGCCCATTCCGCCGGCGAGCGCCGTCGTCGGCAACGTCTGGCTCTTGAGCGGCGATGACCTGGTACGAGCCAATCTGGTGTCCGGACTGGGGTCCCGCATGGTCGCCCAGGGGGTGAGCATATACGACCGAACCGGCGGCGTCCTTCAGCGCGTCATCCAGGCGGCGCGTGCCGTGCCGGACCCACGCTCGGACGACTGGCGGCTCCAGAACGTGCGGGTCTACGATGCCAACATGAATGTGGTTCGCCATGTGTCAGTCATGACAGCGATGCCGGGAGTGACACCCGCGCAGCTTACGCTCGCGAAGGTCGATCCCACCGAGCTGGATTATTGGACCTTGAAAAAGCGGGTGGCCGAGCTGGAGGCGGCCGGGCGGCCGACCGACGAAGCACGAGCAGGGCTCGATCACAAGATTTCGCAGCCTTTGTCGATGCTGCTGATGCCGTTGCTCGCGGCAGTGGCCGCGTTCGGGCTAGCGCGATCCGGCCAAGTTCTTCTTAGGGCAGCAGTCGGCATGGCGCTCGGGTTCGCTTACTTCGTGGCCGACAACTTCAGCCTCGCCATGGGCAACGCCGGCGCCTACCCACCGCTGGTCGCCGCCTGGGCGCCGTTCGTCCTATTCCTCCTGATCGGCGAGACTGTACTGATCAGAACCGAAGAGTGAGCCTCCCCATTTCAAGCGTGCACGATCTAAAGTCTCAGCCAAGCGCCTCCGCGACCTCGTCGAGGCAGCGGGCGTGCAATTCCCAGAAATTGGGAACGCTGCGGCCGGCGAGCTTCTCTTCCAGAACCGCGAGGTGCGACGTCCAACCGGCCCCGAAGTCCTGGAAGCCGCTGGGGCTTGTAATGCCTCTGTGCGTTAGGACGAGCCGCGTTCTCTGGCCTTCGGGAAAGAGCTCGTAAGTGACGATCCCGCTCTTTCCGCCCTGGAACGTCGTTTCGAGCAGCTGCGGAGGCTCGAACCGCAGCACCTTCTCGCGGAAGACGCTCCCTTTGAAACACTCGTGGCTCTCGGGATAAGGCACGTCGTCCTCCGATAATTTGTCATGATCGACGATCAGCTCGAACTCGGCCGCGGGACGAGCATCGGTGCCACCCATGAACCATTGTTCGCGAAGATCCGCCTCCGTGAGATAGCGCCAGATGGTTTCCGGAGGCGCGTTGAGGATGCGCTCAAGGCGGATAGTGTCTGGAGCGGGGCGTTCGATCGGCATGGGAATCTCTGCAGCCTCAGCCATTTTGCTTCTCCTCCTTGCCCCGTTCGATCAGCGCTTCGAGCCGGTCGAGTCGCTGGTTCCAGAACTGCTCCCATTGCCTCAGCCAGCGCTCGGCCTGGGCAAGGGGCGCTGCTTCGAGCGTGCAGATGTGAGATCGCCCGGCCTTTCGGCGCGACAGCAGCCCGGCGTCCTCCAGCACCTTCACGTGCTTGGACGCGCCCGCGAAGCTCATGTCACAGGGCGCAGCAAGCTCTCCGATCGACTTTTCGCCGAGCGCCAGGCTTGCAAGCATTCCGCGCCGCGTGGGGTCGGCCAGCGCCTGAAAAAGCGTATTCAGCTGCGGTGAATCGAATTCAACCATATGGTTGAGCTTTGCGCCCGATCGGGATGTCTGTCAACCAATCGGTTTAGTTTGCTGGCACAAGTCGGCGTCGGAGCGATACTCCGGCCGAGTAGCGCAACTTACGAACTCAACCGCAGACGGTCGGAGTCGAGGGTCCTTGGGCAGCCGTATAGCAATTGCCTGCAGCCGCATCGGCGCGGTTCACGGTTCTCAGTCCGACGGCGAGAACAATGCCGAGACCGACAATGACAACGGCCGCGATCGCCTTGGTACGCATCGATAATACCCCTTGAGCGGCGGCAGGAGCCGGCGCCTCATTGCAGGTTACCACTTAAGTTGCGGTAAAAGAAGGAGACTTCAGCCACCGTCTGCGAAAGAAATTTCAGGCGAGTCCCTGATGCAACACCTCGCGTGCTGCCGCGTTTGTGCCATGTCCGAAACGGACGGCTCGAAAAGGAGCAGCGGCATGAAATCTGTGTTGCTCGTCGCGACGGCGTCGATCGCGGCCATTCTGATCCCGGCGGCGCCGTCTGCCGCCCAGGAGTTCACCGGCGGATCGCACTTCCGCAATGGGCCGAGCGCCCCGCCAGGGCTATTCGTGATGCACCGGTCCTTCCCGCGGGCGTTCGGTTCGGCGTTCGGATGCGACGGACGAGACAGCCGGCACCGCGATGGGCGGAGACACGTTGCCGCCGTCGACTGCGCGGCGTTCGGAGGCGGATTTGGCTATTTCGACCAGGACATCAACCGCAGCTGGGACCCCGACAGCTTCAACGACTGGTGGAACGATCGTCCCGACCGCGCTTACCCGCGATGGATCTACCATAATCAGAATTGCACGCCTGATAGGATGTGGTGGTCCGGCAGCGGCTGGCACTGCTGACCGAGGCCACGGTGCATCATCTCACTGGTGCATGTCCTTCTGCGCTTCCTGCAACCAGCCCTTGGCCGCGACTCCTTGTTCTCGCGCCGTTTGACTGACCTTCTGCTGCGGCTGGTTGCCGGGGAAAGCGGCGATCATGATCGAAACCGCAAGAATTGCGAGCAGCCCGAGAACGACAAGGAACGGGAGTGTCGACAGGAGCAGCCGTGGCGATTCCGGATGATTGCGGGGCTTGGGCGCACCGAGCTTGCGAGCCGTGCGCTTACGCGCCAGGGCGGTTACATAATCGTCCGCGCGGGTCCATTTTTCCGCCGGCGACTCTGCAAGCCGCTCCTTCATGGGCGCACAGTCGAGGCTTTCGACGGCGGATTCAATAGTTTGCCGAGCGGGCGGGCGCTTATTTCTTGCGGGGTATCTTTAAGGTCGCAATCGTCTTCTCGCCGCAATTGACAGCGACGGTGTCGATTGCCTGACTGTCGGGGATGGTGGCAATAACGTTCCACCAATCCCCCGGAGCGGCATAGCCGGTGTCGTTCACGGTCAGAGTGGGCGCAATTTCCGCCGTCGTCCCGTTCATCGTCGAAGGGCCAAGCACGGCCTTGTAGCGCGAGTCCTCGCGATAGACCTTCCCGGTCACAACGACATTGCCGGCCTTATCGAGCCTGGCCTTCCAGTCCTTCGTTTCTCGTTCCTTGAAGAAGCAGTAGGCCCGTCTGGGCGCTTGTGCCGGGGCAGCCGCGGCATTGACCGGCGCATTGGCGGTCGAATTGCCGCCCTGCTGCCCGCACGCGGAAACGGCCATTGCGGCACCAAACATGAAAATGCATTTGTTCATGGTCGCCTCCCCTCTAGCGTCTTAATGGCCAGAGAGGGCGGCGATCAACTGGAGCGGCATTTACTGGTGCGTTTCGTCGAGCGGATGGCCGCTCTTCTCCTGCTCGAACAGGTCGAATACCACATCGCCGCGCGCACTGAGCCGAACGCGGTCGCCCTCCACGTCCGCCACGAGGCCGCGCGGGATGTAATGGTGATGATCGTCGTGGCCGACGCCGCTGTCCGCCTTGACGAGCTTGATCCGATCGCCCTCCACGCGGTCGACCGTGCCGATGTGCGTGCCTTCGGCGCCGATCACTTCCATATGTTCGCGAATATCCTCGAAGCCGCTCATGCCTGTCTCCTTGCGCCGGGTGTTGACCCCTTCAACGCTTGTTTTGCACCGACGCTCCGGCGAGCGGGTTGTTCCGTTGGCGGCCCGCGCCTAAGTCGCGCCCATGGCCGATGTTCGCACAACCACCATTCCCGACGCCGAAGCCGCTCCGGAAGCGCCCCCCTCGCCCACCCACACGACAATTCGGCGGGAGGATTATCGGCCACCCGACTGGCTCGTTCCTGAACTCCGGCTCGACTTCGCGCTCGATCCCGAGCGGACCCGCGTACGGGCGACGCTTGAGGTAGAGCGCAACGGTGCACACGACCGTCCTCTGGTGCTGAACGGCGGCGAGATCGAGCCGGCGTCAATCAAGGTAGATGGAAATGCGGCCGAGTGGCGTATGAACGGCCCCGATCTGGTGCTTCCGATCAGTAGCGATCGAGCGACGATTGAGACCGAGGTCGAGATTAGCCCGGCCGCCAACACCAGGCTGATGGGCCTTTATGCCTCCAACGGTATGCTTTGCACTCAGTGCGAGGCCGAGGGCTTTCGCCGGATCACCTTCTTCCCCGATCGCCCGGACGTGCTGTCCAAATTCACTGTGCGCATGGAAGCGGATATCAGGCGCTTTCCGATCCTGCTGTCGAACGGCAACCGCGCCGCCCGTGGTGAACTGCCCGAGGGTCGGCATTGGGCCGAGTTCGACGACCCGTTCCCGAAGCCCTCCTACCTTTTCGCGCTGGTCGCGGGCGATCTCAAGGCCAACCGCGACAGCTTCACGACAATGAGCGGTCGCAAGGTCGATCTCGCCATCTGGGTGCGGGAGGCGGACCTTCCAAAGACCCAGCATGCGATGGACAGTCTGAAACTCGCCATGGCGTGGGACGAGAAAGTTTACGGGCGCGAGTACGACCTCGACCAGTTCAACATCGTCGCCGTCAGCGACTTCAACATGGGCGCGATGGAGAACAAGTCCCTAAACATCTTCAACTCGGCCTATGTGCTGGCCGACCAGGAAACCGCGACCGACGCCGATTTCGATAATATCGCGCGTGTCGTCGCTCATGAATATTTCCACAACTGGTCGGGCGACCGGGTCACCTGCCGCGATTGGTTTCAGCTCTCGCTCAAAGAAGGCTTTACGGTCTTTCGCGATCAGAGCTTTTCCGCAGACGTCGGCAGCGCGCCCGTCAAGAGGATCGAGGACGTCCGCGTGCTCCGCGCCGTCCAGTTCCCCGAGGACCAGGGGCCACTCGCGCATCCTGTGCGGCCCGACAGCTACATGGAGATTTCGAACTTTTACACGGCGACCGTCTACAACAAAGGCGCCGAGCTGATCCGCATGTTCCACACCATCCTCGGGCCGGAGAAGTTCCGCAAGGGCACGGACCTCTATTTCGAGCGTCACGACGGCGACGCGGCGACTTGTGACGATTTCGTCAAGGCGCTCGAGGACGGGAGCGGGGTCGACCTCTCCGCGTTCAAGATTTGGTATAGCCAGGCGGGCACGCCCAAGGTCCGCGCCCGGCTCGAGCATGATGCGGACGCCAAGACTGCGACATTGCATCTCGAACAGCATGTCGATCCGACGCCCGCCCAGGCCGTCAAGAAGCCGATGGCCATACCCCTCAGGACGGCGCTGGTCGGCGAACAGTCGGGACACGAAATCTGCCCGGAACGGCTGATCGTCCTCGACCAGGCGAAGCAGAGCATCGCGTTCGACAACGTGACCGAGCCGCCGCTCCTGTCGATCAACCGCAATTTCTCGGCCCCCGTCATTGTCGACGCCGAGCGCTGTCCCGACGAGCTCGAGCGTCTTGCGCAGACGGACACCGACCCTTTCGCGCGCTATGAGGCCATACAGGAGCTGATGATGCGCGCGCTGATCGTCGGAGCGCGTGGCGGAAACGTTGATTCCGAGCCGGTGATCCGCGCGATCGGCGCAACGCTCAAGTCCAACTCGCTCGATGCGGCGTTCAAGGCCGAAGCGATCATGCTTCCGAGCGAAAGCCTGATCGCCGATCGCATGGAGGTAGTCGATCCCGACGCGATCCACACCGCGCGCGAGAACCTGCGTGCGGCGGTCGGAGACGCGTTACGCGGCGAGTTGACCGCAGCGCACCACAGCGACGGCGTTTCCGGCGACGATCTGGGCCCACGCGCGAAGGGCGTGCGGCGCTTGAGGACGGTTGCGCTGGGGTTCATTGCCGCTGCCGACCAGGCGGAAGCAGCGAAGCTGGCAGAAACACAGTTTCATTCCGCGGACAACATGACCGATCGGCAAGGCGCGCTTGGGGTGCTCGTATCGCTGGACGCGCCGGAGCGCAGTCAGGCGCTCGAGGCGTTCTACCAGCGTTTCCACAACGATCCGCTGGTGCTCGACAAATGGTTCGCGCTCCAGGCCGCTGCGCAGCGGCCGGACACAGTCGATCAGGTATTGGAGCTCGTGAAACACTCGGCTTTCGCGATTACGAATCCGAACCGGCTTCGCTCGGTCGCCGCGACGTTCGGCGCCAATCACTGGGCGTTCCATTCCGCCGACGGCCGCGGCTACGCGTTCCTCGCCGACATGATCATCGCCGCCGACAAGCTCAATCCGCAGGTCGCGGCCCGGTTAGTGCCACCCTTCGGCCGCTGGCGGCGCTTCGAACCGAAGCGCGCGGCGATGATGCGGCAACAGCTGGAGCGCATCGCGGCGACGCCGGGCCTGTCGAAGGACGTTTACGAGCAGGTGACGAAGAGCCTGGCCTAGCCTAGCCGCCGATCCACTTGGCGACCTCGAGCGCAACCTGATTGGCCGCCTGGTTCAGAGCCGGTCCAACCGAGGGGCCGGTACCATCCGCGGGCACGGTCGCGACGAAGCGGCGGGTCTGAACCTGCGCTCCATCGCCGCTCGAAAGTGATCCGTTGAAGACGACCTCCACCTGACGGGTGCTGGCGTTGTAATCGAACCGCTCCAGCTGCCCATGAAGAACGACTCCCGGGTCGAGTCCCGTCTGGTTCGGATCGAGCACGACGCGGTTGGTCGTACGGCGGACCGTCTCCTGGAGCAGGTTCTGGAACAGCCGGTCGGGCGTATCGACCCACTGCAGGTTGGTGACATATTGAACGTCGGTCGGGGTCAGCTGAACCGGCACGCGGACCGTCTGCAGTTCCCGGCCGACGACCGGGACAGCGATGGTTACCGCCTGACCGGCGGCCGCGCTTCTCGCGACTGCGCCCGGGTCCGCCGCTTCGGCCGTCAGCGTCTGAAGCGTCGTCGGAGCCTTGCCCCCTCCGCCGAGAAGACCGCCGAGCGAACAGCCGGCGAGCGAGACCGCAGCGGCAATCGTCAGGAATGTGCGCGACATCATTTGCGTTTCCCTGGCTTGTAGTCGGGCAGCTTCTCGGGGCCGAGCGCGCCACCGATCCCCTGCTGATTGACCCGGTCCGAGACCTGCTTCAGCGATTGGGACAGGTCGCGCAGGTCGTGGACGAGCCGGTTGGCTTCGGGCAGCGTCGACTTGCTGAACGTCTGCACGCCGGGGCGCGCGTCGCTGATCATCGCGTTGAGATTATCGGCGGCCTGGCGGGCGGAGATGATCGCCTGGTTCAGGTTCGTGACCGCCTGGCGGCCTTGGCCGTTCACCAGCTGGTTGGCGTTGTTCGACAGGGCCGCGATGTTGTTGGCGGCGATTCCGGCGTTGTGCGCGGTCGTCCGAAGCTCGTTGATCGTATCGGCCATTTGCGGCGCTTCCCTGCGAAGCGTCCCAGTGGTCGCGTCGATATTCTCGAGGATATCGGAAATGGCGTTCTGGTTCTTGTCGCTGAGCAGCTCGGTCAAGCGCTCGGTCAGCGTCTGGATTCGTGCGAGCAGCTCGGGCGCGCTGTTGAGCAATGCGCTCAAACCGCTGGAGCTGGCCGGAATTACGGGGCAGCCCTGCGGTCCCATCTGGCTGATCGGCGGCCGCCCACGCTGGGCGCCGTTCAGCTGGATTTCATTCGCTCCGGCGAGGCTGACGCTGTGGATTTCGGCAGTCGTTCCCTCGAGCACCGGCGTTTCAGGATTGACGCTGATCCGCACCCATACGAACTCGGGGCGGTTCGGAAGCAGCGAAATCTTGTCGACCTGGCCGACGGGAACGCCGGAAAAGCTCACGTTGGAGCCCTTGGCGATGCCGCCGACCGCCGGGAAGTAGATGTCGTAGCACTTGGTGGTCTTGCCCCCGATTCCGGCGAGCCACACGATGAACAGCAACGTGCCGATGAGCAGCGCCACGGTCACGGCGCCGACCATCACATAGTTCGACCGGGTCTCCATCTAGGCTACCACCTCGTGCTCGTAGCTTGCGGCAGCAGCACGCCCCCGCGGACCGTTGAAATACTCTTGTATCCAAGGATGGTCCAAAGCCAATAGTTCCGGGATCGTTCCGACCGCGATCACCTTTTTATCCGCGAGCACCGCGATGCGATCGCAGATCGAATGGAGCGTATCGAGGTCGTGGGTGATCAGGAACACCGTTAGATCGAGCCGCTTCTGAAGCGAGCGGATGAGTTCGTCGAATGCCGCTGCGGCTATGGGATCGAGGCCCGCGGTCGGCTCATCCAGGAACAGCAGCTCCGGATCGAGCGCGAGAGCGCGCGCAAGCCCTGCGCGCTTCACCATGCCTCCCGAAAGCTCCGACGGGAATTTCGGCCCCGCATCCGGCGGAAGCCCGCCCATGGCGATCTTATACGAAGCGATCTCATCGAGCAGCGGCGGATGGAGGAACGGGAAATATTCGCGGATGGGGACTTCGACGTTCTCCGCGACCGTCAGGGTCGAGAAGAGGGCACCGTTCTGGAACAATATGCCCCAGCGGCGGCGGATGTTCTTCGCCTCGTCCTCGGTACGGTCGATCATGTTCTCGCCGAGCACTTCGATTTCTCCCGCATCCGGCGTCTGCAGGCCGATGATCGAGCGCAGGAGCACCGACTTGCCGGTGCCGGAGCCGCCGACGACGCCGAGGATCTCGCCGCGGCAGACGGTCAGATCGACGCCATCGTGGATGACCTGATCGCCGAAGCTGTTCTTCAGGCCCCTGACGGTGATGATCGGATCGCAGTCCTTCGGAACGCCCGTCATACCCACCCGATGAAGCTGAAAAAGACGGCGAAAACCGCGTCGAGCACGATCACCAGGAAGATCGACTGGACGACCGCGGTCGTGGTCCGCGAGCCTACTTCCTCGCTGTTGCCCTGGACCAGCATCCCCTGGAAGCAGCCCGCGAGCGCGATGATGAAGCCGAACACCGGCGCCTTGATGAGCCCGACCCAGAGGTCGGTTTTCGGAATCACTTCGTGCAGGTGCTGGATGTATGTGATCGGCGGAATTTCGAGGCTGAACCAAACGAACACACCGCCGCCGATCAACGCAAGAAGCATCGACCAAAACGCGAGCAGCGGCATCATCACGACAGTCGAGATGATCCGCGGGATCACCAGCGCTTCGACCGGCGAAACGCCGATGGTCCGCATGGCGTCGATCTCCTCGGTAATCTTCATCGTTCCGAGCTGCGCCGCGAACGCGGAGCCGGAGCGGCCGGCGACCATGATCGCCGTCATCAGCGTGCCGAGTTCACGGACGGTGATCCGGCCGATCAGATTGATCGTGTAAACCTGCGCGCCGAACTGGGCGAGCTGGACCGAGCCCTGTTGAGCGATCACGATCCCGATGAGGAAACTCATGAGGGCAATGATGCCCAGCGCGCGCACGCCAACCACGTCGAAGCGAGTGACGACGGCGTTGACCCGGAAGCGACGCGGACGCCGGATCACGTTCGCAAACCCGATCAGGGTCGCGCCGAAGAATCCCATCAGGCCGACCAGAGTCCGGCCCGTCTCCGCGATCCACTCGCCTAGTTCCGCGAGCACCCGAAGCAGGCTGGCGGGCTGTTCGGGATGGACCTTGGCCGGCACGTCGAACTCGCGCACCTGCTTCAACAGGCTCGCTTCGTCGCGGCTGGCGCCGATGACCTTGGCGCCGCGGTCGCGGGCGGTGCGATAGACGATCCACGCCCCGACCGTGTCCATTCGGTCGATTTCGGACAGATCGATCGTCAGCGGATCTGGCAGCGCATCGATCTCGCGCTGCGTCGTCGCTGCGCGCGTGATCGTCAGCGGTCCCGCGACCCGGTACACCGAGCCGTTCGCGTGACCCGTCTCCTGCTGGTCGAGGTCGGCCATTGCGGCAGATTGATGCGCGAAATGCCGAAAATGGGCAAGTGAGCCGCCCGGCCCGGCCCTTCCCTGCCCGCCGGACCACCTCTATTCGCAGGCCATGGCTGACGAGAAGCTGCTGTTCGTTCCCGTGGGCCGCAATCCCGCGCGGCCGTTCGGAATGGATGCGCGGGAGCGCGCGTTCCGGCTCGCGGCGAATGCCGGGTTCGACTGCGCCGAGGCCGTCGAGCCGGGACGGCCGGTGCTTCTGGCCAGCATGCGCTTTGCGTGGGATCCGGCGTGGCTGAAGGCGATGCGGAATCGTCCCGGTACGATGCTCACGCTCGCTGGCGAGCCGGTGATGGCGCACGTGACCGCCGACGCCAATCCGACCGCCGCCGCAGCCGGTTTGGAGGATCATCAACCGGTTGAGGGCTATGAGTTGCTGCCCGCTGAATCCGCTGAGCTCAGCTATACCGAGCTGAGGAAGCGCGAGCGGCCTTTCGTAATGCTCCTCGACGCCGATGATCCGGAGCCTGTCGAACGAGCCGCCTATGACGCGGCTTACAAAGGCGTGACGGATGCCCTGACTCTCTACCTCTGGCGCCGCCCTGCCTTCTATCTGACGCGCTGGGCCGCGCGAGCGCATATTGCGCCAAATTCGGTAACTTTCGTCGGCGCGCTGCTGTGCATCCTCGCCTTCTTCCTGTTCTGGAAGGCCGAATATTGGTGGGGGGTGTTGTCGGGCTCCATCTTCATGGTGCTCGACACGGTCGACGGGAAGCTCGCCCGCGTGACCGGCGCTTCATCCAAATGGGGCGAAGTGTTCGATCACGGAATCGATATAGTCCACCCACCATTCTGGTATTGGGCGTGGGAGCACGGCCTCGCTGCATACGGCCGGCCACTGCAGCCGGTGTACGCGACGATGATCCTGTGGGCGGTTATCGGCGGCTATGTCGCCCAGCGCATCATCGAAGGAATCTTCATCAAACGTCTTGGCATGGAGATCCACGTCTGGCGGCCGCTCGACAGCAGGTTCCGGCTGATCACCGCGCGGCGCAACCCGAACATGGTCATTCTCGTTCTAGTGCTGCTGGTACGGAGGCCCGACATCGGCCTCAAGCTGGTGGCCCTGTGGACTCTCTTGAGCCTGATCTTCCACGCAGTCCGCCTCGCTCAGGCGACCGAGCGATCGGCTCGGGGCAAGCCCGTGGTTTCCTGGCTTTCATGACGCAATGGACTGCGCTCCTGCTAGCCGGATCCCGGCCATCGGGAGACCCGTTCGCACGATCGATGGAGGTGACCCACAAGGCACTGATCCCTGTCGCGGGCGAGCCGATGATGCTGCGGCCGCTACGAACGATCCTCGGAAGCGATCAGATCAGCCGCATTATCGTGCTGACCCAGGATCCGGCCGACCTTGAGGCGATCATTCCACATGATCCGAGAATCGACATTCGCGCTTCGCAGGGCACGATCGCCGGAACGCTCGAAAAGCTGATCATCGCCAAGTGTGTGAAATTCCCGATTCTCGTCACCACTGCGGATCACGCGCTTCTCGACGCGCAGATGCTTGCGGAGTTCATCGCGAAGGCTGCAGGCGCGGACCTGGCGTTGGGAGTCGTCGAACGGACCGCATTGTTGGCGCGGCTCCCGCAGACGAAGCGCACCTGGCTGCCATTTCGGGGCGGCGCTTATTCGGGCGCGAATCTGTTCGCGTTTGGCTCGATCAAATCGCTTTCGGCGATCGAGCAATGGCGCTCGGTCGAGCAAGACCGCAAGAAAGGCTGGCGCGTGCTCGCGGCGCTCGGACCGGCGCTATTGCTCGGAGCAGTGCTAAGGCTCCGATCTCTGGACCAGAGCGCGGAAACTATGGGCCGCAAGCTCGGAATCATCATTCGCGCGGTCGTGCTCAGCAATCCACTCGCCGGAGTGGACGTCGACAAGCCGGTCGACCATGCGCTTGTCGAGGCGATCCTCAGCGGCCGCGCATGAGCGATCTTGCGATCTACGACATGGATCGAACGGTCACGAAGCACGCGACCTACACCCCGTTCCTGCTGCATTGCGCGATCCATCGAGCGCCATGGCGACTGCTGTTCCTCCCGCTCGTCATCCTGTCGATGCTCGCCTACGCAATGCGGCTGATCGACCGGGCCGGGCTCAAGGAAATCAATCATCGGCTTCTGATCGGCGCGCACATTCATCCGCGAGAGCTTCAGCCGCTGGTCGACAGCTTCGCCGACGAGCAGGTTCGCTCCAATATCCGTCCCGGGGCGCGCCTCGCCATCTCCCGCGACAAGACGGAAGGCCGCCGGTTGGTCCTCGCGACCGCCTCCTACCGCCTCTACGCTGAGGCGATCGCGGAGAGGGTCGGCTTCGACGACGTGATCGGAACGGATTCGGTGATTGGCCTCGACGATGGCGTTCATGCGAAGATCGCGGGCGAAAATTGTTACGGTCCGGCCAAGCTTCGGATGATTGCCGATTGGATAGAAAGGTCGCGCCTCAAAGGCGTACACGGTCACGTTCGCTTCTATTCCGACCACGTTTCGGACCAACCCGCGTTCGATTGGGCCGACGAGGCGGTCGCCGTGAACCCACATCGGCGACTCCGACGCCTTGCCGTGGATCGAGGATGGGCGATCGAGGATTGGGGTTCCTGACCCGGCAATATTACAGCTGTTCATTACAGTCTGCTGTCCGCCAGATGGACAGTCTCCGCTTGCGCCAGTGAAATGGCACCAGAGGGCCGCGCGTTCGTTGCTCACGGCTGATTGCGGAACCTATTCTCAACCCGGCTCGAAGGACATTCAGATGAACATCAGCCACTCGTCCGCGCCAATCGCGGGCCTGCTTGTCGGCGCGAGCGCGCTCGCCTTGCTGCTCGCCGCATGCAACAAGCAGCCCAACGCGTCGGAGACGGCGGCGCCGATATTGGCGCCCCCCGCCGCCGCGCTGCCGTTGGCCGCGGGACCCGCGCCGACGGCGGGGCCCGCACCGGCCGTCGCTGCACTTCCGGCCACCGCAACACCGGTCAACTATGCGCCTCCTCCTCCGCCGGAGCGCTACCGCTACATCGATCAGGCCTATTCCATGGGCCAGGCATTCGGAGACACTCCGCCGGACTATGCTGTCGATTACCAGGGCACCCGCCCTTGGATCTGGCGCGCCGACAACGACGCTTACCGGATTGTCGAGCGGCTGCCGCAAGGCGACCGGGAATATTATTACGAGCCGGGCCAGGACTATCCGTTCCTGGTCCGTGACCCTGAGTATAGTTATGCCTACAATGGCGACACGCTGGTGGGTGTTTACGGTCCAGATGGCGCGGAGATTCAGGACGCCATCGCGGCTCGGCGCGCGTCCGAAGCCGCGCGCTACCTCGCTCGGGCGCGGGAGCTGTATCGCGCCGCGCGGTACCAACGGCGGGAGGCCGCCTATGCGAGCGCATGGGCTCAACGCCGCGATGACCTGAGACGCCAGGAGCTTGCGTGGCAGCAGGAGCAGGCCCGCAACGCACAATGGCGTGAGTGGCACGATCAACATCAAACAGATGAGCAGCGGCAGTGGCGGCAGGAACGTGTCCGGCGCACCGCTTACGCTTCCGCGATCGGGATCGCCCCTTCGTCCGGGGCGCCTCGGCCGAGTGCCACCGAACTTGCCCGTCGCCAGGACGCCTATTTCGCTAAATGGAACGCAGACCGAAATCGAAGCAGTGGCGGCGAGCGCACAGCGTCGCGGAACAACCCAACTCCGGCACCCCAAGTGGCGCCAGCTGCTCCTATGCCAGTGAATGGCGGTGCCGCAGCCAACCGGCGCACGGCCGAGATGCAAAAGGCTCAGGCTGCTGCGGCTCAGGCGAAGGCAGCCCAAGCTGCCCAGGCGCAAAAGCTCGCCGCTGAGACTCAGCGCCGTGACGCTGCGGCCGCCCACGCCAATGCTGCCCAGGCGGCCCACGCCCAGCAGCTCGCCGCTCAAGCGCAGCGTCGCCAGGACGCGGCTGCTCGAGCGAAAGCAGCGCAGGCCGGACAGGCCGAAAAGGCCGCGGCGCAGGCCAAGCAGCGCGAGGCAGCAGCTGCTCATGCGAAGGCCGCCCAAGCGGCTCAGGCGCAGAGGATGGCGGCTCGAACGAAGCAGCTCGAGGCCGCCGCCGCTCACGCCAAGGATCAGCAAGCGAGGCAGGCCGAGAGGGCCGCCGCCCAAGCCAAGCAGCGCGAGGCCGCGGCTACTCACGCCAAAGAGGCGCAAGCTGAACGGGCGCAAAAGCTCGCCGCTCAGGCCAAACAGCACGAAGCCGCGGCGGCAAAGGAGAAAGCGGCGCAGGCCGAGCACCGGGGCAATGCGGCGCGGCCGAATCGTGCGTCAGGGGGCAAAAAGGCCGGCGACAATGAGGCCAAGCACAAACCGAGGGACAGCGAGAAACCTCAGCAGCAGTAGCTTGGTTCCGGCCCCGAAAGAGCGCTAAACGGCGTTCAGCGCATTGGCGAAGTCGGCGATGAGGTCGTCCGCGTCCTCGACTCCGATCGAGATGCGCAGCAGGTTCGGGGTAATGTCGAGCTGCGCCTTCCGCTCGTCGGGCACCGACAGATGGGTCATCGCTGCTGGCGCGCTGGCCAACGTCTCGGTGCCCCCTAGACTGACCGCGAGATTGGCGATCCGGAGGGCGTCGAGAAAGGCGAACGCCTCTTTCTCACCACCCTTGAGGTAGAGCGAGAAAGTCGATCCGGCGCCGAGCTCGTGGCGCTGGAAAATATCGGCCTGACGCGAGCCGGGCTCGAGGAAACCGAGATAGCCTACCTTCTCCACCTTCGGGTGGTCGCGCAGGAATTCGGCGACCTTTCGCGCATTCTCGCCTGCACGGCTCATTCGTAGCTCGAGCGTTTCCAGACTTCGGAGCAGCATCCAGGCAGTGTTCGGGTCGACGATCGTGCCAATGGTGTTGCGGATCGTCCGCACCTGATCGATCAGGGCCTGCTTTCCGACCACCCCGCCGGCGACGAGGTCGCTGTGGCCGCCGACATATTTGGTGAGGCTGTAGACCGACAGGTCCGCGCCGTGGCTGAGCGGCTTCGCCCAAAGCGGCCCGAGGAAGGTGTTGTCGATCGCGATCGGCGGCCGTTCGCCCTCCCCGAACGCGTCGTCGCGAGCCGCGGCCACTGCTTCCACATCGACGAGCTGGTTGGTCGGATTCGCCGGGCTCTCGAGATAAATGAGGCTGACCCGCCCCTTCTCCTTGCCTCTGGCGATCGCCGCGTCGATTTCATGGCGGGTCGCTCCGGACGGGAAATCTACCCAGCTCACCCCAAATTGCCCGAAAATCTTCGCGATCAGCGTCTCGGTGGCGGCGTACAGCGGGCCGGATTGCACAACGCAGTCGCCTGGCCTCAGGAAGGTCATCAGCAGCGTCGTGATGGCCGACATGCCGCTCGAGAAAGCCAGCGCATCGTCGGCATCCTCCCACACCGCGAGCCGGTCTTCCAGAATCTCCTGATTGGGGCCGTTGAAGCGCGAATAGATCAGACCCTCGGCACCCCCCGGTCTTTTGCCCGTCACGCCCTCGAAGAAACGCTTGCCAGCCGCCGCGCTTTCGAACGCGAAGGTCGAGGTCAGGAAAATCGGCGGCTTTAGCGAGCCCTCGCTGAGCTCGGGATCGAAGCCGTAGCCGAGCATCAGGGTCGAAGGCTTGAGCTTGTGATTGCCAATACTGGTGGGCGACGGCTTGGGAGGGCGATTGTGCGGGCTCGCGCCGCTAATTTCATCTTGGGTGGGCAACAGAAGTCTCCTTGGGCGTTGCCTTAGCGCCAACCACCGCGATTTCGCTAGGGCAACGCGATGGCGCTCAGCTGACGCCCATAGTCGCTCTCCCCCCGATGCGTCGCGCGGCGGTAGCTGTAGAACCGATCCGAGTCCGAATAGGTGTCGAGATTCAAGGCTTCGACATCGTTGATGCCGGCGGCAACCAGCCGATGCACAACATAGGCTTCGAGGTCGAAATGCGGCTTGCCGATGGCGCCGATCCCGAAAAAGCGGGCGTTTCCTAGATCGGCTTCGAGAAAGCGGGTGCGGAAGCCCTCGTCGACCTCGTACGAAGCATGGGCGATGCACGGGCCGACTGCGGCATGGATATCCTCGCGCCGGGCCCCAAGCCGCTCCATCGCCGCGATCACCGAGTCAGTGACGCCGGCCAGCGCGCCGCGCCATCCCGCATGTGCCGCGCCGACGACGCGCGCTTCGGAGTCTGCAAGTAGCACCGGCGCGCAGTCGGCGGTCAGGATGCCGAGCAGCAGCTTGGTACGGTCGGTCACCATCCCGTCGACTTTGGGACGCCCGCCGCGGCTCCACGGGCGCTCGACATAGATGACCTCTGCGGAATGGACTTGATGCACCGTCGCGAGATCGGCCGCTGGATCGAGCGCGGCGATGGCTCGCCTGCGGTTCTCGTCGATCGCCGCACGATCATCGCTGCTTCCGAACCCGACGTTCAGGCCAGCAAGCTCTCCCGTAGACACTCCGCCGCGCCGCCCAAGAAAGCCGTGCGGCACATCGCCCAGGCTGACTGCACGGATCACTTCGACGGTCATTCGAGTCCTGCCGGCAGAGGCCAGACCGGCGAGCGGATCGCCATCACCTTGAACAAGGTCCCCATTTCCTCGGGCTCGGTGAGCCTGTGCAGCGCCGAGTCTATCTCGCAGGCGGAATCCGGGTTTGACCTGACGAGCGCTTGCGCGCGCGCTTCGATCCCGACGCGCTTCAGCCACTCGCCCTGACTCACGATCCCGCTCGTGACTGCACCCGCCGCTTTAGCCGCGCTCGCTACCGCTTCGAAGTCCACATGTGCGGTGAGGTCATGCTCGCCGGGGCTTTCGAGCACGGGTGCGAACCGATGTGCGCGGACGGCCTGGAGCGTCTCTCCGGGCCCGCTGCGCTCTTGGCCATAGTCGAAGATGAGCGCGACTCCTCCGTCTTCGACGAGGCGCCGCGCGAATTCTCGCGTCACCCTCTCACGCGTGGGCGACGTTTCCATGATCTCGCCGTCACGATCGAACGCCAATCCATTCGCAGCGAGGACGACGCGGCGTTCGACGCCATCGACACTCTGCCGCACCGGCAAGGCGTCCAGAAACTCATTGGCGACGAGCAACAGCGGGGCCTGCGGAAGATCCTCGATGATATCGTGCGATTGCGCATCGGGAACGGTCAGCGCCTGCGCGCCGCGAAGCACCGGACTCGTTTCGACGAAATGGACGTCGCCTCGAAAGCCTGCGGGCCTAAGCACGCGCAGCGCGTCGCTCGCAAGCGTCCCTCGCCCCGGTCCAAGCTCAGTGTAAATCGCCCCGGCCGGCGAGCCTGCGCGTCTCCAGCAATCGGCCAGCGCCGCTCCCACCATCTCGCCGAACATCTGACTGACTTCCGGCGCGGTGGTGAAGTCGCCGCCCACTCCCAGCGGGTCGCGCGTGCCGTAATAATAGCTATTGCAGGCTTCCATATAGGCTTCGACGGTGATCGGCCCTTCAGCCCTGATTCTATCGCGCAGCGCCCGCTCGAGCGGGGTCACGAGACGCTGGCGGTCCCGGCAACGGGCTCGACCCGGACGCGCCGCTTGTTCGCGGTAACCATCAGGTAGATTCCGCCAATGATCATCGGCAGCGACAACCACTGGCCCATGTGCAGCCCCGTCACCTGAGCGAAACGAATCAGCTGCTGGTCGGGCTCGCGGATGAACTCGATACCGAAGCGGAAACATCCGTAGAAGAACAGGAACGCCCCGGCGAGCATCCCCGGTGCGTATCGAGCCCTGGTCTTCCAGAACATCCAGGCGAGAATGCAGAAGAGGATTATGCCTTCGAGGAAGGCTTCGTAGAGCTGGCTCGGGTGTCGTGGCGGGCCGAGGACAGGCTGCCCGTACGCGTTCAGCTCGACGAAGCGGATGGCCCACGGAACGGTGGTCGGAGCCCCCCACAGCTCCTGATTCACGAAATTCGCGAGGCGGCCGAAGAAAAGCCCTATCGGCGCGCAACAGCACACATAATCGTGGATCCTGAGCCACGACAGCTTCTCCTTGTACGCGAAATAGAAGATCCCGAGAGAAGTGCCGATCAGCCCGCCGTGAAACGACATGCCCCCGTCCCACAGCTTCAGGATCTCGATCGGATGCTCAAGATAATGGCCAAGGTTGTAGAACAGCACGTAGCCGATGCGGCCGCCGAGGATGACTCCGAGCGCTGCGTAGAAGACGAGGTCGTCGGCATGCTTGCGGCTCATCGGGGCGCCGGGCTGCTTCAAAAGCTTGAGCAGGTACCAATAGCCGATGAAAATGCCGGCGAGGTAGGCAAGGCTGTACCAGCGAAGGTCGAAGCGCCAGATGTGCAGCGCGACGGGGGACAGGCCGAGGTCCGTAAACTTCGTAAAGTGCGAATAATCAGCCAGAGCTTGCAAGGGCTTCCCCCTAAAAGGTCAGCGCCTCATAAGGCGGTGAGGCGCAAAGGCAAAGGAGCCTCGGTGCGGAGCGAACTCGACCGTCGTTACGATGAGGAACTGGAGCGGGTCACCGGTCCGGGCGGACGGCTCGTGCTCGAAACGGATGAGCAGGGCCGCGCTATCGCCGCCAATTTCCCGGGAACGCTCCCGGCATTCTTCACCACCTTCTGTTCGCTCAACGCGGACAATCAGGCGATTGTCGCGGGCGACGAGAGACTGAGCTTCGCCGAGCTCGACCGAATTTCCGAGTGTGTCGCGCATGGCTTCGTCGCGCGCGGAATCGGCAAAGGCGACCGCGTCGGAATCGCGATGCGCAACTGCCCGGCCTGGGTGGTCGGCTACATGGCGATCCTCAAGGCCGGCGGCGTGGCGACTTTGCTCAACGGCTGGTGGGAAGCGCATGAGATGGAGCATGCGCTGAAGCTCACTGATCCGAAGCTGATCCTCGCCGATCCGTCGCGCGCCAAGCGTATTCAGGCACGGTGCCCGGACCGGCAGATCCTCACCATCGAGGTCGAACAGCCGGTCGAGATCGCGCTCGCCGAGGTGCTTCACGACCGCGACGAAAATAGCGTCTTGCCCGACGTTGCGCCCGACGATGACGCCACCATCCTCTTCACCTCCGGCTCCACGGGGGACGCCAAGGGCGCCTTGTCGACACATCGGGCGGCCACGACCGGAGCCTACACCTACGCGACCGGGCTGATCGTGCTGCGCGAGTTGCTTGCGCAGGAAGGCCGCGCGCCGGAAACGCCTCCGCGCACCCTGGTTGCCGTACCGCTGTTTCACGTCACCGGCGAAGTGCCAGTGATGCTCAACAGCTTCGTCGTCGGGCGGTGCATGGTGATCATGCGGAAGTGGGATGCGGCCGAAGCGCTGCGCCTGATCGAGAAGGAGAAGATCACTTATTTCGTCGGCGTTCCGACGATGAGCCTCGAGCTGATGACCCACCCGGATCGGTGCAAATACGATCTCTCATCGCTCAGCGACATCACTGCCGGCGGAGCGCCTCGGCCGGTCAGTCATGTCGAGCGGCTTCAGCAGGAGTTTCCCGACGCTCACCCCGCGCTCGGCTACGGCCTTACCGAAACGAACGCGGTCGGCTGCGCGAATTACTGGAGCAATTATGCGGCGAAGCCGGCGTCGACCGGCCGCGCTGCGAAGCCCTTTGTGGAGGTCGCTATATTGGGCGAAGGCGACCGGCACCTGTCGACCGGCGAGATCGGCGAGATCGCGATCCGCTCGGCCGCAAACATCAAATGCTATTGGCAAGCGCCGGACGCCACCGCGGCACTATTCACCGCCGACAGATACGCCCGTACCGGCGACGTCGGCTATCTCGACGAGGACGGCTATCTGTTCATCGTCGACCGCAAGAAGGACATCATCATTCGTGGCGGCGAGAACATCTCTGCCGCCGAAGTGGAAGCCGCCTGCTACGCCTGCCCGGATGTCGCGGAGGCGAGCGTATTCGGAGCGCCCGACGAGCGGCTGGGGGAAATTCCCGTCGCCGTGATTTACGCGAGCGCGGCGCTCAACGCCGAAGACCTCACGAGCTTCCTCGAACAGCGCATCGCCAGGTTCAAGGTGCCCGAGCGCATCATCTTCTCCGACCAGCCGCTGCCGCGGCTCGGGACCGGGAAGATCGACCGCCGGTCGCTCAAGGCGCAATACGCCCGTTGAAGCTCGACCGCAGGACATTGCTGATCGGCGGCGGCGCGGGCGTGGGCCTGGTCGTCGCGTTCGCCGTATGGCCGCACCATCTGGGCAGCGACCTGACAGTGGGATCGCACGAGTTTGCGTTCGGCAATTACATCAAGATCGCCCGCAGCGGCCGGATCACGGTCGCGGTGCCGCAGCTCGAGACGGGCCAGGGCGTCTGGACCGCGCTTCCCCAGATCGTCGCCGACGAGCTCGGAGCGGCGTGGGAAACGGTCGCCGTCGAGCCCGCGCCGATGAGTGGCGATTACGCCAATCCGCTCGCCAATGAGCAGGGCTGGCTCGACGGTTTCGGGTGGCTCAGGACTCACCGGATCGAATATGACGGGCGCACCCGGATCACGGCCGGTTCGACCTCGGTCCGAGCGTTCGAGCAGCCACTCCGGCGGGCCGCGGCGGTCGCTCGGACGATGATCGTCGGAGCCGCGGCCGATCGCTGGACCGTTAGCCCGGACGACTGCCAGACCGGTGACGGCTTTGTCCTCAACCGCGGCCGCACCTTCACCTTTGGCGATCTTGCCGAAGAAGCCGCCGACCGCAGCCCACCGTCGCATCCGCAGCTTCGCCAATCGATGCAGGGCCGGCTGATCGGACAGCCGCTTCAGCGGCTCGATGCGCCGGCAAAGGCGAACGGCGACTGGCGCTTCGCCGCCGACGTGCGGCTGCCCGGGATGCTGTTCGCGAGCGTCCGGATCGCGCCCCCCGGTGGTTCGCTGAGACACTTGGCTCGAGAGGCGATCGCCAACCGCCCCGGTATCCGCCACGTTGCTCAACGCGAAGACTGGGTCGCGGTCGTCGCAGACAATTGGTGGGCGGCGGAGCAGGCGCTGAAGACCGCCGATCCCATCTTCAACGCGAGCCGCACGCCAGCGGACATGCGGCACCTGTTCGAGGAAGCGCTAGCGCACGGGCGTGACCGCCGAAGCTTCCGGCGCGGCGATTACGAGTCCGCGGTCAAAGGGTCGACCCCGCTAGCCGCCACTTATTATATCGCGCCGAGCCAGCATCTCGGGCTGGAGCCGCTCACAGCGATCGCGCGGTTCAGCGACGGTCATCTCGAAGTCTGGGCGGCCAGCCAGGCGCCCGCGCTCGCGCGAGAAAGTGCGGCGGACCTCGGCCATTCCGACACAACGCTCTACCCGATGCCCGCGGGCGCTCCGTCGGGACGGGCGCTCGAAGCGGATGCAATTCCCTACGCGATCGAGCTGGCGCATCAGCTGAACGCTCCAGTCCAGGTCACGCTGTCGCAGAGCACGAGCCAGAACCATGACCTCGTCTCCGCGGGCGGCCTGGCCCGGATGACCGCGCTTCCCGGCGCCGGCGGGATTACCGCGGCGTGGAAAATGCAGGTCGCGACGGTGAATGGAATGGCCTCGGCCATGTCGCGCCTGCTCGGCGGCAATGGCAAGCGGGAGCTGACTCGGATCGCGGTGACAGGCCTTCCGCCTTACTCCATCCCGGACGTTACTATCCAGGCGGTCAACACGGACCTTCCGTTTGACTGCGGCTACATGCGCGGCTCTCCGCAGCGCGAATTCGCTTTCTTCACGGAAAGCTTCATCGACGAGCTGGCGCGCGCCGCGGGGATGGAGCCGCTCGCGTTTCGGATGTCGCTGCTCGGCAATAATGGCCGGCTCGCGCGGTGCCTGCAGGCGGCGGCGCGGCAGGCGCAATGGGACGGGGGCGCCGCCGGCAGCACGATGGGGCTCGCCGGCTGCTCGGCCTACGGCTCGCACATCGGCCTCGTCGCGATCGCCAGCATCGGCAGCGGCCGGCGGATCAACGTCCATCGGCTAGTCGCGGCCGTCGATTGCGGCCGAGTGATCAACAGCGGGCTCGTCGTCCAGCAGATCGAGGCCGGGCTGATCTGGGCGCTTGGGCAGGCGACGGTGGCAGCGCCAGAATGGGCCGCCGCAATGCCGAGGGCGCGTCCGATCGGCGGAATTGGCCTGCCGCGGCTTCAGGACACGCCCGAGATTTTCGTCGAGGTGATCCCGAGCAGCGATGCGCCCGGCGGGATCAGCGGCCTCGGAACGACCGTTGTCGCTCCGGCGGTCGCCAACGCGATCTTCGCCGGATCGGGCAAGCGGCTGCGGTCGCTGCCGTTCGAGATCGCATGATCGGCGTGCTCCTCATCAACCTCGGCACGCCCGATGCGCCGGAAGTACGCGCCGTCCGTCGGTACCTCGCGGAATTCCTCAGCGACCCGCGAGTGATCGAAATTCCCGCGATTGCGTGGAAGCCGATCCTTCACGGGATCATCCTCAGAACGCGGCCGCGCAAGAGCGCCGAGGCCTATAATCGGATCTGGACGAACGAAGGTTCGCCGCTACGCGTTATTGCCCATCTGCAGGCCGAGGCGCTGCGCGCTCGCTTGCCCGGCATCAGCATTCATTACGCGATGCGCTACGGCAATCCGGGGATCGCGGCGGCGCTCGATGCCATGGTGCGCGAAGGCTGCAGGCGAATTCTCGCGGCGCCGCTCTACCCGCAATATTGCGCCGCGACGACGGCGACGGCGAACGACGCTTTGTTCGGGGCATTGGCGCGAATGCGCGTGCAGCCGGCGATCAGGACTCTGCCGCCATATTATGACGATCCGCTCTATGTCGGCGCGCTTAGCGCTAATGTTTCGCGACAGCTCACGGCACTCGATTTCGAGCCTGAGCGCCTGCTGCTCAGCTTTCACGGCATGCCGCGGCGTACGGCGCAGCTCGGCGACCCGTATCACGAGCACTGTCAGCAAACGGCGAGGCTCCTCTCGGAAGCACTCGGGCGTGATGTGGATATTTCCTTCCAGTCGCGATTCGGCCGCGCGAAATGGCTCGAACCGGCGACGGATGCGACCCTCGCCTCCTATCCGCGCGGGGGCATCAAACGCGTTGCGGTCGCTACTCCGGGATTCTCGGCCGATTGCCTCGAAACGCTCGAAGAGCTCGGGATTCGTGGCAAGCGGACGTTCGAAGAGGCGGGTGGCGAGCAGTTCGCGCTGCTCGACTGCCTCAACGATTCTCCCGAAAGCATCGCCATGCTCGAACGGCTGATCGAGCGCGAGCTTGCGGGGTGGCTGCCCGCCGCCTAATCGGCCTGCCTTCCAAGATGGAGGCAAAGAATGGCACGGGTTGCGATCGTCACCGGCGGAACGCGCGGCATTGGCGAGGCGATCAGCATCGCGCTCAAGGACGCGGGCATGAACGTCGCCGCGAACTATGCCGGCAATGAGGAACGAGCCCGGGAGTTCAGCGATCGCACGGGGATCGCCGCCTACAAGTGGGACGTGTCGGACTTCGAGGCGTGCCAGGAGGGCGTCCGCCAGGTCGAAGCCGATCTCGGGCCCGCCGACGTGCTCGTCAACAATGCCGGAATCACCCGCGATGCGACGATGCGCAAGATGGATCATGCGAAGTGGCAGGACGTCATCGACACCAATCTCGGCGGCTGTTTCAACATGGCCAAGGCGGTGTTCGACGGCATGATCGGTCGCGGCTACGGCCGCATCGTCAATATCGGCTCGATCAACGGCCAGGCGGGGCAGTACGGGCAGGTCAATTATGCCGCCGCCAAGTCCGGCATCCACGGCTTCACCAAGGCACTGGCGCAGGAAGGCGCGCGCTTCGGAGTGACCGTCAATGCGATCGCGCCCGGCTATATCGACACGGACATGGTCGCGGCAGTGCCCGAAGAGGTGCTTCAGAAGATCGTGGCGCGAATACCCGTCGGACGACTCGGCAGCGCGGACGAGATCGCCCGCGGGGTCGTCTTTCTGGTCGGCGAGAATGCAGGCTTCATCACCGGCTCGACGCTATCGATCAACGGCGGCCAGCACATGTATTGATGGAGCGCGTCGACTACGCTCCTCCGGTCAAGCGGTCGGTGATGATCGCAGGACATGCGACCTCCATTAGTCTCGAACCAATTTTTTGGCGGGCACTGGAGGAAGCGGCGCGCGAACGCGGCTGCCCGGTGAACGCTCTGGTCGCCGAGATTGATGTGGCGCGTCTCGACGCGACGCAGCGGCCGAACCTCACGTCGGCAATCCGTCAATGGCTGTTGGAGCGGAGGCGGAGCGCGTAGCTCAACGGCCGAGCAATATCCGCGCTTGCCCCGCGATCTGCGCCAGCATCGGCGCGCTGACATGCGCTTCCGCGCGGGCGCGCCCCACCAGTTCGCGGAACTGATCTATCCGCGCCTGCTGCTGTTGGATCCACTCATTGACGCAGACGTCGGGATCGGCCGACCGGCAGCGCGACAGGAACTCGATCCTCAGCTGCTCGAAATCCCGCGCGAGGCCGGCGGTCAGCAGCCGTTCCCACTGGTCTGCAGGAACGAAGCGCGCGACCTGTTGTTGCGCCCAATCGAGACCGAGCGATTCGCCAAGCCGCGTGTACGCTCGCGTCAGCGCAAGTTCGTCGGCCTTCTGCCGTGCGGCCAGCGCCGCGATTCCGAACACGCCATCGAGCTCGTAAAGACGGACAAGCCCCTTTACGATGTCCTCGCTGGCCCCGAGCGCGAGGAGGCGGTCGCGCCTCGCCGCCGCTTCGTTGCGGACTTCCGAGCGGATGAGCTTGGTCGCGGCTGCCGAGATCTTGCGCACGCCGGGCTCGAGCAGCTTGCACAATTCTGCGATCCGGGTTTCGCCGCCGGCCGCGCGAAGGACATCGGAAAGATGTGCCCGGATGCTCGCGGCGGCAATCGAGAACAGCTCGATCCTGACGGTCTCGGGGAGTTTGTCGCCCTCTATCTGGGCCCACAGCTTGTCGAGGTCGAGCAGGCGCTCGGCGACCAGGAACGCAGCGATCACCTGCTGCAGCGACGCGCCTTCTTCCTCGGTCATGTCGAAGGGCATGCCGGGACCAAGGCGGTTCACCAGCCGATTCGCAACCTTCGTCGCGATAATCTCGTTGCGCAGCGCGTGCGCACGGATCGCCTGTTCGTGCGCCTTGCGCATTGGCTTGGGGAAGGCTTCGAACAGTTCCGGTTCCACCAGCGGATCGTCGGAGAGCTTGAGGTCCTCGGCGGCGTCCTGAAGCACGATCTTGGAGATCGACAGCACGACCGCGAGCTCGGGGCGGGTGAGCCCGCGGTTGTCCTGGACCCGACGCAACAGCTCCTCGCTCGAAGCGAGCCCCTCCACTCTCCGGTCGAGCCGTCCCGAAACTTCGAGAAGCTCGATCGTTCGAACGTGCGCCGGAAGCGCGGTTGCTCCGCCCGCTTCGGCGATCGACAGCGCGAGGGTCTGCAGCCGATTGTCCTCGAGCACCAGCTCGGCGACGTCATGCGTCATCTTCGCAAGCAGGCTGTTGCGCTTTTCGAACGACAGAGTGCCGCTCCGCATTTCACGGTTGAGCGGGATCTTTATGTTCACCTCATTGTCCGAGGTGTCGACTCCGGCGCTGTTGTCGATGAAGTCCGTGTTGATGCGGCCGCCATGCTCGGCGAACTGGATTCGTCCCGCCTGGGTCACGGCCAGGTTGGCGCCTTCGCCGATGACCTTGGCCCGGAGCTCGGTCGCGTCCACCCGCAGAACGTCGTTCGAAGGATCGCCGACGTCCGACTGACTCTGTGTGGACGCCTTGATATAGGTGCCGATCCCGCCGAACCAGATGAGGTCGACCGGCGCCTTCAGGATCGCACTGATCAGCGATGTCGGGTCGAGCGCTTTCGAGTCGATACCGAGCGCAGCTCGCGCCTCGCCGCTGAGCGGTATCGATTTCTCGGTCCTCGGGTAAACGCCGCCGCCCTTGGAAATCAGCTTCCGGTCGTAATCGTCCCAGCTCGAGCGCGGCAGGTCGAACAGGCGCTTGCGCTCCCGCCAGCTCGTCTCCGGGTCCGGATCAGGATCGATGAAGATGTGCCGATGATCGAACGCGGCAATCAGGCGCAGCGATTGCGACAGCAGCATTCCGTTCCCGAACACGTCGCCCGACATGTCGCCGCACCCGATGATGCTGACGTCGTCAGTCTGAACGTCGATTCCCATTTCGAGGAAATGGCGCTGCACCGAAATCCACGCGCCGCGCGCGGTGATGCCCATCGCCTTATGATCGTAGCCATGCGACCCGCCGCTCGCGAAGGCGTCGCCGAGCCAGTAGTTCCGATCGAGCGCGATCCCGTTGGCGATGTCGGAGAAGCTCGCCGTACCCTTGTCGGCAGCGACGACGAAGTACGGGTCGTCACTATCGTGGATCACTACATTCGCCGGATGCACCACCTTGTCGTTGACGAGGTTGTCGGTGACCGAAAGAAGCGAGCGGATGAAAATCCGATAGCTCTCCGTACCTTCGGCGAGCCACGCGTCGCGTTCGGACATCGGCGGAAGCTGCTTTGGATAGAAGCCGCCTTTGCAGCCGGTCGGCACAATCACCGCATTCTTGACGACCTGGGCTTTCATTAGGCCGAGGATTTCGGTGCGGAAATCATCGCGGCGGTCCGACCAGCGAATGCCGCCGCGCGCGACTGGGCCGCCGCGCAGGTGAACGCCCTCGACGCGCGGGCTGTAGATCCAGATTTCGCGCCACGGTACGGGCGCGGGAAGCCCGGGCACGAGCGACGAATTGATCTTGAACGCGAGCGCTTCCTCCGCAGCCGGCGCGAACGCATTGGTGCGGACGATGGCTTCCACAACGGAGCGCAGGCGACGGAGGATCCGATCGTCGTCGATCGACCGCACCTTGGCCAGCGATCGGTCGAGCTGCTCGCGATAGTGCACGACCTGCTGGTCGCGATCCTTAGCCGACGGATCGTTGGCTGCGACGAACTGCCCGATCAAGGCGCGGGTGGCATTCGGCGCTCGCCTCAGCGCATCGACGATGGTGATGAGGCCGAAGCTGCTGCCGGTCTGGCGCAGGTAGCGGAACCAGGCCCGCAGCCAGACGACGGCCTGCGTGTCGAGCCCGGCATAGAGCACGAGCTGGTTGAACTCATCGTCCTCCGCACCGCCGCACAGGACGTTGGCGATCGCACGTTCGATCTCCGCCTTTCGATCGAGCACCGAATGAAGGTCAGCCTCTGCGCCGACTTCAACTCGGAAATCGTGGATGTAGCCGATTCCACCCCCGAGCGCCGTCGGGAACTCCTCGAGCACCCGGAAGCCGAAATTCTCGAGGACCGGCACCGCCTCGGAGAGAGGAATGAGCTCGCTCCTGCGGTACGTCTTTAGGCGAAGCTGCCGCTCCGGATCGGAAGCGACGCGGGTGATGCGGACGTCGCGGTCGACGTCGTCGCCGAGCTCGCATAACCGCAGGATGTCGGCGGCGCCTTCCTCGGGCGCGGTGCGCGCGCGGTATCCGTCGGGGAAATTGTTGATGTAGGTAAGCGCGAGACGCGTCGCTCGCGGCACGCCGACGGCCGAGATCAGCTCCGCTTCCGCAGCCGGCGCCCACCCGCGCACCATCGCGACAACCGCCGAGTCGAGCGCCTCCGCGTCGGGCAGCGGCGCCTCCTCGTCGATATATTGCGTGTAACGAATGAGGGCGAGGTCGCCGTCGCCAAGCTCGACCGACCAGCTCGTGACTTCGCGCCCGACCTCGTTCTCGAGCAGTCGGGCGATGGCCCGTCGCCGACCGGTCGTCAACTCCTCGCGCGGGAGCCAAACAAAGCTGAACAGCTGGCCCTTGAGGATACTCCGAACCTGAAGCAGCGCGGGCCGCGGACGATCCGCAAGGGACATCGCCATCATCGCGAGGTCGCGGAGCGCGTCGTAATCGATCGCAATGACGAGGTCACGCGGAAGCGAGGCGATGGCGTGACGAAGCGCCTTGCCCGAATGGCCCTTCGGATCAAACCCGAAGTCCTCGTCGAGCTGCTCGAGCCGCTTGCGGAGCACCGGCACGTCCTGCGGGACCACTCGCAGCGCTTCACTGGTCCAGAGCCCCGCATGGACTCCAATGCCGACGATCTTGTCGTTCTCGAACAGCGGCACGACCACGAGGTCGAGCGGGACCCGGCGGTGCACTGTCGATCGGCGCTCGGCCTTGGCCATCAGCGGGACTTCGCCGCCGCCTTCGAAGTAGCGCATGGCGCCGAGGCAGCCGCCCTCGTCGGTCGGAGCGCCCGGGATGCTGAAAATTCCGAGTGAGTCCGACGGCAGCTCGTACGGCTTCTCGACATGGTAGCCGAGAAGGGTCATCGCCCCGTCTGCAAACCAGTCGAGAAGAGCCGCGCCCTCCGCGCCGCAAAGCTTTGCGTCCGCGCGCATCCGCGCCTGGAGCGATTCCCAATCGCGTACCGCGAGCCGAACGTCCTGAAGGACCCGCCTCAGGTCAGCGGCGAGCTCCTGGCGTCCCCGCGCGTCGGCGCGATCGAGCTCGACATACATCATCGATTCACGGCGATCCTTGTCGCCGCAAAGCGGCTCGACGCGCAGCAATTCGCCGTCGCCATTTCGATCGACGCACACGACCGGATGAAGAAGCCGATGGATCGTCAGTTGGCGCGACGCGACCGCGTTGGCGACCGAATCTACGAGAAACGGCATGTCGTCGTTGACGAGTCCGATCCGCATTCGCCGGCGTCCCGCTTCGCCGCCGGTCGACTGGATCTGAAGCGCGAGCTCGCCACGCTTGCGCTGCGCCGCGACCGCAGCGAGAAATTCGGCGGCGTCGCGTTCGGTGTCTTTCGTGAAGCCGTGAGTTTCCCCGGGCAGCGCGTTCCCGGTTAACGCCTTGCGAATTGACTCGACCAGCGGCGGGTCCAGACGCGTGTGAGCCGTCATGAAAAGAATGTGCTCCGCGAGTGAGGGTGCGGCGCGCCTATAGACCCGCGTTCGCCGGACCGACAACCCCGGCTCGGGGATAGAGTTTAGGCCGTTCGGCGGATGACTCGCTCGACCAGCGCCTCGTCATTGAGGATGGCCACCGGTTCGTGCCGGCCGTCCGCACCGCGCCGTGTCAGAACGACCGCGAATTCCTCTTCCGACGGGATTTCGGCGAGTGAAATGGGGGAGACGGTCCGGAGCCGTGCACGGGCGACCTCGCCCTTTGTGTCGAACTTCGGCTCGGGACGGCGCGCCTGCCGCTCGGCGGCGACCAGGCCCTTGAGGCCGCCGGGCTGCTTTTCGATCAGGTCCTGGAATGCGCCGACCGCGACTTCCTGGCGGCGGGCATAAGACAAAGCCGCAGCAAATTCGGTCAGCCGCGCCTTGTCGTAATCGATCCCGAAGATGAGCTTGACGATCGGAGTCATCGGAGCGCGGGCCTGCGCCTTGACCCCCGATTCCTCGAGCAGCTCGGCATATTCCTCGGCATTCTCTTCAGCGGCCATGGCAAAGTCGTAGGCCAGCGACAGCGCGCGATATAGCGCGGCGCGGGTGCGGCCTTCGCCGGCTTTGACGGTCTCGGCGGTCTCGCGCGCGGCCCAAAGGCGGTCGGCGAGGCCCGCATTCTCGTCGAGCGCGATCTCCGGAAGCTGGCCTGCCTCGGTGTCGGCGAGCGGCCCGTCTTCCCAGGAGAAATGGACCGCCGGGATTTCGGCATCGGTAACGGCTTCATCCGGCGGAGTTGTCGCCTCGGCCGGAGGCTCCTGCTCGACGAGAGCCGGCGCTTCCGGTTCGTCTGGAACTGCCTCGGTGCGGTCGAGCACGGCCTCATTTTCGTTCAGGTCGAGAATCGATTCGCTCTCATTGAGATCGAGGACCGACTCGTTCTCGCTGAGTTCGAGCACCGAATCCTCTTCGCGAAGCTCGAACGGCTCCTCGCCTTCCTCGAACGGCTCGTCGGGCTGGAATTCAACCCGGGGCATCTCGGCGGGCGCGGGATGCTCCTCCCCGACATGCTTCCAGTTGATGACTCCGTAGATGAAATCGATCGTGTCGCCGTCCGACGAGAAGGGCATCAGGATTCCGCGATAGCAGATCGTCTCGTCCCGCTGGTTGGCGAACTCGGCTTCGAAGCCGATCGGCGCCCGATTGGCGATGATCTGCAAATAATGGTCGGTCAGCCGCGACAGAAGCGACCGGCTCGGGACGTCGTCGATTGTCTGGGTATCATCGTTAAGACCGCACTCCTCGCGGATCGCCGCGCCGATGTACGGCACTGCCGGATTGTCGCGGCCGCAAGTGAAATCGAGAAGGACGCTGTGATCGGCGAAATCCTCGACGTTCGCGGGTTCGAGGTCCTCGATCGAGGGGAAGTCGCGTCCGTCGAGAAGCGACACCCAGTGATTGTACGCTCGGACGTGCATCCGCCGCTCGTCGGTTCCGATGGCTGCGGCAACATCCTCGGACGCCGCCACCTCGGGCGAGGACGGCGCGTCGAAGTCGCTCGGATGCTCGCGGTAAGTGTCCATCGTCAGTGGGCCCCACTCTCTACAATCGGCAGCGGACAATGGCCGAGCGCCGTTACCAAAGCGTTAAGCATAAATGTTGAGAGGCGGACCGCTTGCCCGCCCGGCGCACCGCTGATAGGGGGCGCCCACCTCCGAAAAGAGCCAAGCCGCTTTAGCTCAGCTGGTAGAGCACATCATTCGTAATGATGGGGTCGCGTGTTCGAGTCACGCAAGCGGCACCATCCTCGCGCTAGAACTGCCGTGGGCAGTCCGAGCACGAGGATCTCCCATGCGCAGCCTGCCTCAATGCACCTGACCGCATTCGCGGTTGGCCGGCACCGCCTCGTCCATCCTCTTCGGGCGGGGCAAGTTCAGGCCCGCCATAATCGCCACGAATTCCTCAAGCGTCCTGCCGCCGCCGAGGCGCGGGTTGCGATTGCGCTCCTGACCGATGCTGCTGGCGCTGCGGTGCTGATAGTCGTGCCCCGGATAGACCAACGTCTCGTCGGGCAATGTGAATAGGCGCGTGTGAACCGAGCGGTACAGCGTCGCCGCATCTCCGTTCTGGAAGTCGGTGCGGCCGCAGCCGCCGATCAGCAGCGCGTCGCCGGTGAAGACGCGCGGCGCTTCGGGTTCGGACAGGTGATAAGAGAAATGATCGTCCGTGTGACCGGGCGTATAGAGCGGCTGGAGCTCGAGCGTTCCGACCCGGATCGGCTCGCCATCGCGGACCGGCAGATCGACGTGGGTTGCCATGCTCCGCTCCGGAACCGCGGCCTTGCAGCCGGTGCGCTTCTTGAGCACGGAAGCTCCGGTAACATGATCGGCGTGGATATGAGTCTCGATCGTGTACCGGAGCGTGAGATCGAGATCGGCAAGCAGCGCCAAGTCGCGCTCGACGGTCTCGAGGACCGGATCGATCAGCGCTGCCTCGCGGCTCTCCTCGCAGCCGAGGAGATAGGTATAGGCCGACGACTGCGACTCGAACAGCTGGCGGAAGATCATGCGGCGCCCCCTTGCCGAACAGGC
>DASUIC010000107.1:0-16536 GCA_036273215.1 Sphingomicrobium sp.
TCCGTGCCGGTTGAAGACGCGGACTTCGACAACGGTGCCCTGGACACCCGGCGGCAGGCGAAGCGACGTGTCGCGGACGTCCGACGCCTTCTCGCCGAAGATCGCCCGGAGGAGCTTCTCTTCCGGAGTCATCGGGCTTTCGCCCTTCGGCGTGATCTTGCCGACGAGGATGTCTCCCGGCTCGACCTCGGCCCCGATGTAGACGATGCCCGCCTCGTCGAGGTTGCGGAGCGCTTCCTCGCCGACGTTCGGGATGTCGCGCGTGATGTCTTCCGGCCCGAGCTTGGTGTCGCGGGCCATGACCTCGAATTCCTCGATGTGGATCGAGGTGAAGACGTCGTCCTTCACGATCCGCTCGGAGATCAGGATCGAGTCCTCATAATTGTACCCGTTCCACGGCATGAACGCGACGAGCACGTTCCGGCCGAGCGCGAGCTCGCCATATTCGGTCGAGGGACCGTCGGCGATGATCTCTCCCGCTTCGACCGTGTCGCCGACCTTCACCAGCGGGCGCTGGTTGATGCAGGTGTTCTGGTTCGAGCGCTGGAACTTCATCAATGTGTAGATGTCGACGCCCGATTCACCCGGCTTGAGGTCGCCGGTGACTCGAACGACGATACGCGCCGCGTCTACCTGGTCGACGACGCCCGAACGGCGGGCAGCGATCGCAGCGCCGGAATCGCGCGCCACCGTCTCCTCCATGCCGGTGCCGACCAGCGGCGCCTCGGCCTGAAGAAGCGGCACCGCCTGGCGCTGCATGTTCGACCCCATGAGGGCGCGGTTCGCGTCGTCGTTCTCGAGGAAGGGGATCAGCGAGGCGGCGACCGACACCAACTGCTTGGGGCTCACGTCCATCAGCGTGATCTGGTCGCGCGGAGCCATCAGGAACTCGCCGTTCCGCCGGGCCGAAATGATCTCCTCAACGAAGCCGTGGTCCTTGCTGAGCTCTGCGTTGGCCTGGGCGATCGTGTGCTTCGCCTCTTCCATCGCCGAGAGATAGACGACGTCATTGGTCACCTTGCCGCCCTCGACCTTGCGGTAGGGCGTCTCGATGAAGCCGTACTTGTTGACCCGGCTGAAGCTCGCGAGGCTGTTGATGAGTCCGATGTTCGGGCCTTCGGGGGTCTCGATCGGGCAGATCCGGCCGTAGTGCGTCGGGTGAACGTCGCGGACCTCGAAGCCCGCGCGCTCACGCGTGAGGCCGCCCGGGCCCAACGCCGAGACACGGCGCTTGTGGGTGACTTCCGACAGCGGATTGGTCTGGTCCATGAACTGCGAGAGCTGCGACGAACCGAAGAACTCGCGCACTGCGGCCACCGCGGGCTTGGCGTTGATGAGGTCATTCGGCATGACCGTCGACACATCGACGCTGCTCATGCGCTCCTTGACCGCGCGCTCCATGCGCAGAAGACCGACGCGATATTGGTTCTCGAGCAGCTCGCCGACCGAGCGGACCCGGCGGTTGGCGAGATTGTCGATGTCGTCGATCTCGCCCTTGCCGTCCTTGAGGTTCACCAACTCCTGTACGACCGCGAGGATGTCTTCCTTGCGCAGAGTCGTCACCGTGTCCTCGACATCGAGGCCGAGGCGCATGTTGAGCTTGACCCGGCCGACCGCCGACAGGTCATAGCGCTCGGGGTCGAAGAACAGGCCGTAGAAGAGCGCGTCCGCCGTCTCGCGCGTCGGCGGCTCGCCGGGGCGCATGACGCGGTAGATGTCGGAGAGCGCCGAATCCTGGTCCTCGCTCTTGTCAGCCTTCAGCGTATTGCGGATCCAGGGACCCGTATTGACGAAATCGATGTCGAGCAGCTCGAGCGTCTTGACGCCCGCCTCGTCGAGTTTCTGGAGGTTCTCCGGAGTGACCTCGTCGCCGGCCTCGATGTAAATCTCGCCGGTCTTATCGTTAATGAGGTCGAACGCCGAATAGCGGCCGAAGATTTCCTCGGTCGGGATGATCAGGTTCTTGAGGCCGTCCTTCGCCGCCTGGTTGGCGCGGCGCGGCGTGATCTTCTCGCCCAACTTGAAGACGACTTCGCCGGTGTCCGCGTCGACCACGTCGTGGGTCGGCTTGAGGCCGCGCCACGTCTCGGCGACATAGGGGATTTGCCACCCGTTCTTGCCGCGCATGTAGGTGATGCGGTTGTAGAAGGTGTTGAGGATTTCCTCGCTCGACATGCCCAGAGCATGGAGCAGCGCGGTGACCGGAAGCTTGCGCTTGCGGTCGATGCGAACGTTGACGATGTCCTTTGCGTCGAACTCGAAATCGAGCCAGCTCCCGCGGTAGGGGATCACCCGCGCGGCGAAGAGGTACTTGCCGCTCGAATGGGTCTTGCCGCGGTCGTGGTCGAACAGCACGCCCGGCGAGCGGTGCATCTGGCTGACGATCACGCGCTCGGTGCCGTTGATGATGAAGGTGCCGTTCATGGTCATGAGCGGCATGTCGCCCATGTAGACGTCCTGCTCCTTGATATCGATGACCGACTTGGCCTCGGTCTCGGGATCGATTTCGAAGGTGGTCAGGCGAAGCGTGACTCGCATCGGCGCGGCGTAGGTCAACCCGCGCTGGCGGCACTCGTCGGTATCGTACTTCGGCGGCTCGAGCTCGTAATGGTCAAAGTCGAGGTGCGCGGTACCGGCGAAATCCATGATCGGAAAGACCGAGCGCAGGGTCTTCTCGAGGCCCGAAACATAGCCGGTCTTCTTGTCCGAGCGGAGGAACTGCTCGTAGCTCTCGCGCTGAACCTCGATGAGGTTGGGCATTTCGGAAATTTCGTGGATGTTGCCGAAGATCTTGCGGATACGCCGCTGCTTGGTCTTTGCCCCGGCGGTGGTCTTACGAGGTGCGTCGATCGCTTTGGTGGCCATGTGCTTCCCTGCGCTATAGCTGCACCCCGGCGTAGGCCGGGGTCCAGACTGGGCACCGGCCTTCGCCGGTGCACACTGAAGTGGAGCGCTGCCCGCTACCCTCTCCAATGCGTTCGGCCCGTGCGCCAACTCGGGCCCTGTCCCGGAGAGGACGGGAAAAGCCCCGGGCGCACGTCACCGTGCGGCGGAGCCGTCTATTTGATGGATGAAGCCGATATAATCCTATTTCGTCGCTTGTGAAGGGGCACTTCGCCCTTTTTCACTTCCCGAGATCGCGAACGATCGTCGTATTCGCGCTTTTCTCCGAAATGGACAGGAACCTCCGCCGAAGCCGATTCAGTTCAAATCGTCGCCGCAGGCAAACTCCGATACAATCGGGCCATGCGCTATCAGCGTGCCGAACTCCCGCTCAAGCTCGATGGCCTCTCTGCCGCGCGCGCCTTTTTCGCCGGTTGCTTTGCAGAGTTCGATCCTCACCGTGAGAGCCTGTGGGTGGCGCACGTCGATGACGAGGCGCGCTGCGTCCATGTGTCTTGCCACCACGGCGACGAGAGCGGATTGCGCTTCCCGCTGCGCGAGATCGTCTGCGAGGCGGCAAGCCACGGGAGCTCGGGAATTGTCCTCGCGCACAACCATCCGAGCGGCAATTCCAGCCCAAGCGAAAGCGACTGCCGGGCGACGAAACGGCTCGCCGCGGCGGTCGGAGCGCTCGACTGCGCAATACTCGATCATCTGGTATTCGCCGGACGCGAGTGCACGAGCCTTCGCCGCCTCGGCTATCTCTAGATATTGCAGGGCTTGATCTGGTAGGGCGCGGGCCGCGGCCCGGTAACCTTGAACGCCATGAAATAGGCTTCGCCGCCGGTCAGGACGCTGAACTTCACCGGCTTCATGTTGAGCGCGGCGAACTCGCACTTCGCCTGCTCGGGCGGAATTCCGTGGCGCTTCACCGGGCGGTCGGCGTCGACCAGGATCACGAGCCCGTCGGGCTTCACGCCATCGCGCAGATGCCAGAGGAATGCATAAGGCGATGCGACCTCGTGATACATGTGGACGAGGAACACGCGGTCGAACGACTGGACCGGAAGCATCGGGTCGTCCGGAGTGCCAAGCTTGACCGCGACATTGTCGAGCCGCTCGCGTTCGACGCGTTCGCCGAGCGAATCGCGCACTTGCGGGACGATATCCTCGGCGAGGACGCGTCCCTTCGCGCCGACCACGCGGGCCAGGCGAACGGTATAATAGCCCTGCCCCGCCCCGACATCGGCCACCGACATCCCGGGCTTCACTCCAGCGAGCTGCATCACCTGCTCGGCCTCGCCCAGCCGGTCGCGCGCGTCCTCGGTCGAGTAGGTGTCGCCGACGATCGGCGCGACGTCTCGGTGGGCGCTCGGGAAATGGGGCTCGGACGGCTTCGAGCGGCAGGAGGCGAGGAGGAGCAGCGCTGTCGCTAAAAGGACGCTACTCCCCCTTAGGGGGAGCGGTCGCGAAGCGACGGAGGGGGCCCCCTCCGCCAGCCCTGCGGGCTGTCGCCTCCCCCTACGCGGGAGGAGCGGCTTACTCCACATCCTCGACCTCGACCGTCTCACCGGTGACCCGCTGAGACAAAGCGGCGGCCATGAAGCGGTCGAGGTCGCCGTCGAGCACATCGCCCGGAGAGGTGGACGTCACCCCGGTCCTCAGGTCTTTCACCAGCTGGTATGGCTGCAGGACGTATGAGCGGATCTGGTGGCCCCAGCCGATGTCGGTCTTGGCGGCATTCGCGGCGTCCGCCTCCGCCTCGCGCTTCTGAAGTTCGGCCTCGTAGAGCCGCGCCTTCAGCTGCTTCATCGCAGACGCGCGGTTCTTGTGCTGTGATCGCTCGTTCTGGCACGCGACGACGATCCCCGTCGGAATGTGGGTCAGCCTGACGGCGCTGTCGGTGGTGTTCACATGCTGGCCGCCCGCGCCCGACGAGCGGTAGGTGTCGATCCTCAGATCCTTCTCGTCGATCTGGATGTCGATGTCCTCGTCGACCTCCGGATAGACCCACACGCTCGAGAAGCTGGTATGCCGTCTGGCGTTCGAATCGTAGGGGCTGATCCTGACAAGCCGATGCACCCCGCTTTCGGTCTTGAGGTTGCCGTAGGCGTTCTCGCCCTTGACCAGCAGCGTCGCCGACTTGATCCCCGCCTGCTCGCCCGAATGATGGTCGATGAGCTCGACCTTCATCCCGTGCCGCTCGCCCCAGCGCGTGTACATGCGCTGGAGCATCTCGGCCCAATCCTGACTTTCGGTGCCGCCCGCTCCGGCGTTGATCTCGACATAAGCGTTGTTCGAGTCGGCTTCGCCCGCGAGAAGCGCCGCGACCTTGTCGCGGTCGGCGCGCTCGGCGAGCTCGGCGAGGCTTCGAATAGCATCGTCGACCAGTGCGTCGTCGCCCTCGCTTTCGGCGAGCTCGATCAGCTCCGAAGTATCAGCGAGCTCGCGCTCAAGTGCGCTGGTGGCGCCGATCGCCTGCTCGAGCCGTTGGCGCTCGCGCATGACCTCCTGCGCCGCCTTGGGATCGTTCCACAGCGACGGGTCTTCGACCTTGGCGTTCAGCTCCTGCAGCCGCTTCTTCGCGCGGTCCCAATCGAGGAACCGGCGCAACAGCGCCGTCGCGGCATTGATCTGGTCGATATGGGCCTGCGCCTCGGCGCGCATCGTGAAACCTTCCCCAAGCTCGGGCGGAGGGGACTACTTGACTGCGTTCTGGGTTGGCAAGCCGCCCGCGGGGCGCGGCGGCTCGATCGCCGCCGTCGGAGTCGGAGCCTGGCGTCGCTTCGGCGTCTGCTGCGCGGGACCGCCCTGATCCGCAGCTTCGGCCGGCTGCGGCTGCTGCACCTGCGGCTGCGAGGCCGGGTTGTAGGGATCGCCGATGCTGCTGTGGAATCCGTGCTGGGCCTCCGTCTGCGGCTGGAAGGCTTCCCAGATGACGGGCGACTGCGGGTCCTCGGTGGTCGGGAATTGTCCGAACACCGGCTTGCCCGAAGCGCGGTCGATCCGCACCCAGCGGATGCCCGGAGGGGCCTGGAAGGGGACCTTCGGAGCAGTGGCGAAGGCGACCTGCGCCCATTGCTTCCAGATCGGCGCCGAGATTCGGCCGCCCTGCGCCCAGCCGCCCATCGGCTTGGGATTGTCGTAGCCGACATAGACGCCAGCGACCACGTCAGGCGAGCCGCCGACGAACCAGACGTTGGTCGGGCCGTTGGTCGTTCCCGTCTTGCCGAATAGCGGCCGGTTGAGGTCGCGAAGCACGGTGGCGGTACCGCGGATAATCACGCCTTCCATCACATGGACCATCTGGAACGCCGCCATGGCGTCGACCAGCTGCCTGGTCCGGCTCGGCGGCCGCGGCATCGGTCCGCCGTTCCAGTCGGGAGCATTGCAATTGCCCATGACGGCGCAGCGGTTGTCGGTGCGGTAAATGACCTTGCCGTTACGGTCCTCGACATAGTCGATGGTCGTCGGCTTCACCGAGCGGCCCTGGTTCGCCAGGATGGCATAAGCGTTCGTCAGCTTGAGAACCGTGGTGTCGCCCGCCCCAAGGGAGATCGAAAGGAAGTTCGGATAATCGCCGACCCCGAGCTTGCGCGCGGTGTCGGTGATCTTCGGCATGCCGATGTTCGCCGCGGCTCGGATGGTCATCAGGTTGCGCGACTGCTCGAGGCCCCAGCGGAGCGTGTGCGGACCGGCCGAGCGGTGATCGAAGTTCACCACGCATTTCTGCGGCAAGCCGGGGCCCTGGTCGATGCAGAAGGGGGCGTCGAGCTCGATCGTCGCCGGCGTGTACCCGTTCTGAAGAGCAGTCACATAGACGATCGGCTTGAACGCCGATCCGGGCTGCCGGAACGCCTGGATGGCGCGGTTATAGGCGGAGCCGATGACGTCGAACCCGCCCTGCATGGCCAGGATTCGGCCGGTATGGACCTCCTCGACCAGCATACCACCGGAAATCCCCGGAACGCTCTTTAAAGCGAAATTTCCCGGCGAGGTCTGCTTGACGATGATGACCATGCCCGGCTCGAGGAAGTCGAACGCGCGGCCGCCGACGCCGCGCTTGGGCATCGCCGCGGCCGACGCGGGGAGCACGCCTGTCGAACCGTTGGTGAATCCGACCTGCGCCTGATCGCCTGCCTTGGACAGCACAACCGCCTTCAGCCAGTCCGGATAGCCGGTGCCTACCGGAGCCCGATCAAGCTCGCCCGCCCAGTCCTTGGACAAGTCGAGCTTCATCCCGAGGTCCTGCCACCCTGCGGCTCCGCCGAACTTGACCAGACCGTCGCGGAGCGCCTGCGCAGCGGCGTCCTGCTGCTTCGGGTCCATCGAGGTACGGACCCAGAGGCCACCAGCGTAGAGGCTGTTCGGCCCGTCGTTCGCGTTCTCGCCGAATTGCTTGATCAGCTCGCGCCGAACGGTTTCCATGAAATAGCCGCCCTGCTGGCGGAACTTCTCGTTGCTTCCATAGCGGATGGTTCCGAGGGGGGTTGCAGCGGCGGCCTTCCAATCATCCTCCTTGATGTAGCCGTTGCGGTACATTTCCCGGAGTACGTAGTTGCGGCGGGCGAGCGCGCGGCCGGTCTCGCGTACGGGATCATAGTTCGCCGGCGCCTTCGGCAGAACCGCGAGGTAGGCCGCTTCCGGGAGCGTCAGCTCGTTGACATCCTTGTCGAAATAAGCGCGGGCCGCGGCCTGGACGCCATAAGCGTTCCGGCCAAGGAAGATCGAATTGAGATAAAGCTCCAGGATCTGCTGCTTGCTCAGCGTATCCTCGAGCCGGAAGGCGAGGATCGCCTCCCTGATCTTGCGCCCGACATTGTAGCTCGAATCCTTGAGCAGATATTTGGCGACCTGCTGGGTGATGGTCGAGCCGCCCGCCACGCGCCCGCCCCTGCCGAGATGGGTCGTGTAGTTGAACACTGCCTTGGTGAAGCCGGAATAGTCGATCCCGTGGTGGCTGAAGAAGTCCTTGTCCTCGGCGGAAATGAAGGCGTGGACGACGAGCGGCGGGATCTCGTCATAGGACAGGTCGACGCGCCGTTCGCGGGCGAAGGTCTGGACCGGCTCCCCGTCGTACCCACGGATGTTGGTCGGCAGCGGCGGCTGATAGGAAAGCAGATATTGCGAGGACGGCAGAGTGCTCGCGAAATAAATCCACACCGCCGCGAACAGGACGAACAGTGCGGCAATCGCCCAGGCGATCCAGCGGATCCACGCACGCGCCCACCACGGGTCAACCCATGCGTGCACCCGCTCGTTGAACGCGACGAGATCGGGAAGCTCCCACCCTGGCGGAGTCAAACGCTCGAATTTCATTCGCGTGAGGCTCTAGCCTGTTCGGCCAAAGCCGGAAAGCCGGTTAATGCCGCGCCCGCGACGCAATATCGGTTTCGATCGCCTGGGCGAGCGCAAGCGCGATCGCCGAGCGGTGCTCGGGCGAGCGAAGGAGCAGTTCATCGTCGGCGTTGCTGAGATAGCCGGCTTCGAACAGTACCGCAGGAGCGTCCGCGCGGCGGAGGACGTGGAAAGAAGCAAAACGGTGCGGGTTTGGCCGCAGCTCGAATCGGCCGGCGGATTTGTTGACGAAGCGGGACGCGAGGTCCGCCGAGGCGCTCATTTGCGAGCGCATTGCGAGGTCGGACAGCATCCCCTCTACCGAGCCATTGTCCCCGCTCTCGCCGTCGCTCGCATTCTCCTTGGCCGCGAGGCGCTCCGCTTCCTCGTCGGACGCGACGTCGGACAGCGAATAGACGCTCGCGCCGCGGGCGAGCGGATTGGGTGCGCTGTCGATGTGGATCGAAACGAACATCGCCGCGTCGAGCCGGCGGGCGGCCGCCGCGCGCTGGTCGAGCGTCAGATAGGTGTCGTCGTCGCGGGTCATGGCCACGCGCACCCGGCCCCGTTTCACCAGATCGTCGCGAAGCTCGCGTGCAAGCGCCAGCGTCAGGTCCTTTTCGACCACCTGCCCCGAAACGCTGGTCGCTCCCGGGTCGCGGCCGCCGTGGCCGGCGTCGATGACGACGATCGGACGGCCGCGCGCGAGCGGCGAGCCGTAGATGTGGTCGCTGGCGGGCGGAGGCAGGCTGACTGTCAGGCTCGACTGGGCGGCGGCACCGCTTCGCGCAGAAAAGAAGAGCAGGCCGGCCGAAATCAGGATGCCGGCGCCGCCAATGCCGACGATCGCACCGAATCGATTGAGCTTCGAGATCATGCCCGCGCGCCAAGCCATTGAACGGAATGGCTACGTATCATGCTGCCGTGGTTAATACGATCTTTAGAACCGAGATCACGGATGCTCGCGGGCGAAGACCGAAGCCGCTCCGTAGAGGCCCGGCTCGGGATGGGTGATGAGCTTGACGGGAATGTCGTCCATCCGGCGCTCGAACCGGCCTTTGGCGATGAAGCGGTCGCGAAAACCCGATTCCCCTAGATAATCGGCGAGGCGGAGCCCGACCCCGCCCGCGATCACGACCGCAGACGCGCCGTGGGCGAGCGCCATGTCTCCGGCTATCGCGCCGAGGCTCATGCAGAGGCGGTCGAGGGCGGCGCTGGCGAGGCTGTCGGTATGGGCCAGCGCTGCGTCCCACAGCTCCCTTTCGTCATGAAAGATCGGCGAGCGCCCCTCGATCGCGCCGAGCGCTTCGTAGAGATTCCACAAGCCGCGTCCCGACGCGACCCGCTCGACCGACACACGGCGGAAGCTTTGCCGGAGTCGGGCGAGGATCTCGTCCTCGAGGCTGTCGAGCGGCGCGAAATCGACGTGCCCGCCTTCAGTTTCGATCACCTCATAATGGCCGTTCCGCCTCAGCAGCGCGGCGACTCCCAGACCGGTGCCCGGACCGACGATGCTGACCACGCCCTCGTGCGGAAGCGCCACCGAAGGACCGCAAATGTCGCGGAAGTGCTCGTCGCCGAGAGTAGCGACAGCGTGCGCCACCGCGCCCAAATCGTTGACGATGGTATAATCCTCGAACCCGAGCTGCTCGTGGATCAACGATGGCCTGATCACCCATGGGCTGTTCGTCAGCTTGAGGACATCGCCTCCGATGGGGCCGGCGAAGGCGACCGCAAGGCCCGTGATGCCGTTGACCTCTTTCCTCCGGCCGAATTCCTGCCATGCGATCTGGAAGCTCGCACAGTCGGCCGTCTTGAGAATGACTGGATCCTCGACCGAAAGGACGCGGCCGCCTTCGATTTCGGCAACCGCGAATCGGGCGTGAGTGCCGCCCACGTCCGCGGTGACGATTCTTCTCACGCAGTGGCCTAATCGTGCCAGGTCACGCCGTCGCGCTCGGTCAGCGCGATTGCGGCGGAAGGTCCCCACGTCCCGGCGGCGTAGGGGCGCGGAGTCATGCCGTTTTCGGCCCAAGCAGCGCGGATCCGGTCGATCCACGTCCATTGCGCCTCGACCTCGTCGCGGCGGACGAACAAGGTGGGATCGCCTTCGATGAGGTCGAGCAACAGCCGCTCGTAGGCAATCCGGCGGCGCTGCTCGCTGAATGCATTGGCGAGGCCGATATCGAGCGGGATTTCGCGCAGCCGCACGCCCCGACGGTCCAGGCCCGGACTCTTCGCCATCAGCCTCAGCTCGATCGATTCCTCCGGCTGAAGGCCGATGATCAGCTTGTTCGGCTTGGTCGTCGCCCCACGCGAGGCGAAGATCGAATAAGGGACGTCCCGGAACTGGATGAAGATCGCGGTCGTGCGCTCGGGCATGCGCTTGCCGGTGCGGAGGTAGAAGGGAACGCCCTTCCACCGCCAGTTGTCGACGTTCGCCTTCAAGGCGACGAACGTCTCCGTCTCGCTGTCGTGCCCGATTTCCTCGACATAGCCCGGCACGGTTTCGCCGTCGATTGCGCCGCGGGTGTACTGGCCCGTGACGGTGTCTGCTTCGATGTCAGCCGCCGTGATCGGGCGGAGCGAGCGAAGCACCTTCACCTTCTCGTCGCGAACTGCGGTCGCGTTGAAATCCGTCGGCGGCTCCATCGCCACCAGCGCGACGAGCTGGAGCATATGGTTCTGGACCATGTCGCGAAGCGCCCCGGCGCCATCGTAATAATCGCCGCGGCCTTCGACACCGATGGTCTCGGCAACGGTGATCTGGACATGGTCGATGTGGGTGCTGTTCCACAAGGGCTCGAACAGCGAATTGGCGAACCGGAGGGCGATCAGGTTCTGGACAGTCTCCTTGCCGAGATAATGGTCGATCCGGAACGTGCGATCCTCGGGGAAGTGCGCCGCGACCGCGTCATTGATTTCCCGGCTCGAATCGAGGTCGCTGCCGAGCGGCTTTTCGAGCGCCATCCGGACGGTTGGGCAGGCGAGTCCCGCCGCGGCGAGCCCGTCGATGGTCGGCTTGAACAGCGAAGGCGCGGTCGAGAGGAAAATCGCGACTCCATGACACGGATCGCCGATGCGTTTGGCCAGCCGCTCGAATTCCGTTGCGTCGGTGATGTCGACCGCGACGTACTGCAGCCGCTCCAGGAAGCGCTTTGCGACGCCCTCCTGATAGAAGCCCTCAGGCAAATGGTCCTTCAGCGCCGAATCGGCGAGCTCACGGAAAGCCGATTCATCGAGCTTGCTTCGGGCGGTTCCGATGATCCGAAGATCCGCCGGCAAAAGACCGTCCGAATCGAGCCCGTAGAGCGACGGAAGGAGCATTCGGCGGGCAAGGTCTCCGGTGGCTCCGAACAATACGAGGGTGGTGATCTTTTCCACAACAGCGCGGTAACGGCCGTGCAACGCCAAGCAAAGGCGGAAAATCGTCCCTTTTCGGCCCGTCTGGACGATTTACGGCTGCAACGATGTTGCCGGGCGAAGGCGGCGATGCTAACCGATATTTGATCTTCGGCGTCACGCCGGGGAATTCATGCCGTCGCCCGTGCGATGGAGACGGTTCCACGAGGTTGACGCTCGAATGACGCCACAGAACGCCTTTCGTCCGCTCAGATATGCAGCGGCCGATGCGTTTCTCGCGAAGGGGCGCGAGATGGACGTTCGAGCAGAAGCGCTTTCCACCAATCCTGCCTTTGCCCGCGGCACTTCGCCCGGCGAGGCCCTTATCATTGCGCGGCCGAGCGACCGAACGCTCGAGCGCCGCGCCCGGAGAAATTTCAATGTCCATGCGCATGCTGATCGATGCGCGCCACCCGGAGGAGACCCGGGTCGCGGTCGTCAAGGGAAACCGGATCGAAGAGTTTGACTTCGAATCCGCCGAGCACAAGCAGCTCAAAGGGAATATCTATCTCGCCAAGGTCACTCGTGTAGAGCCGTCGCTCCAGGCGGCGTTCATCGAATATGGCGGCAACCGCCACGGCTTCCTCGCCTTCAGCGAAATCCATCCCGATTATTATCAGATCCCGAAGGCCGACCGCGACGCCTTGCTTCGCGAAGAGGCAGAGCACGCGGCAGAGGAGGAGCGGCTGCGCTCGGCCGAGCTCGACGACGACGAACCGGCCGCTGCCGATCCGGAGCCCGATTCAGACCTGATCGAAAGCGCTGCGGCCACGACGGAAATCGGAACCGGGTCGGACCGATCGCCGGTCGACGAGAGCGCCGCCGACGAGCTTCGAAGGAAGCGGCAGAACCTCCGCCGCCGCTACAAGATCCAGGACGTCATCCAGCGCCGCCAGGTGTTGCTGGTCCAGGTCGTCAAGGAGGAGCGCGGCAACAAAGGCGCCGCGCTGACCACCTATCTGTCGCTGGCCGGCCGCTATTGCGTGCTGATGCCGAACACCAGCCACGGCGGCGGCATCTCGCGCAAGATTTCCAACGGCGCCGACCGCAAGCGGCTGAAGTCGATCATGTCGGACCTGAAGCTCCCCTCGACCATGGGGCTGATCGTCCGGACCGCCGGCCTGTCGCGCACCAAGACGGAGATCAAGCGCGACTTCGACTATCTCGCGCGGCTCTGGGATGAAATCCGCGAGCGCACGCTCGGAAGCACTGCCCCGGCGCTCATCTATCGCGACAGCGACCTCATCAAACGGGCGATCCGCGATCTCTATCACCGCGAAATCGAGGAAGTGATCGTCGAGGGCGAGGAAGGCTACAAGGCGGCGCGCGGCTTCATGAAGCTGTTGATGCCCAGCCACGTGCGGCGCGTAAAGCAGCACGTCGAGACCACGCCGCTGTTCCAGCGCTACGGAGTCGAAGACCAGCTCTCGGCCATGTACCAGCCGACCGTCCAGCTGAAGTCCGGCGGCTACCTCGTCATAAATCCGACGGAAGCGCTGGTGTCGATCGACATCAACTCGGGCCGGTCGACTCGTGAGCACAATATCGAGCAGACCGCTTACAACACCAATATCGAGGCGGCGGCGGAGATCGCCCGCCAGCTACGGCTCCGCGACATGGCGGGCCTCATCGTCATCGACTTCATCGACATGGAGCAGCAGGGCCACGTCCGCAAAGTCGAGAAGGCGATGAAGGACGCGCTGAAGAACGATCGGGCGCGAATCCAGGTCGGCCGGATTTCGAGCTTCGGCCTGATGGAAATGAGCCGCCAGCGGCTTCGCACGGGCGTTCTCGAGGCGTCGACACGCCCCTGTCCGCACTGCGAGGGCACGGGCCTGATGCGGACCCCCGCATCCGCCGGTCTCTCCGCGCTTCGGATCATCGAGGACGAGGCGGCTCGCGGCCGAGGCGACAGGATCTGCCTGCGCGCCGGCAGGGACGCGGCAGTGTATGTGCTCAACAAGAAGCGGGCCGAGCTCGCGGACATCGAGCATCGCTACGGTGTGTCGATCGAGATCATCATCGACGAGAGCTTCGAAGGCGCCCGGATGACCGTCGAAACCTCGGGCGGCAAGCCGATAGCGGCGCCCCGGATCGAACCCGCGCCGACCGAGGAAGAGGAAGACGAGACCATCGAGATTTCGCTCGAGGGTGAAGAGGACGAAGCCGAGGAGCGCGAGCAGGCCGGCGAAGGCGAACGGCAGGGACGACGCAGGCGAAGGCGCAGGCGCGGCGGTCGCGGCCGCAAGCGCGAAGGCGCCGAAGCCCCGACCGGCGGCTCGACCGAGTCGGTGGTCGACTCGCGGGAGCCCAAGCTCGTCGCGGACGCCGGCGCTCCGGTCGAGCCGGCCGAGGACGGCGAGGCGGAGCAACCGAAGCGTCGTCGCAGACGGCGCTCGAAGCCGGCAGGCGAGAAGACCCATAATGCGGAGGTCGAGCGTCCCGTCGACGAGGAGCCGCCGATCACACCCGTCGATACGACGGCTGAAGAGAAGCCGAAGCGCCGCCGCTCGAAGAAAGCGAAAGGCGAAGTGACCGAGCCGGCTGGGACTGAGGACCCCGACGATTCCGCGGCGGCTCCGGCCAAAGGCCGCGGCGGCAAGCGCATCTCCATCGTCGAGGGAAGCGACGCGGCGCCCGATTCGGAGTCGGTTCCGGCAGCGAACAACGACGCCGACAGCGATGCTCAGTCCTCGCAGCAGCGGCGCGGCTGGTGGCAGAGGACCATCGCCAACCGGCTGTAGATATCGCGCTTTTCATCCCGCGTTCAGCGCCAAAGGTGGTAAGCGGCGGGCATGAAGCCGGCGATGTCCCGCCTCATCCGAATGCTGATGCTCGCGCTGATTCTGGCGACAACGAGCTGGCGTCCGGCGTTCGCTCAGGATCAGGATGGCAGCCTCCAGATCCTCCGCGACACGGAAGCGGAGCTGTTGTTCAAGGACATGTCACGTCCTCTGATCGTGGCCGGCGGCCTCGACCCGCGAAGCGTGAAGGTCGTGCTGCTCAACGACCCGGCGATCAACGCCTTCGTCGACAAAGGCCAGACCGTCTACATTCAGTCGGGCCTGTTCGAAGCTGCGGACAACGTGAATCAGGTCCAGGGCGTCGTCGCGCACGAGCTCGGCCACGTCATCGCCGGTGATTCCATCCGCAGCGACTCGGGAGTGAAGCAGGCGACCGGAATCAGCATCCTCTCTCTGGTGCTGGGCGCCGCGGCAATTGCCGCGGGCGCCGGCGATGCGGGAATGGGCATCATGATGGCTGGCCAGCGTGCAGCGCTCGGCGACATGCTTGCCTTCACCCGCGCGCAGGAAGCCACCGCGGATGTGACCGGCGCACGCCTTCTCTCGAAAGCCGGAATCAGCGGCAAGGGGCTGCTCGATTTCTTCGCCAAGCTTCAGAACGAGGAATATCGGCTGGCGATCTACGACAAGGACAGCTTTGACCGCGACCACCCGCTGTCTTCCGACCGGATTCAGGCGCTGCAGCTGAAACTGCAACTCGATCCCGCCTACAACAAACCGATCGATCCGGCGCTCGAAGCGAGGTTCGAGCGAGTGAAGGCCAAGCTGCTCGGATTCATCGATCCCAAGCAGGCGGTGCTGAGATATCCCGAGAGCGATCAGAGCATCCCGGCCCATTATGCACGGGCCTACGCTTACCACCTCGGTGGCTATCCAGACAAAGCCGAAGCCGAAGCCGATGCTCTTCTCGCCAAGGACCCGCACGATCCCTTCTTCCTCGAACTCAAGGGCCAGATTTTGCTGGAGGACGGAAATCCGAAAGCCGCGGTGCCGGTGCTTCGTCAAGCGACCCAGGGCTCGGGCGACGCGCCGCTAATCGCCGCGATGCTCGGCCATGCGCTCGTCGCCACCGAAGACCCAAAGAATTTTGCCGAAGCCAAGGACATCCTGAAGGTGGCGGTGAACCGGGACAACGAGGACCCATTCGCCTGGTACCAGCTCGGAATCATTTACGACCGGGAGGGCGATCAGGCTCGGGCGGCGCTTGCAACGGCCGAACGCAGCAACCTCCAGGACGACCCGAAAATGGCGCTTGCAAGCGCCCAGATGGCGATGAAGGGCATTCCCCCGAACACGCCCGACTTCCTTCGGGCGCAGGACATCGCCATGGTGTCGCGCGCCGAGCTCGCCAAAAAAGACAAAAGATACGAAGACAAGAAAGACATTCTCGAGTGAACGAAAGCAAATCGGGGGGACGGCTGGCCGGACCGCTATTCGGCGCAGCCGTCGCGGGCGGCGTGATTGGGTCGGTCCTGACGGCCGCCGCGCTCTTCTTCGCGTTGCCGAACATGCTGAGCAGCCGAATCGTCCGGCAGGGCCTCATCTCCGACCCGAAGATCCTCCCCGACGCGGTCGACGCTCTTCGCGACGCGCAATATGCGCCTGTCCTCGCCGCCTACCGCGGAGCGATCGAGACGCCGTTCGCAAGCTCGTGGAAGGGTTCGGCCAAGCCGACCGCCACGCTCGTCGAATTCTTCGATTATGCCTGCCCTTACTGCAAGGCGAGCAACCCCAGCGTCGACCGGCTGATCCGCGAGGACAAGGGTCTTCGCGTGGTCTATCGCGAGCTTCCGATCCTCGGCGATGACAGCGTCACCGCAGCAAGACTCTCGCTCGAGGCGTCGAAGCTGGGGCGCTTCGCGCAATTCCACGATACGCTGTGGAACGCCGGGCGGCCCGCGCCGGACACGATCGCCGAAGCTGCCAAGGCGGCCGGCATCGCTCCCCAGCCGCAATCCGATCCCGAGATCGAAGCGGAGCTCAAACGCAACTTCCAGCTGGCCGGACAGCTCGGAGCGACCGGAACGCCGCTGTTCGTGATCGGCAATCGGGTGATGAACGGAGCCGTCGGCTACGACTCGCTCAAGAAAGCGATCGACGACGCCCGCGC
>DASUIC010000108.1:0-6163 GCA_036273215.1 Sphingomicrobium sp.
GACGCGCTGCGCTGGAAGCAGGAAGGAAAGCGCCGCTTGAGCGGTCACCTGGCCGACGTGCTCTCCGACGCTTCCACGCTCGTGGCCTACCCGGAGACTCCGTGCGGCGCCGTCGCCGACATGATGGTCGAGTCCGCCACAGGGCGCATCCCGATCGTCGATCCGGAAAGCCGCAAGGTGGTCGGCATATTGTCGCGTCAGGACCTGCTCAAGGTCCGCTCGAATCAGAAGCGGGGTGAGAAGGTCCGGCCGGGCGCGGTCGAGAAGGTAAGGCGAGCCAGCAAGATCAGCGGCTAGGACGCGGCGAGCGCCTCCGCAACAATGGCCTCGAACCGGTCTCCTTCCGGAAAGCCGGCCTCGACCCACCTGCGCTCAATTCGCTTCAACGTTTTGGCCACGACAGGTCCGGCTTCGAGACCGCGGCCTATGAGCTCGCCGCCTGACAGTGGCAGTCGCGGAGCGCGCCAGCGCGCGATCGATGCGGCTTGCGCTGGATGCCCGGAGAGCAGGAGTCGGTCGATCGCGCACTCGCCGCCGATCCAATAAGCAAGGGCTCGCGGGGAGACGTCGAGGTCCTGCGCCGCCGCGCAGGCGAGGCGCTTTCGCGCCTTGTTCGACAGCCTGAGCCGTACCGCAATGTCGTCGGCCAGCTGAGCATCGCGGGGCAGTAGTGCGGACAAACGGCGCAGCGGATCGGGCGCAATATCTGCAGCCCGCTCGGCGGCGATCAGCGCTTTAAGCGGCGCAAGCGAATCTTGGCCGATCTCCGGGAGCACCGGTCTGAGAATGTTGCGCACCAGCATGATCGCGACGGTTGGCGAGGGATCCTCCACGGACAGCAATTTGAGCAGCTCGTCGGCGACGCGTTCGCGGGAGAGCGCCATCAGGTCGTTGGCGCGTGCCGTGCAGGCATCGAGCGCCGCCGCATCGATCGAGCCGCCGCCGAAGCGGGAGAGGAACCGGAAGAAACGAAGGATGCGCAAATGGTCTTCCGCTATTCGCTTCAAGGGGTCGCCGATGAAGCGGATGTGTCGTGTCTCTAAATCTTTGAATCCACCGAAATAATCATGGATTTCACCGGTCATCGGATCGGCGAAAAGGGCATTAATCGTGAAGTCCCGCCGGGCCGCGTCTTCCTTCCAATCGTCGGTGTAAGCGACCGTCGCGCGCCGCCCATCGGTCGAGACGTCGCGCCGCAGCGTGGTGATCTCGAACGGATGTCCGTCGCTGACGGCCGTGATCGTGCCGTGATCGATCCCGGTCGGAACGGCCTTGATCCGCGCGCGCTTCAATCGCTCAATCACCTCATCAGGCTTGAGCCGAGTCGCGAGATCGATGTCGCTGACGGGAAGGCCGAGCAGATCGTCGCGGACCGCGCCGCCGACATAGCGGGTCAGGCCCTCCTCGGCGCCGAGCGCCTTCAGCAGCCGCGGCATCCCCCGATGCCTGCGCCATTTGGCGGCATCGATCTTCACCAGGACCCCAGCCTGCGTGAGAGATTGACGATCATCGCCGCGGTCGCCCCCCATATCCGGCGCTCATTCCAGACGATCTCGTAATAATGGCGCTCGCGCCCGGCAAACAGTGCGCTTCGGCGATGCTGATTCGCGGGATCGAGAAGATAGTCGAGCGGGGCTTCGAACCAGTCGGCGACTTCGTCCTCGTGAGCCTTCAGCGGGAGGTCGGCAGAAGCCACGCCGATCACCGCCGTGATCACATAGCCGGTGACCGTGCGGTACGGGTCGAGCGAACCGACGACCTCCACGGCAGTGGGATCGAGCAGGATCTCTTCGTGCGATTCGCGCAAGGCGGCCTCAACCGCCGTCTCGCCGGCTTCGATGCGCCCTCCGGGGAAGGCAATCTGGCCTGCGTGGGTCCGCAAATGCTCTCGGCGGACAGTCAGGATCACGCCGGGTTCGTCGCGATTCGTAACCGCGATCAACACTGCAGCCGCCGACCTGGCCTCCGCCCGAAGCTCCGGATAATCGCCCTCGAGCGCGGCTACCGAAGGGGCCGACGAGAGCGCGTCCCGGAGCCGATCGGCGAGCGTCACGAAGCGCTGTCCAGGCGGAAGAAGGCGCCGTCGCTCGACACCCCGGGCGGATCGCATCCTTCCTCGATCGCGATCTGCGCGAGTTCGTAGAAGACGCTTCGAGTGAGTTCGGCCTCCAGCCCATGCCGCACCAGAATGCGTGGCGAGGGGCCAGCGTCCGTATCGATAATTGTCAGCGGATGCTCGGGACCGAGAATGACTGCTCCGCCGCTGTCGAGCCGGAACGCGATACGCCGGCTGCGGCCTTCGCCTTCGCTTCGCATCTCGACGGCCCGAAAGGCAGTACATTCGACATCGATGTCGAGCTTCTCGGCGGGCGTGACCAGCACGTGCCGCCCATCCGCCTCCCTGCGGAGAATGGTCGAAAACAGGCGAACCATGGTCTCGCGCCGGATGGGCGTACCTTCGTGATACCAGGTTCCGTCGCGCGCGATGCTCATTCCGGAGTGCCCGCAATGTTGAGGGTCCCACCTCTCGACCGGCGGAAGCCGTCGCTCATCGATCGCGTCGCGAAGCTCCGCGAGCGTCAGACCCTGCAGTTCGATCGGCGGACGGCTCTCGGGCATTGGCTGCTCTTATCCTCCCCTGCATTCGCAGGGGAGGGGGACCAGCATAGCTGGTGGAGGGGTCTTGCGGCGCATGAAGAAGACCCCTCCACCGCCTTCGGCGGTCCCCCTCCCCTCGAAATCGAGGGGAGGGTATAGCGGGGCGATGATCGATCCGATTGCGAGCACAGCGATCGTGACCGGCGCCGGCAAGCGGGTCGGCGCTGCGATCGCGAGCGGACTGGTGGAGGACGGATGGACCGTCATTGCGCATGTGCATCACAGTGATGATGCCGTTGCCGACGCAGCGATCAGGGTCGTCGCGGATCTGTCGAGCGCTGAGTGCGCCGAACCGATTTTCGACGCCGCTCAAGGGCTCGCCCCCGTCCGGCTGCTGGTCAATAACGCAGCTCGTTTCGCCTGGGACGGCTTCGGCGAATTCAGCGCTGCGCAATTTGACGCGCACATGGCAATAAATGTGCGCGCTCCAACGTTGCTGACGGAGCGAATGGCGCGCGAGCATCGCGGGGGCGATGCGCTGATCGTCAACATTCTCGATTCGAAGCTTGCCGCGCCGAACCCCGATTATCTCAGCTATACATTATCCAAGCACGCGCTCGGCGGCTTGACCGAGCTTGCCGCTCGCGCCCTTGCGCCGAGCGGGATTCGCGTGAATGGCCTCGCGCCCGGTCTGATGTTGCGGTCGGCGGGTCAGAGCGAGGAGAATTTCCGGGCCATGCACGAGCGCAATCCTCTGGGGCGCGGAGTCGAGCCGAGCGATCTCGTCGGCGCCATTCGCTACCTGGTTGGAGCAGCGTGCGTGACCGGCCAGGTGATCGTGATCGATTCCGGGCAGCGGTTCCTGGGGCTGGAGCGCGACGTACAGTTCCTGGAGGACGAATGAGCGGACCGATGCTTCAGGGGCTGGTTCCGGAACAGCTGAAGGTCCGCTCTGCTCGCATCCTGCTCGAGGCGCTCGACGTGAAGGTCGACATCGGGTTTCATGATTTCGAGGTCGGCGCCCCGCAGCGGCTGCTGGTTAGCGTGGAGCTGTGGCTCGACGACGTTTCGCCGCCGGCCGACGACGATCCCGCGAGCGCCTGGAATTACGATTTCATCCGCACTGAAATTGCCGCCATTGCGTCGTCGCGCCGGTTCAACCTCCAGGAGACCCTCGCGCACGAAGTGTTCGAACGGCTTGCCGCATTCCACGGAGTCCGGGCGCTCAGGGTCAGAACTTCAAAGCCCGACGTCTATGCGGATGCGCAGGGAGTGGGGATCGAAATCGCCTCGTTTTCGGGCGCGTGGCCGGACTTTTGAGGCGCTTGCACCCGCTGCCCCGGTTTCACGTCTTGCGCACGTGGAACAAAATCCGTTGCGCGGCCTTTGAGCCGGAGATAAGGAGGCGCGCTTACGGTCGATGATATGTTGATACATCGGTGGTTTCATCATCCGGCAGGGCGCGCGTCCAAACGCCCCGTCTGGCTGTTCTGTTTACAGCCGCGTCGAGGAGAATTGCGACTGAATGTCATACGCTCAACGCAAAGAGCTTAGCGGCAATCGCAGCCTGGCCATCGTCTTCACGGCGGTGGTGGTGGGTTCGCTGCTCTACGCCATTATCACGGGCCTTGCGTACGATGTCGTCAAGAAGGCTGCGGAAAACCTCAAGGTCATTGATGTCGAGCAGCAGCCGCCTCCTCCCGAGCAGCCGCCGCCCCCGCCCAAGGACATGCCCAAGGTCCCCCCGCCGCCGATGACTCCGCCGCCGCTGGTGCAGACCAACATTGCGCCGCCGCCGACCATCCAGACGGTGGTTGCGCCGCCCACTCCGCCGGTCGTTCAGCCGACGATCGTCGCACCGCCGCCGCCTCCACCGCCTCCGCCGCCGCACAAGGCGGTGTCGGCGCAGAGCGCCAAAGGCGACGTGCGCACGCTGTTCAGTCCGGATGATTACCCAGCCGCCGCTCAAGCGGCGAACGCTACGGGAACGGCTGTCGCGCAGCTAACAATTGGGCCCGACGGTCGCGTGACGGGATGCAACCTGGTCCGCTCCACGGGGAACAGCTCACTCGATTCGACGACCTGCAGTATTCTCCGCCGGCGCGCGAAGTTTACGCCGGCTCGCGACAGCAACGGGAATCCCACGACGGATACTTACACGACCCCACCGATCGTTTGGCAGCTATCCGACGGCTAAATTTTTCAAATTTTCGAGCCAGATTTTCAGAAGGAAAGACCAGTTATGCAAGCAGCACCCGCCGCAACGCAGTACGGCATCCAATCCGCTCTAGAGCAGGGCGGAATCATTACGATTTCGGTGTTCGTCATTCTCGTCCTCATGTCGATTTTCTCCTTCTACATCCTGTTCACCAAGCTGATGCAGCAGCAGAAGATCATCCGGCAGGGGCGGCAGGTGCGCTCCAGCTTCTGGAACTCGCCCAACCTTCGCGAAGCGTCGACCAAGCTCGAAGGGAAGAGCGCCTACCGCGCGATCGTCGACGACGCGCTGATGGCTCAGGAGCAGCACGGAAAGCTGACCGACCCGATCGATCAGCACGACTGGATGGCCAACAGCCTGGCGCGCAGCCAGGGCGCGATCGGCTCGCGTCTCGGCGAAGGCCTGGCCTTCCTTGCGACGGTCGGTTCGACAGCTCCGTTCATCGGTCTGTTCGGTACCGTCGTCGGCATCTACCGAGCGCTGATCAAGATCGGTTCGTCGGGCGAGGCCTCGATCAACACGGTCGCCGGCCCGGTCGGCGAAGCGCTGATCATGACCGCTCTCGGTCTGGTCGTCGCGGTTCCCGCGGTGCTCGCCTACAACTGGCTGATCCGCCGCAACAAGTCGATCATGGAGGACCTCGCGGCCTTCACGAACGACCTGCACGGCTATCTGATGTCGGGAGGTTCGGTGAAGCCTCGCTTCGGCGAGCCCGGCTCTGTCAAGGGCGCTTCGGCGAGGTCAGCCGCTCCGCAGCCCGGCAGTGAGCCGGTTCGTCGCACGGAGGCACCGACGAGCGCGCAGTAATCAAGAGCGGAAGCTCGCCTTTTCGGGCGGGCCTCCGCCGTTGAAGTTAGGAAAGAACCCAGCCGTATGGCAGGACAAGTAATTCAAGAAGGTGAGGAAGACACGACGCTGTCGGACATTAACGTTGTTCCGCTGACCGACGTGATGCTGGTGCTCCTGATCGTCTTCCTGATCACCATTCCGGTGGTCAACCACCGAATCCCGGTGACCTTGCCGAAGGTGGCCTATCAGCCGACGGTTACGAAGCCGGAGAACGTTTCCCTGAGCGTTCGCAACGGCGCCGGCGGCACCTGCGAGGTCTATTGGGAGCTGAAGCGGGTCACCCAGAAAGAGCTGCTCGACATGGCCGTCAAGAGGCTCGAGGACGAGATCAAGGCCGTCGGCGGGGTCCAGAACATCAACGAAGACAATATGCCCGAGGCGCATATCCGCGGCGATATCAATACCCAGTACAAATGCGTCGGTGCGACCATCCTCACGATGCAGGAAGCTGGATTCCAGCGCGTTGGCTTCATCTCGCAACCGGGGCCCGGCCCGGTT
>DASUIC010000109.1:0-4981 GCA_036273215.1 Sphingomicrobium sp.
TCGGGGGGAGACGCTGAAACGACTGCGGTGAGCCCACTCGCCAAGGGGAGCCGTTGCAATTATTCGTCTCAGCTGAATGGCCGACCAAGGGCAAAGCGGCGAGCTTTTCCGGTCCAGCGACATCAGGCTGGAGCTGCTCGGTCCGGTGCGACTCGGCAATTCGGCGGGCGATGACCTGACTCCGAGAGCGCGCAAGACGCGCGCGCTCCTCGCGATCCTCGCGCTCTCCAAGGCGCCGCTGACGCGGTCCAGGCTCACCGAGCTCCTGTGGGGCGACCGCGGCGAGGAGCAGGCGAAGGCGAGCCTTCGGCAGGCGCTGTACGAGCTTCGCGACCTCGCCAGCCGAGGCTTCATCAGTGCCGATCGCGAGACCGTCGGCATCGGGCCGAAGCCGCTCCCGACGGATCTTTCGATGCTCGATCAGCTGATCGAGCATCGCGACTGTACGGGCGTCGCTGAAGCCCTGGGCCAGATCGCGCTGCCACTCTTCGGCACGCTCGACGGAATTACTGCCGAGCTTGACGATTGGCTCCGCGACGAGCGTGCCCGCATCTGCGCGTCCATTGTCGAACGGACGACGGCGCTCGCCGGCGAGTCTCCCGCCGGCCGTCGGATCGCGGATCAGCTCGAGCGGCTCGACCCGCTCGACGAACGGGTCGCTCAGCTTGGAATTCGCGCTGACGTTGCCGCGGGAGATCGCTCGGCCGCAACCCGCCGGCACGCGCGCTTTGCCGAACGATTGAGGAGTCAGCTGGGAGTCGACCCAGCTCCGGACACCGATGCGCTGCTTCGCGCCGAAGCGGCCGTCCTCCCCCACCCTGCTCAACACCGAGTCGAGTTCGAAAAGCGAAGAGCGCACGCTTCCAATTTCAAACGCAACCTTGTCGTGCTTGTCGTCGGTCTGATCCTGCTCGTTGGAGGCGGCATCACGTATCTGCTTTTGCGTCCGTCGACCGCCGGCGCGACCCCGACCGTAGCCGTGCTCCCGTTCGACGACCTCGGGCAGAAGAGCCAGGATTACTTCGCTTCCGGCGTGTCGGAAGAGATCCTCAACCTCCTCGCCCATCAGCAGCGAATGAAGGTGCTTGGCCGGATTTCGGCCGAGCAGCTCGCCCGCGGCGCCAATCCGCTAAGCAGGGCACGCGAGCTCGGCGTCGGCTATGTCCTCGACGGAAGCGTTCGCACCGGCGACGGCCAGGTGCTGGTCATCGCGCGCCTGACGAGAGTCGCCGACGGGTCGCAGGTCTGGTCCGAGCGCTACCAGCGCCGCATCGGCGACATCTTCGCGGTCCAGGGCGACATCGCCGGCGCTGTCGCTTCACGCGTTGCCCAATCCTTCGCTCCGCCCCGCCCGCAGGGTACCAGGCCCGAAGTCTACGACCGCTACCTCGCTGCCCGGCAGCTCGTCCGTGAGCGCCGCGAAGTCACTCTCGAAATAGCCGAACGGCTGCTTCGTCAGGCGATTGCGCTCGATCCGCACTATGCGCCGGCATTCGCCGAGCTGTCGGAGGTGATCATGCTTCGCGCCAATCATCCGACCGCTTACGGCTCGCTTCCTATTGCCCAGGCCGAAGCCGAGGCCAGGCCGTTCGCGGTCAAGGCGCACAATCTCGATCCCACCCTCGGCGATGCGTATGCGGCGATGGGATTCCTTTCGCTCAGCTTCGCTCCGCAGTCGGAGCCGTATTTCCGCAAGGCCGTGCAGCTCAGTCCGCAAAGCCCGGAATTCCACCGCTGGCACGGCGAAGCGCTGTTGAACGAAGGCCACTACGACGAAGCCATCGTTGAATATCGCCGGGCGGTGGAGATCGATCCGCTGTGGGGCCTCAGCTACGATCATCTGATCGGAGCTCTGCGCATGGTCGGCCGAAAGGACGAGGCGCAGCGTTATTTAAACCGCTTCCTCGCGCTGAGCACCGATCAGCGCGCCAAGCTCCTGCTGCTTCATTCCGTCGCCGACGACGATTCGCGGCTCGTGGACGAATACAGGATCACCGCGCGGCTGTTCCGCGACTATCCGCAAGAGCGGCAGAATCGGTTCGATCTCGCGACGGTCCTCGCCGAGCTCGGCGAGCACAAGCGCGCGTTCGAGTTGATGAATTCGGACAGCATCGCGGCTGCTGCGTTGAGCTCGGACTGGCGGGGGCTCGCCCGTGCCGCCAGTTCGATCGGTCCCGAATATTGGAACATCTCCAAGTTCTGGAATTCGGCAAGGTTGCTCGTCCAGTCCGGACATGGCGATGCGCTCGTCGCCATGTACGACCGCGATCGCGGCTTGGTAGAGCCGGGCACGGTCAACGCCGAGGACATCGCGAGTCCTGCCACGATCGTCGCGCTGCGCCGCGCCGGCCGCTCTGCTGATGCAGACAGGCTCCTCGCGAAGATGAAGTCGATCGATGCCGCGATGCCCGACCATGGCCTGCTCGGCGCCGAAAAGAGAGTCAGGGGCGTGATCGCCGCGGCGCTGAGCGGCAATCGTGAGGGCGCGATTCGCGGCCTCGATGAAGTATCCCGGCGCGATCCGCTGATGCTCGCCTACATCCCGGCAACCGCGCTTCGCTACGATCCCGCGATCGCGCCACTTGCGAAAGATCCGCGCTTCCCGGCAATCGAGGATCGGGTGCGGGTCGCTCTGAATGGCGTCCGGCAGCAGGTCGGATTGCCCCCGATCAGCCATTCGGCCTGGATCAGCGATCCGAACACGCTTTTGACGAAGAATTGACGATCCTTCCGCGCTCGCGCTGACGGCGCGCGTGCATTCCCGCATGCGTCGTTCGTCCACGGGAGCGCGCGTTTCATGTCCTCATCACAGTCCATTCGTCGGCTCGCAGAAGTGCGCTGGCCCGCCGCGCCGCGCCGCCATAGCGGAAGCGGTCAAAGGGGACGCGCAGGGATGCGGACATTATTGGCGACCGCAGCCGTCGTCGCCTTCAGTTCGGCGGCCGGTGCGCAGACAGTGCCGGTTCCGCCGACGGCGCCTGCCCAATCGTCTCGCACGACAGCCTACGATGCGGCCTTTTTCGCCAGGTACGCGCCCCGGACGGCGATCGACATCGTTCAGCGCATCCCGGGCTTCACCCTCGACCTGGGAGCGAACAACGCCAACGGCGGCGCCGACATCCGCGGCTTTGCCGGAGTCGCCGGAAATGTCGTCATCAACGGCGCCCGGCCGAGCACCAAGTCCGAGCCTCTCGACGCTTTTCTGAACAGCATCCCCGCGAGCCGAGTCAGACGTGTCGAGGTCGGCCCCGGCGACCTCTATGGCGCCGACTATTCAAGCAAAAGCCAGGTCGTGAACCTGATCCTGGTCGAGGGCGGCAAAGGCGGACTCAGCGGGAATGCGACCATTAGCGCCGAGCGCCATTACACCGGCGCGATAACGCCGACCGCGAGCGGCTCGGTGAGCCTCACCCGCGGACCGTCCACCTTCAACATTTCAGGGGACACCGCGTACCTCGACGAGACCGAGGAGGGAGCGGATGTGGTCACCGACCCGACGACCGGCGAGCTCCTCGAGACCCGGCGCAAGATGAATGTCATTCACAATTTCTCGCCGTTCATCTCGGGAAGCTGGGCGCTGGACGAAGGGCCGACGCATTCGGCCAACTTCAATGCGCGCTATCATTTCGACCATTTCCTCCTTCATCAGATCAATCACGACGTTCCCGACACGCTCGACGGCGGCGGCCCGCACGACGACACGCTGGTTGAAGATTATCCGACCAAGACCCTGGAGCTGGGCGGCGACATCACGCGCCCATTCGCCGATGGCGCGCTGAAATTCGTCGGCCTGCTCAGCCGTCAGCGCCGCCACACGCTCGATGAAAACGACGTCGGAAACCTCGGGCACACGGAAGTGGTTGGTGGCTCGCAGCAGCTGTCCCAGTCGCAGCGCAACGAAACTCTCGGGCGGCTCACCTGGAGCAAGGACAAGCTGCTTGGCTTTCAGTTCGAGGCGGGTGGCGAAGTCGCGTGGAACACGCTCGATTTCAATCTCAATCTGTTCTCGTTCGATGGGGACGGAAACAAAACGCGCGTCGATCTTCCGCTCGACAATGCGCGGGTGACGGAGCTTCGCGGCGAGTTCTGGGTCAACGGCAGCCGGGCTCTATCGAAGACGCTCCGCGTGGACCTTGGCCTCAATTACGAGATGTCGCAGCTGAAGGTGAGCGGCGATGCGACTGCGGACCGCAAGCTCCAGTTTCCCAAGCCGAGCATCACGCTCGACTGGGAACCGGGCGGCGGCTGGCACAGCCAGCTGATCTTTCGCCGAACGGTCGCCCAGCTCGATTTCTTCGATTTCATCAGCGTCGCCGACCTCGCCAGCAATGAGGTGAGCGGCGGCAATGCCAACCTCCAGCCTCAGCGGAGCTGGGAAGGCCGCTTTTCGGTCGAGCATCCACTGTTCAAGCAGGGCAAGGCTCGTCTGGAGCTCGGCTATAACCTGATCAGCCTGCTCCAGGACCGGATCCTCACGGTCGACGGCTTCGATGCTCCGGGCAACATCGGCACCGGGCGGCAGATGTACGCCGACCTCACCCTCGATGCTCCCCTCGACCGCTTCTGGAAGGGACTGAGGGTCAAGCTTCACGGAAACGTGCAGCAGACGCGGGTCAAAGACCCCATCTCCGGCGAGCTTCGTGACTTCAGCGGCTTCTTCCCGACCTGGGAATGGGATGCCGACGTGCGGCGCGACCTGGGCCCCCTATCATACGGATTCACTGCGGGCGATAATGCGCGGACGACTATCTTCAACACGAACCTCCTCGATACGCGCTGGAACGGCGGCGTCTTTGCGAGCGCCTTCGTCGAGTACCGGCCAAACCCGAGCCGCGCCTTGAGGGTCGATTTCAACGACATCTCCGACGTTGGCGGTGGCCGCAACCTGCTCGAGTTCGACCCGAACCGCACGGTCGGACAACCCAGCATCCTCGATCACCGCTTCCGCAACAGCCACGTGCGGATTGCGATCACGTTCAAG
>DASUIC010000110.1:0-3203 GCA_036273215.1 Sphingomicrobium sp.
TACACAAAGCAGGGCGAACCGTTGCTGAGGTCGACCCGCGAGTGGCTGGCGCCCGGCCATGCCTCGGTCGCTCCGGGGATCACCGGAGCGCCCCAGCTGTTCTTTCACGCCTTTCACCCGGGCACCGGCGGCTACAATGCCTTCAGGGCGCTCCTCACCGTCGGACTGCGGTTCACCGGCGAGCGGGTCGAGGTCGTTGAGCTTCCGGAAACTCAGTAACCCCGCTCAATCGAGCCGCCGCCGCGCGTCGAGCTTGCGACTGAAGGGTTGCCCCAATAGCGGATGTCGCCGCCCCCATCCACCGAAGCTGCCAGGCTCGAGCGAGCCCGAACGAAGAGGTCGCCGCCGCCGTCCACTGCAGCCGCGACTTGCGCCGCGTCGAGCGCCCGAGCATCGATCCGACCGCCGCCGCGCACAGCGGCAGCGAGCTCCGACTGCGGGGCGAAGCCGGGGCGAGTCGTGATCAGGCCGCCGCCAGTCACCGCGAGTGCCGGCACGCGCGGCGATTCGATCTGGATCACGAGATTATAGTGCTCCGGGCAGCGCTCGTTGCAGGCGTCGATCTTCAGCTGGCTGTCGCGTTCCATTCGGAAGCTCGTGAATTGGGTGCTTCCCTGAAGCACCGTCACCCGCTCGGCTGGGCCGGGAACCACGATGACGGTGCCGCCGCCGCGCAGCTCGACGGAATGGAAATAAGGGAGCGGCACGACTTCGGCGGATACGGCCGGAGCAGAAACGGCAAGGGCGAACAGGAATAGCGGCACGGTCGAGCGCATGAGGACATCCTTTCCTCGCAAGAGTACGCTACATCTGTAGCGCTACATTTGCAGCGTGTCTAGCTTCTTTTTCGACGCCGCCAAACGGTCAGCCCTTTTTCGACTTGCCGCTCTTGCAGCCGGCCAACAGCGGCGGCTTGGCCTTCGGCTGAGGCTTCGGGACAGGTTTCGCGACCGCCGGAGCCGCCTGGGCAAGCTTGGGCTGCCCGGCGGGCTTTTTCGCCTGGTCCCCGGGTTTGTTGATGGTGAACGGCTTGGCGTCGCACTGTGCCGTATCGGCTGCGACGGACGGGGACGCGCAGAGCGCGAAGGCGCTGAGGATCAGGGCTTTTCTCATGCCCCGAGCTTAGCAGGCCTCTAGTGCTGGTGCGAGTGCTGGTAGCCGGTGATCCAGTGCTCGAGGCGAGTGCGCAGCGAGAGCTTCGAGGGGATGTAGCCCGCCTCCGGCGGCAAGGACTCGGGCTCGGACTCGTAAATGGTGAGATTGTCAGGGAGCTTCGGGCGCAGGGTCTCGCGGCCGCGAAGCAGGTCCTCGGCCATCGCCAGCGAGCGATGGACGTCCTCGGCCGTGAACGGCTTCATGAGGCAGCCAAGCGCAAGGTCGGGCATCGGGAAGGATGGCGCCTTGCCGCTGACGAACAGGCATGGAACGCCAAGTTCGTTGAGTCTGACGGCGACCGAAAAGCCGGTGGTCGCCCGGGCGAGGTGCAGATCGAGAAGGACCAGATCCGGATCGTGCTGCTCGGCGGCCGCGATCGCGCCATCCGAGTCCTCCGCCATCGCCACCACTCGATATCGCGGATTGTCCTCGACCAGATATTTGAGCGTGATTGCGAGCTGTGAATCGTCCTCGACGACCAAAATCCTGAGCACTCGCGAGCCTCCCCAACCCACAGGATTCCACATCGGAAATCCGTGGCTTGATGCTCGGCCTGAAAGTGGCTGCTGCGAATCCCCCATGAACCAGGTTTACGCCGAGCCGACTCGCAACCGCGCCGGGACGAAGAAAAGGCGCCCGCGGGCTTGCCGCGGACGCCTTGTTGAGCACTTCAGTGACGATCAGGCGCCGTAGAAGATATGCGCTCCGATCTTCTCGACCTCGGTCAACCGGTGGCCCCAGGAGGGGTCGACATAGTCGGCGTGGTACCAGAGGACGTTCGGTCCGACGCTCGGAACGATGTTGGCGGCGGCGAGCTCGGCGACGGCCTCGGCCTTGCGCCATGCATCGCAATTGGTGTCCGCCTGTGGGAACTGGCCGTTACGAAGGACGAACGAGAATTGCGCCGGCTGCTTGATCACGCTGCACCAGTCGGACGGATATTTGCCCGAAGCGGCGCGGTTCATGACCACTCGGGCGACCGCCAGCTGCCCTTCGACCGATTCGCCGCGCGATTCGAAATAAACCGCGGTGGCGAGGCAGTTGGTCTCGGTGTCGAGCGGCGCGTTGGTCGCGAACTTGTCGACCAGCGCGTAGAGCGGCCAGCCGCCATGATAGAGCCACGCGGCCTGGATGGCGATCGACGGCGCAAGGCTGAGAGTCACCGACTTCGCCGGCTGGACCTGGAACACGGCGCCCGCGGCATTGGCGACGGCGGTGGTGGCGGCGACCACGGGCCGAGCCACGCTCGAAGCGACCGAAGCGACGGTGCCGAGCGGGGTCGCGGACGTGTCGACATCGACCGACTTGACGGCCGAAGCCAGATTATAATTGACCGGCACGGCCTGAGCGCCAGCAGCGCTGGACCCGACCGCGAGCATGAATATACCGATGACTGCGGACGCAAGGCGACCGCCGAGAAGCTTTACCACTGTGTCTTTTGCCCTTGTCTGGCGGGCGAGACCCGCTGGAGGCGCTTAAGCGCTCTTTTCAGTCCAGCGGGGGATCGCCCGTCTTGCCTCTGGAGCCGGCCGTCTGAAGCGCCCTGGCTCACTCGCTCTCAATTGCTGGAACCCAGATATGTTATGTTTACCGGCTCGCCAACCACTCCTCGGTGAACCGTTCGCGACTCGCGATGGAATTCGGAACTCTTTCATTTTGTTCAGTTTTCTGGAGTTTTCCACAGGCCGGAAAATCGCTTCGTCGGCGGTTCCACTCGCTTCACCGGAGCGCTAACGGGAGCGTTCCCGAAAGGAGACACTCGGCGTGGCGCATTGGCTGATGAAATCGGAACCCGAGAGCTACGGCTGGGATGACCTGGTCCGCGATCGCGGCACCGAATGGGACGGAGTCCGCAACAATGCGGCGCGATTGCACCTCAAGGCCATGCAGGTCGGCGATGAGGCGTTCTTTTACCACAGCATGTCCGACAAGGCGGTCGTGGGCATCATGCGGATCGTCCGCGAGGCGCGGCCGGATGCCAAGGACCCCGACTGGGTGTCGGTGCGCGTCGAGCCGGTGAAAGCCCTGCCGCGGCCGGTCACGCTGGC
>DASUIC010000111.1:0-5737 GCA_036273215.1 Sphingomicrobium sp.
AGGCGCACGCGCAAGCCCGATGGCGAGCGCGTTGTTGACCTGCCGAGCGGTGAAGCAGAGCCAATATTCGTCGCCAACGCGCTGCATCTCGGGGGCCCAGAAGTCGGCCACGTTGCGCCCTTTGGCCGCCCAGCGAGGCTCTTGCCCTTGCGGGAAGACGAAATCCCTCGGCTCCCAATGCTCGAGGTCGGTCGAGTAAAGGATCGGGAAGGCGTCCGGCGCGTCGTTCGAGGTTGCCACCAGCCACCAACCCTCATCGGTCTTCAGCACCGCTGGGTCGCCGTAGCCAACCAGGATCTGCGGATGGAGGTTCTCGGTCAGCAGCGGCCGCCATTTGACGGACGCGGGGGCCTGATCGGCCGAATCCGCAAAGATGTGCGGCAGCCGCGTGCCGAAATCGCCCGCGAGTTCGCGGAAGAGGGCCGCGAAATCCTGCTGCGTATCGGTCGGTACGAAATAGCTCTTCGACTTTCCGGCGGGCCCGCGCACGTCGATCCGGAACCCTTCGCCTTCGTCCCGCGCGTGCACCTCGAATGATGGAGTCATGGCGGCGGCGATACGGAGGCGCTCTGCTGCTGAGAACCCCTTCCGGCGGTGCGCCCGCGCACATATGCTTGTTCGATGACTGCGGATCACATCCTTGCGATCGATCAGGGGACAACCTCCACCCGCGCCATTCTGTTCGATCGTGAGGCGCGGCCAGTCGCGACCGCGCAGTGCGAGCTGACCCAGCATTATCCGCAGGCGGGCTGGGTCGAACATGATCCCGAGGAGATCTGGCGCGAGGCGCTGGCGGTGATGAGCGAAGCCTTGCGGGGCGTTGAGGCCGGGAGGATCGCGGCGATGGGCATCGCCAACCAGCGCGAGACGGTCGTCGTGTGGGACCGCTCCACGGGTGAGCCGGTCTACCGCGCAATCGTCTGGCAGGACCGGCGAAGCGCGGGCGAATGCGACAGGCTGAAGGGCGAGGGCGCGGAAGAAATCGTGCGGCAGCGCACCGGCCTTCTGCTCGATCCCTATTTCTCGGCGACGAAGATCGCGTGGATCCTCGACCGTGTGCCGGACGCGCGCGCCCGAGCCGAGCGCGGTGAGCTCGCCTGCGGGACGATCGATTGCTTCCTCCTGTGGCGGCTCACTGGGGGCGCCGCGCACCTGACCGACGTCACCAATGCGAGCCGGACATCGCTATTCGACATTCATCGCCAATGCTGGGACGAAGAGCTGTGCCGGCTGTTCCGAGTGCCGCAGCCGCTGCTTGGCGAGGTGTGCGACAACAGCGGGAACTTCGGCGTGACTGCGCCAGGCCTGCTGGACCGGCAGTTGCCGATCGCCGGAATGGCCGGAGACCAGCAGGCGGCGCTGTTTGGGCAGGCCTGCTTCGCGCGCGGAATGGCGAAATCGACCTACGGGACTGGTTGCTTCATGCTGGTCAACACCGGCGACCAGCCGGTAATGTCCCGGCACCGGCTTCTGACCACGCCCGCCTATCGGCTAAACGGAAAGACGAGCTACGCGCTCGAAGGTTCGATCTTCGTCGCCGGCGCGGCTGTCAAATGGCTCCGCGACGGCCTTGGTGTGATCGCCAACGCAGCGGAGACCGAAAACCTCGCCGCTCAACTGCCCGACAGTCACGGCATCTATATGGTTCCAGGCTTCGTCGGACTTGGCGCTCCCTACTGGGACGCGAATGCGCGCGGCGCGATCTTCGGCCTGACGCTGGACTCGACCGCCGCTCATCTCGCCCGCGCGGCGCTCGAGGCCGTCGCTTTCCAGACGCTCGATCTCGTCGAGGCCATGCGTAAGGACATGGGGGCGGAGCTCTCCGAATTGAGGATCGATGGCGGAATGGCCGTCAATGCGTGGCTCTGTCAGTTTCTCACCGATGTGCTTGAGCTGAGGATCGAGCGGCCGCAATGCCTCGAAACGACCGCACTCGGCGCGGCGTTCCTCGCCGGCCTTGGGAGCGGCGTCTGGAGCGGTCTCGACGAGGTCGCCCGCACCTGGCAAGAGCGCGACTGCTTCGCGCCCGCGATGGAAGAGAGCCGGCGGCGGCAGCTGATCGACGGCTGGCGAAAGGCGGTCGCGAAAACGCTCACCAAATAGCTGGATGCCCCGCGTGGATTCGAACCACGATTGACGGAGTCAGAGTCCGTAGTCTTACCATTAGACGACGGGGCATCGGCGGGAAGGCGGCGAGATAGAGAGTCGGTAACAGCCGGTCAACGCCGCCATGGGACGCCCCCGCGAGGCATGCTTCAACGGGCCGAATTGCCCTCGGGGTTGCCCAAACCCCCAGTTTTGTGATTAAAACCGCGCCAAGTCAGCCGCTCCAATTCGGCGGTGAAGGACAGGAACGGGCGTGTGTCATGGCGCAAGGAGTCGCCAGTGCGCCGGCTCTGCAACAGGGGTTTCGTGAGCAGAGCGGGCCGTCGGAACCAGCGTTTTCGCCGAGGCGGGAGCCGCAGCGCCACACCTATGGCGCGATCGACCTCGGAACCAACAATTGTCGCCTGCTGATCGCCCGCCCGGGCAAGGGCGGATTCACGGTCATCGACGCATTTTCGCGAATCGTTCGCCTCGGCGAAGGGCTGTCACTCACCGGCGCACTGTCCGACGATGCGATGGACCGGGCGGTCGCCGCGCTGTCGATATGCGGAGACAAATTACGGCGGCGGAATGTTTCGCTGTCGCGGTCGGTCGCGACGGAGGCGTGCCGCAGGGCCTCCAACGGCGCAGAGTTTGCGGACCGCGTGCGCGATGAGACCGGGGTCGTGCTCGACATCATCGAACCCGCCGAGGAAGCTCGGCTGGCGGTGCTCGGTTGCCACAAGCTGCTCGAGCCGGGCGACGGTCCCGCGCTCATCTTCGACATCGGCGGCGGCTCGACCGAGCTTGTGCTGATCGACCAGGAAGACGGCACTCCCAGGATCCGCGCCTGGTGGAGCGCTCCGTGGGGCGTCGTCTCCTTGACCGAGAGCGAGGGCAAGGAAGCGCTCGAGGGCCCCGACCGGGTGCTCGCCTACAAGCGCATGCGCGAGCGCGCGCGCCGCGCCTTCGCCAATTTCGCGACCATGCTTCCGGAAAAGCGCGAGGGCATTCGCCTGCTCGGCACCAGCGGCACGGTGACGACGCTCGCGAGCGTCCACCTCGCGCTGCCTTTCTACGACAGGCGGGTGGTCGACGGGCTGCACGTGCCGATCGAGGCGATGCAGAAGATCAGCGGAATGATTGCCGGCATGGATTATGAGGAGCGCTCGGCGCTGCCGTGCATCGGCAACGACCGCGCCGATCTCGTCGTCGCCGGTTGCGCGATCCTCGAAGCGATCATCGAAATCTGGCCGGCCAAGAACCTGGGAGTGGCAGACCGCGGAATCCGCGAGGGCATCCTCCGCTCGCTGATGGCGCGCGACGGGTGGAAGCTCTGATTATCCTCCCCGGCATTCGCCGGGGTGGGGGACCGCCCAAGGCGGTGGAGGGGTCTTCTCGTTCGTCCGCCAAGACCCCTCCGCCAGCTTCGCCGGTCCCCCTCCCCACGAACTCGTGGGGAGGATGATCTTGAAGCGTCTCCGCACCGCCAAAGGCCGCAAAGTCTCCTCCACGCGCTGGCTCGAACGGCAGCTCAACGATCCCTATGTCCGCCGTGCGAAAGCGGAGAACTACCGCAGCCGCGCAGCCTACAAGCTTCTCGAACTCGACGAGCGGTTCGGACTGCTCAAGGGCGTCAAAGCCGTGGTGGACCTCGGCATCGCTCCGGGCGGCTGGAGCCAGGTCGTGCGCCGCAAGGCGCCGCAGGCGACAATCGTCGGAATTGACCTCCTTCCGACCGATCCCATCGAAGGCGTCACCATCCTTCAGCTCGATTTCATGGAAGAGCAGGCACCGCAGCGGCTAAAGGAGGCGCTCGGCGCCCCTCCGGACCTGGTCCTCTCGGACATGGCTGCGAACACGGTTGGGCACCAGCAGACCGATCATCTGCGCACGATGGCGCTGGTCGAAGCGGGCCTGGAATTTGCGCGTGAGGTGCTCCGTCCGGGCGGCGCCTACGTCGCCAAAGTGCTCGCCGGGGGCGCCGACAATCAGCTGGTCGCCGAGCTGAAGCGCAGCTTTACAAACGTGAAGCACGCCAAGCCCCCCGCGAGCCGCAAGGATTCGAGCGAATGGTACGTGGTGGCCCAAGGGTTCAAGGGCGCCGCGGCGCCCCCGAACGCCTGATCTACTTCGCGGCCGTCGTGATCGCCGGCGCGGGCGGTTCCTGCGGGTCCATCAGCCGGCGGGTCAGATAGATCATCTGAAGCGCCGTCGTGTGCGCAGTTTCCTTGAGGTTCGCGCCCGCGGCGTGCCCGCCTTCGGTAACCTCGTAAAAGAGGAAGGGCAGCCCGTATTCTTCCATGCGGGCGGCGAACTTGCGCGCATGCTGCGGACCGACTCGGTCGTCCTTGGTCGTCGTCCAGATGAACGGCACCGGATAGTGCACGTCGCGCTTCAGGTTCTGGTACGGCGATGTCTTCTCCCAGAAGGCGCGGATCGCCGGATCGTCGATGCTCCCGTATTCGCCTTCCCAGGAGGCGCCCGCCTCGATCTTCGAAATGCGGATCATGTCGAGCAGCGGGACCTGGATGTCGACGGCATTCCACAATTCGGGATGCTCGGTAAACTCGACCCCCATCAAAAGGCCGCCGTTCGAACCGCCCTGGATTCCGAGGCGCCGCGGGCTGGTCACTTTGCTGGCGATCAGGTCCTTCGCGACCGCCGCGAAATCGTCATAGACGAGCTGCCGGTGAACGCCGAGACCGGCGTCATGCCACTTGGGCCCGAACTCGCCGCCGCCGCGAATGTTGGCGAGGACATAGACTCCGCCCTTGTCGAGCCACAGCTTGCCGATGGTCGACGAATAGTTCGGCGTCTCGGCGATCTCGAACCCGCCATAGGCGTAGAGCAAAGTGGGGTTCTTGCCGTCGAGCTTCATGTCCCGGCGATGGACGATGAAATAGGGGATTTTGGTCCCATCGCTCGAGATCGCCTCGCGCTGCTCGGCGACGAGGTTGGAGGCGTCGAATTTCGCCGGCTGGTGCATGATTTCGTGCGCGCTTCCGGTCGCCGCATCGGCCAGCCACAGCGACGGCGGGGTCAGGAAGTTCGTGACTCCGATCAGCGCCTGGTCGGAGCGATTGCTCGCGCTCGTCACGGACAGGGTCGAGTTGTCCGGCAGATCCATCGCCTTGCGAGTCCATCCCTTCGTCGTCGGGGTGAACAGAAGGGTGCGGCCACGGACATTGTCGAGAGTCGAGACGAGCAGCACGTTCTTCGACGAACTCTCGCCTTCCAGCGCTTCCTTCGGGCCGGGTGCGTAGATGAGGCTCGGCTTCGGATGCGCCGGGTCGGCCTTAAGCTGCGCGAGATCGAGCGAGACAAGCGAGCCCGCGGCGAACGTCTTGCGGGTCGTCGACGGAGTCCAGTCTTCGTCGAGCTGCGCGATGACCCGACCGTCGACCATGTCGACGATATTGTTCTTCTCCGGCATCACGACCCGTCGCACGCCCTTGGGCGTCAGCACGTAAGTCTCGGCATGGAATGTATCCAGCGGTCTCACGATTCCCGACAGTGTGCGGTTCTGAGCGTCGCGCAGGACGAATGGCGTCACTCCGTAGCCGCCGTCATCGGGCTTGCCGCGGAACAGCTCGACCGCCGCGGATAGCGGCTGTCCGCGCTTGAGGCGCTTGACGATGTAGGGATAGCC
>DASUIC010000112.1:0-3235 GCA_036273215.1 Sphingomicrobium sp.
AGGGTCGATTTCAACGACATCTCCGACGTTGGCGGTGGCCGCAACCTGCTCGAGTTCGACCCGAACCGCACGGTCGGACAACCCAGCATCCTCGATCACCGCTTCCGCAACAGCCACGTGCGGATTGCGATCACGTTCAAGCAGAGCTTCGGCGGAGGCGGCGGCAAGGCCAGCGCAGCCACCCCCTGACCGGTGGGGGTGGCGCGCCCCGACAGCCGTGGTAAGGGCGCGCCACTTCCTTCAACAGCTGCGAAAGCCCAAACGCGCATGGCCGAGCCAGCCATCCTGCCGTTCGATTGGCAGGACCCTTTCGACCTCGATCAACAGCTGACCGATGAGGAACGGCTCGTTCGCGACACGGCCGAGGCCTACGCGCAGGAGAAGCTCCAGCCGCGGGTCACTTCTGCATACCTAGAGGAGCGGTTCGACCGCGAGATCATGGACGAGATGGGCGCCCTCGGGCTGCTCGGCGCGACCATTCCGAACGAATATGGCGGCGCGGGTCTCGGTTACGTGAGCTACGGTCTGATTGCGCGCGCCGTCGAGCGGGTCGACAGCGGCTATCGCTCGGCGATGTCGGTCCAGTCGAGCCTCGTCATGTACCCGATCCATGCTTATGGCTCGGACGAGCAGCGCCAGAAGTATCTGCCGCGCCTCGCCACCGGCGAGCTCATCGGCTGCTTCGGTCTGACGGAGCCGGACTCGGGCTCAGACCCCGGAAGCATGCGAACCCGCGCCGAGAAGACGGCGGACGGTTATCGGCTGTCGGGCGCGAAGATGTGGATCACCAATTCGCCGATCGCCGATGTCTTCGTCGTCTGGGCGAAGTCCGACGCGCATGGCGGCAAGATCCGCGGGTTCCTGCTCGAAAAGGGCATGACCGGGCTCTCCGCGCCCAAGATCAAGGAGAAACTGTCGCTCCGCGCCTCGATCACGGGCGAGATCGTGATGGACGGAGTCGAGGTCGGCGACGATGCGCTCCTGCCCAACGCGGAGGGTCTCAAAGGGCCGTTCGGCTGCCTGAACCGGGCGCGCTACGGGATCGCCTGGGGTTCGATGGGCGCGGCGGAATATTGCTACGCCGCGGCCCGGCAATATACGCTCGACCGCAAGCAGTTCGGAAAGCCCCTCGCCTCCAACCAGCTCGTCCAGTTGAAGCTCGCCAACATGGCGACTGAGGCGACGCTCGGCCTCCAGGCTGCTTTACGCGTCGGTCGCCGCCTCGAAGCGGGCGAGCTCGTCCCGGAGACGATCAGTCTGATCAAACGCAACAATTGCGGCAAGGCGCTCGACATCTCCAGAACCGCCCGCGACATGCTCGGCGGCAATGGCATCTCCGCCGAGTTCCAGGTCATGCGCCACGCGGCGAACCTGGAAACGGTCAACACCTACGAGGGCACGCACGACGTCCACGCGCTGATCATCGGTCGGGCGATTACCGGCATCAGCGCCTTCTAGGAGCGCGCCATCCCTGGGCGGCGGAACAATGCGATCGGCTCGCCCCGATAAACGCCGTCCGGCACGCGCTCGAAGCCGAGCCGCTCGGCCAAGCGGATCGAGGCTGCGTTCTCGGGCGAGATGATCGCTGGGTAGGATGCCGAATCGAGATTGGCGTCGGCCCATTCGAGCGCTGCGGCGCAGGCTTCGTAAGCCATGCCTTGCCCGTGCACCTTGGGCGAGAACACATATCCAAGCTCGGCTTCGCCTTCGAGGCTTGGCTGCATGTCGCGCTTGAAGTCCGCGAAGCCGAGCTGGCCGACGACCTCGCCGCTGCTCTTGAACTCGGCGATCCAGTAGCCCCAGCCAGTGTAGGGCCATTGGCCGCAAGCCGCGAGCGAGCGGCGCCACGTGTCTTCTCGGCTGAGCGCATGGCCGCCGATGAAGCGCACGACCTGCGGATCGGCCCACATCGCAGCTAAGGGCCCAAGGTCGTCGGCCCGGAATGGACGAAGGATCAGACGCTCGGTCTCGAGCGTCGGCGCTTCAATTCGCAATTGGGCTATTTCTTGCCGAGCGTGAGGCCGCCGAAGCGCTTGTTGAAGCGCGCGACCTGGCCGCCTTCCTGCACCTGCCGCGTACCGCCGACCCATGCCGGATGGACCTTGGGATCGATCTCGAGGTGAAGCGTGTCGCCTTCCTTGCCCCAGGTCGAACGCGTCTGGAACTTGGTCCCGTCGGTCATCTCGACGTTGATCATGTGATAATCGGGGTGGCTACCGGACTTCATCTTGTTTTTCCTTGGGTTAGCCGCTGGTTTCCGACCAGTGGCAGGAATTTGAGCGGGCGCTCTATCTGCTGAGCGCCCGATTGGCAACAATCAGGCGGCGCGCGGCTCGATGGCTCTCAGGCGCGGGATGAGATGCTCCGCAAGCGCGAATCCACCGAACAAGAGCCCCGCATAGAAGAGGTCGCCGGCGAGCGTGTTCCGGAAGAACGGGATTGCCGCGAAGTAGCAGGCCTGAAGCCCAACGAGGGAGTGCGGGTACATGCCGCTCGTCAGCCAGGTGCCAAAATTCGTGATCGCGAAAAACAGGACTGAGCTCGCGATTGCGGCCCCGCCCACCCGAAGCGCTGCTTTACGCGCCAGCATGGAAGATCCGAGAAGTACGATGAGGGCGACGCTCAGATACTGGAACTCCATGCCGGGATAGAAGCCGAGCAGCGCGTCGCTGAGCAGGAGCGCTCCGAGCGGCGCGACAAACGCCAGGCTCCGCCTGCCGAGATAGGCGCCGCTGAACAGCGCCATCGCGTCGATCGGCGAAAAGTTCGGCGGATGCGGCACGAGCCTGAGGGCAGCGGCTGCGAAAATCGCGCAGAGAAGGACGATCAAGCGAGACATAGCGGCTCAATAATCACCTTGACCGCAATTTGACAGCCCGACTAGCAAGATCGGCGACTGGGGTGCCGCCCACCGGCGAACGTCGGGCGGGGGTGGTTCAAAGGGAAACCGGTGAAAATCCGGTACTGTGCCCGCAACCGTGATGCCTCACCGAGGCTAAGTCGGGAACCTGCCCCGGTCCGTCGTCCGTTTCCTCGGCCGGGACCAGCCGCGGGGCGTGGGCCCCGCTGCCTTCGGGCGGCGAATCCCTCCGTGACGACAGGTTCGTCAACAGGAGGATTTCATGGCCCCATTACCACCTAACACAGACCAGATCGTCATCACCGCATCGCGCGTTCCCGACCGGAAGGCGAAGACGCCGGCGAGCGTCACCGTCATCGACAAGAAGCGCATCGA
>DASUIC010000113.1:0-10708 GCA_036273215.1 Sphingomicrobium sp.
CACGGCCATATGCTTGCCTACGGGATCGACCCGAAGCTGATCATGGCGGAGTTGACCGGGCGCGAGGCGGGAATATCGCACGGCAAGGGCGGGTCGATGCATATGTTCAGCGTCGACCATGGCTTCTACGGCGGCCACGGCATCGTCGGCGCACAGGTGCCGCTCGGAACGGGGCTCGCCTTTGCCCACAAATATCGCGAGGACGGCGGCGTCTGCCTGACCTATCTCGGTGATGGCGCGGTCAACCAGGGCCAGGTTTCCGAAGCGTTCAACATGGCCAAGCTGTGGAACCTGCCGGTCATCTACGCGATCGAGAACAACAAATATGCGATGGGGACCAGCGTCAATCGCTCGCATTCCGAACCCTTGCTCTACCGACATGGCGAAAGCTTCCGCATTCCGGGCATCCAGGTCGACGGGATGGACGTGCTCGCGGTGCGCGGGGCCGCGGAAATGGCGCTGCAGTGGGTCCGCGAGGGCAAGGGGCCGCTGGTCGTCGAGTTCCTGACCTACCGCTATCGCGGCCACTCGATGTCCGACCCGGCCAAATATCGCACGCGCGAGGAAGTGCAGGATGTTCGCGAAAACCGCGACCCGATCACCCATTGCGAACGCGAGCTCGAGAAGATGGGCGTCAAGGAAGAGGAACTGAAGGCGATAGACAAGCAAATCAAGGAGATCGTCGTCAACGCTGCCAAGTTCGCTGAAGATGCTCCCGAGCCGGCGCCGTCCGAGCTCTACACCGACGTACTGGTGGGGACCTACTGATGGCGACCGAGCTCAAGATGCCCGCGCTGTCCCCGACCATGGAGGAGGGGACGCTCGCCAAATGGCTGGTCAAGGAAGGCGACGACGTCAAATCGGGCGACATCCTGGCCGAGATCGAGACCGACAAGGCGACCATGGAGTTCGAGGCCGTCGACGAAGGCAAGATCGCAAAGATCCTTGTTCCCGAGGGAACGGACGGAGTGAAGGTCGGTCAGCCGATCGCGCTGCTCGCGGCGGACGGCGAGCAGGTCGCCGAGCCTGCGGCCGCACCGGCGTCGAGCGACACGCGCGAGCAGCCGAAGCCTGCTTCGGCCGCGACCCCATCGATCCCGGAGCAGGCATCCCAGCAGGAGGAGCCTACTCCGACCCCGCACGTGTTCGAGACCGCTGCGCGCGACCTCGTCGCCGACGTTGCGGCAACGCATGACCAACCCGAGGTGCCCGAGGGCACGCCGCTGGTCAGCCAGACCGTGCGCGAGGCGCTGCGCGATGCCATGGCCGAGGAAATGCGGTCAGACAGCCGCGTGTTCGTGATCGGCGAGGAGGTCGCCGAGTATCAGGGCGCGTACAAAGTCACTCAGGGGCTGCTCGACGAGTTTGGAGCGAAGCGCGTCGTCGACACGCCGATCACCGAATATGGCTTCGCCGGCGTCGGCACCGGCGCGGCGATGGGCGGCCTGAGGCCGATCGTCGAGTTCATGACCTTCAACTTCGCGATGCAGGCCATCGACCACGTCGTGAATTCGGCGGCCAAGACCAATTACATGTCGGGCGGGCAGATGCGCTGCCCGATCGTGTTCCGCGGTCCCAACGGCGCCGCCGCCCGCGTCGCCGCCCAGCACAGCCAGAATTACGGCAGCTGGTACGCGCACGTGCCCGGCCTGGTCGTGATTTCGCCCTACAGCGCGGCCGACGCGAAGGGGCTCCTCAAGGCGGCGATCCGAACCGAGGACCCGGTCGTGTTCCTCGAGAACGAGCTGCTCTACGGCCAGCATTTCGACGTTCCGCAGATGGACAATTACGTTCTCCCGATCGGCAAGGCGCGGATCGTCCGCCCCGGCAAGGACGTGACCATCGTCAGCTACTCGATCGGAGTCGGGGTCGCGCTCGAAGCGGCGCAGGAGCTGATGGGGCAGGGGATCAACGCCGAAGTGATCGACCTCCGGACTCTTCGTCCGCTCGACAAGGCGACCGTGCTCGAAAGCCTGAGGCGCACCAACCGCATGGTGGTGGTCGAGGAAGGCTGGCCGGTCTGCTCGATCGCTTCGGAGATCATCGCCATCGCCATGACCGAAGGCTTCGACGACCTCGACGCGCCGGTCATGCGGGTGAACGACGTCGACGTGCCGCTGCCATACGCGGCCAACCTCGAAAAGCTGGCGCTGATCAAGGCGTCCGAGGTCGTCGAGGCGGTCAAGGCGGTCTGCTATCGCTGACAACGCGCTCGCGCTCGGGCCCGACCGGGCGCTGGCGCTGAGTTATGTGCCCGCACCGGCGCGCAATGCGGTGCGAGCGCTGTTCCAAATCGACGCTGCGATGGCCGACGTCGTGCGGAGCACGCGCGAGCCGATGCTGGGGCCGATCCGTCTCGCCTGGTGGCGCGAACGGCTCGAGGAATTGGACAAAGGCGCGCCCGCACCCGCCGAGCCGCGCCTGGACGCGGTCGAACGCGAGCTGCTTCCGCGCGGGATCAGCGGCGCTGACATCGCAGGCCTGGAGGGCGGCTGGCTCAAGCTGTTCGATCCGCTGCCGTGGAGCGTCGAGACCAGCGAAGCGATCTGGCTGCGCGGGAACCTGCTGTTTGCGCTGGGCGCGCGCGTGCTGGGCGCAAGGACCGAACAGATCGGCGCTGCGGGCGGATTATGGGCGCTGGTCGATGCGGCGCGTCATTGCAGCGATCGAGAATCACGGGCGATGCTCCTGGGGCAGGCGCGCTCCTTCTGCCGTGGTCTCGGCGGAGCGCGCTTCCCGGTCGCGTTGCGACCGTTGTCGATGCTCGCCGCGCTCGCTGTGCGCGACTGCCGCCACGGCGAGCCGTTCGAGCGCGAAGGCTCGCCAGCGCGCTCTGCCGCCATGCTTCGTCACCGGCTAAGCGGGCGCATTCCGCCGCCATAGTTGACAGGACCCGCTCCGTTACGGACATGGAGCCGTGCCGAATCTCCTCTCCGAAGGGGATGGGCATGCTTCGTTTCCTCGCCGGCGCCGCGGCCAGCTTCCTGCTGATGGTGGGTGCGTTCCTGATCTGGCAATCGCGAGCGCAAGAGCATCCGCTTCTCCCGTCCGCTCCTCAGGCGCGCAGCTATGGCGAGTCGATGATCGCCCAGACGCCCCTCCAGGCGCCCGAGGCGAGTCCTCAAAGCCGCGAGCAGAAGCGGTTCAGCCGCTACGACCATAACAAGGATGGCAAGGTCGAGGCCGACGAATATCTCGCCGCGCGGCGTCGCAACTTCGACAAGCTCGACGTCGATCACAATGGCGCGCTGTCGTTCGAGGAATATGCCGCCAAGGGAATCGAGAAATTCGACGCCGCGGGCGGCCGCAAAGGCTGGCTCTCCCCGGCGGAGTTCGTCGCCACAGCCCCGCCGCCGGCCAAGCGCAAGACCTGCAGCTGCGGCCGCCCGGCGCCTGTGCAAACGGCTGAGAATAGTGATGATTAGCATTCCACCCCGTCGGCAGATGGGGAGGGGAACCATCCGAAGGATGGTGGAGGGGTAAATGCCGCCACGTAGAGAGAAAAACGAGAGTGTCCTCAGCGCACGTGCCCTGAGAAGAAACATGACACTGCCCGAAGGCATGCTCTGGCAAGTGCTTCGTCAGCGGCCGGACGGATTGAAGTTCAGGCGGCAACATCCGATCGGTCGCTGCATCGTCGACTTCTACTGTGCGGCTATAAGGCTCGTCATCGAGGTGGACGGAGAGAGCCATTCGAGGGGCGATCGGCCCGAGCGAGATTTACGTCGCGATTTTTGGCTTAGAGATCAGGGGCTACGCCTCATTCGCTTTGCTGCTGCGGAGGTAATCAGTGATCTGCAGTCGGTGGTCACGGCGATTCTGCTCGAGTGTCGGCGCTAGCTACCCTTCCACCAGCTCCGCTGGTTCCCCTCCCCAGCAGAGCTGGGGAGGAACGCGTTCGAGCCATTCGGCGAGTGCTGTGCGCGCGCGGTCCGTGTAGGCCTTCTTTCGCTCGGCGCGCTTCCAGCGGCCGTCGATCGGAGGCATCAGGCCGAAATTGACGTTCATCGGCTGGAAGATGTCCGCGTCGGCTCCGCCGGTAATGTGCGCGAGAAGCGCTCCGATGGCGGTCTCGGGTGGGGGTGGCGCAAGCGTTTCGCCACTCAGCTCGGCCGCGGCGAACCGCGCGGCGAGAATCCCGACGGCTGCGCTTTCGACATAGCCTTCACAACCGGTGATCTGGCCGGCGAAGCGGATGCACGGCTTCGACTTCAAGCGCAGCTCAGCGTCGAGCAGCCGCGGCGAGTTGATGAAGCTGTTGCGGTGGATCCCGCCCAGACGCGCGAATTCGGCGTTCTCGAGGCCGGGAATCGTGCGGAAGATTCGGACCTGCTCGCCGTGCTTCAGCTTGGTCTGGAATCCGACCATGTTCCACAAGGTGCCGAGCGCATTGTCCTGCCGAAGTTGGACCACCGCGTAGGGCCAGCGGCCGGTGCGCGGATCGTCGAGGCCCATCGGCTTCATCGGACCATGGCGCAGAGTCTCGGGCCCTCGCTCGGCCATGACCTCGACCGGCATGCAGCCCTCGAAATAGGGCGTGTCGCGCTCCCAGTCGTGAAACGGCATCTTTTCGCCGTCGATGAGCGCCGCGACGAAATACTCATATTGCGACTTGTCGAGCGGACAGTTGATGTAGTCCTTGCCGCCCTTGTCCCAGCGAGCCGCCATCCAGGCGATCGACATGTCGATGCTGTCGCGGTGAACGATGGGCGCGATCGCGTCGAAGAAGGCGAGGGCGCCCTCGCCGGTTTCCTCGGCTATCGCCTGGGCGAGCGCGGAGCCGGTCAGCGGCCCGGTCGCGATGATGGCGGGGTGCTCGGGCAAGATGTCCACGCGCTCGCGCACGACGGTGATGTTGGGGTGCTGCTGGATTGCGCGCGTCACTTCGGTTGCGAAGGCGCCGCGGTCGACGGCCAGAGCGGAACCCGCAGGAACGCGCTGCGCGTCTGCCGCCCGAATGATCAGGGAATCGAGAGCGCGCATTTCCTGGTGGAGCAGCCCGACGGCATTGTGCTCGGCGTCGTCGGATCGGAAGCTGTTCGAACAAACCATTTCAGCGAGACGGTCAGTCTGGTGCGCCGGAGTCATCTCCCCACCACCGCGCATTTCGCTGAGCCGCACGCGCAAACCCGCTTCGGCGAGCTGCCAAGCCGCTTCGCTGCCCGCGAGGCCGCCGCCGATCACATGGATGTCGAAGGACATGAAGCGCGCACCTAAACGTCGAGCGCCCAACCGTCATCCTGAACTTGTTTCAGGATCCATTTTCGGGAAGGGCTCAGTTCGTCTCCAGAATGGATGCTGAAACGAGTTCAGCATGACGGGAAAAATGCGCATTTTCACCATCGGCTATGAGGGCACGACGGTGCCGGAGTTCATTGCCGCGCTCGAGAGAGCAGGCGTCGAGCGGGTGATCGACGTACGCGCGCTGCCGCTGTCGCGGCGGCCCGGATTTTCCAAGACGCCGCTGAGAACTGCGCTGGCGGACGCGGGGATCGAATATCTCCACCTCAAGGCGCTTGGCACGCCATCCGAAGGCCGCACCGCGGCGCGGGCGGGTCGGCATTCCGATCTCGAGCGAATCTACGCCGGACAACTCGAGTTGCCCGAAGCCATCGTCCAATCTGCACAGATGCTGGAGCTGGCGAAGGAAAAGCCGAGTGCGCTGCTGTGCATGGAGCGCGAGCCGGCGCATTGCCATCGGACGCTCCTGCTCAAGGCCGCCGCGCCCAACGCCGACGTGGTCGATCTCTACGCCTGACTTTCCGACGCGGGGTAGACCAGGTGACCCTTGTCGGGCCGCGCCGCCGAAGTCATTCGCGCGGGCTCCTCGCGGCCTTCGCCCATCAGGTGGACGACGGTTCGGCCGCGAAGGATCAGATAATCGGCGATGATCCGGCGGTGGCAGCGCCACCACACCGCTTCGGCGCACATGATCGCGGTACGGCGCTCGGCGGCGATAGCCATGAGCTCGTCGAGCCCATGATCGAATTTCTCGGAGAGCGCATAGTCGGCGTAATTGTGGAAGCTCTGGTTCTCCCAGAAGCCGTTCACCTCGGGCGGAACGGATCTGGACTTGCCGCGCAGACCGCCGAGTTCGGCAATCCGCTCGTAAGAGATCGACCAGGGCGCGAGCTCGCCCCCGAGCACATCGAAATTATATTGCGGGTTGGTCCGCGAGCGCGGAATGGTTCGGACGTCCACGACCAGCTCCGCCTCGACGGTCCTCAGCACCTTTACGAACTCGGGGATCGTGCGGGTCGAGTGACCGATGGTGAAGACCGGGAGAGCCTCAGACGTTCGGAAGCTCCCGTTGCATGGCATCCTCGATCAGTGCCTCGATGTCTGGCACGGGGCGGCCGCTCATTTCCTTGTTGATCGTGCACACGAGGCGCTTCTCGACCTCCTTGTGGAGGCATTTCTTGAGCACTCCGAGCGCTTTCGGCGGAGCGATGATCGCAAGCGTGTCGAAATCGTTGCGCAAAGCGCGCTTCTTGAGCTCCTCGGCGGCGTCTTTCACCCAGCGGTCCTCTTCCTGCTGGTGGAAGTCGGTCTCCTCGTAGGTCGAGCGACCGTAGCCGGCGCTCTGATGAATGCCGCCAGGAGCATCGGTCTTGATCTCGCTATCCTTGCGGTCCTCGCGCTCGTCATGCGCCTCGGTGCGCAAGTCGATCCGGTCCTCGTCGCCCTCGTTTCGGAAGAACAGCGTCTTACGGCCGTCGGCGACAAGAACGAGCGCATCGTGGGGAAGGGGCATGGACGTTTCCTCCTGTTGTCCTCGCCAGCGAGAACGCGGAGTTCGCGAGGCGGTTGCTGCGGGTCGTCGCGCTGGATCGTCATGCCCGACTTGATCCGGCACCCGCCTGCCTTTCCCGAGGTCGTCATAAGTAAGACAGGTCCCGGCTTAAGGCCGGGATGACGCTTTGCTATTCTTCCACCTCCGGGTCCGCGGGCTTGTCGAGCTCGCTTTCACCGATGACCGCATCGGGAACCGGAGCGATCTCGTCGCCGCCTTCGAGCTCGATCTCCTCCTCTTCGGATTCCTCGATCTTGGCGACGCTGACGACATGTTCGTTTTCCGCGACCCGGAAGATCGTCACCCCCTGGGTGTTGCGGCCCATCACCCGGATGTCGCCGACGGTAGTGCGGATCATCTTGCCCTGATCGGTGACCAGCATCAGCGCCTCGCCCTGATGCGCCGGGAAGGAGGCGACGACGCAGCCGTTGCGCTCGGACGTGTCGATGTTGGTGATTCCCTGCCCGCCGCGATTGGTGCGCCGATATTCGTAGGCGCTGCTGCGCTTGCCGTAGCCGTTCTCGGTGATGGTGAGAATGAACTGCTCCTTCTCGACGAGCTCCGTCATGCGTTCGGTGGACAGCGGGCAATCACCCTCCTTCTCGCCCTTCCACGGGGCGAAGCGGAGGTAGGCTTCGCGCTCCTCCTGGCTGGTCCCGACGCGGTGCAGGATCGACATCGAGATGACCGCGTCGCCGATGAGCAGGCGGATTCCGCGAACGCCGGTCGACGTGCGTGACTGGAACTCGCGGACGTCGGTGGCCTTGAATCGGATCGCCTTGCCGTTGCGACTGGCGAGCAGGACATCGTCACCCTCGGTCAGAAGCGACACTCCGATCAGCCGGTCGGTCGTATCGGTCTGGTCCTCGCTGTCGTCGCCCTCCGTCTCCTCCGACGGACTCGTCCCGAAACGCATCGCGATCTTCCCGTTCGAGGGAATGTTCGTGAACGCGGCCATGCTGTTTCGGCGAACGGTGCCGTGCGCCGTCGCGAACATGATGTGCAGCCCGCCCCATTCATTCTCGTCCTCGGGCAGCGGGAGAACCGTCGAAATCGTCTCGCCTTCCGCCAGCGGAAGCAGGTTGACCATCGGCCGGCCCTTGGTGTTCGGGCCCCCTTCCGGAAGGCGCCAGACCTTCATCCGGTAGACGCGACCAAGGTTCGAGAAGAACAGCACCGGGTTATGCGTCGAGGTCACGAACAGGTTGGTGACCGCGTCCTCTTCCTTGGTCGCCATTCCTGCGCGACCTTTCCCCCCGCGCTTCTGCTCGCGGAAGATCGAGAGCGGGGTGCGCTTGATGTAGCCGGCCATGGTCACGGTCACGACCATGTCCTCGACCTCGATAAGGTCCTCGTCCTCTATCCCGTCAGCGGCGGGAGCGAGCTCTGTCACGCGCGGAGTCGCGAACTCGGCTTCGACCTCGTCGAACTCCTCGCGCATGACCTCATAGAGGCGGGCGCGGTCGGCGAGGATGTCGAGGAGCTCGCCGATGTTCTCCGCCAGCCCCTGGAGCTCGTTGCCGATCTCGTCGCGGCCGAGCGCGGTCAGGCGATGAAGGCGAAGCTCGAGGATCGCCTTCACCTGCGCCTCGGATAGCTTGTAGGTCTTGTCGCGTTTCTGTGGCTCGACCGCTTCGACGAGTGCGATGTACGGCCGGATCTCCTCCATCGGCCATTCGCGCTCGAGCAGTCTCTCACGTGCGACCGCCGGCGACGCCGACCCGCGGATCAGCTTGACGACTTCGTCGAGGTTGGTGACCGCGACGACGAGCCCGAGCAGGACATGGGCGCGCTCGCGTGCTTTCAGCAGCTCGAACTTCGAGCGGCGGGTGATGACCTCTTCGCGGAAGCGAATGAACGCCTCGATGAAGTCGCGCAGCGTCAGCGTTTCGGGCCGTCCGCCGCGGATCGCGAGCATGTTGGCCGGGAAGCTCGACTGCGCCGGAGTGTGCCGCCAAAGCTGATTGAGCACGACTTCGGCAGTCGCGTCGCGCTTCAGGTCGATGACGATGCGGACGCCCTGGCGATTGGATTCGTCGCGGATATCGGCAACGCCTTCGATGCGCTTGTCCTTGGCGGCCTCGGCGATCTTCTCGACCAGGCCGGTCTTGCCCACCTGGTACGGGATTTCGGTAAGCACGACCGAGCGCCGATCGCCCCGCCCCTCCTCGATCGTGTAGCGCGAGCGCATCATGATCGAGCCGCGCCCCGTGGTGTAAGCGCTTCGGATTCCCGACTGCCCGAGGATCAATGCGCCGGTCGGGAAGTCCGGGGCCTTCACATGCTCCATCAGCCCTTCGGAGCTGATCGCCGGATCGTCCATATAGGCCCGGCAGGCGGCCAGCACTTCGCCGAGATTGTGCGGCGGGATGTTGGTCGCCATTCCGACCGCGATCCCGCCCGCGCCGTTGACGAGAAGGTTCGGGAAGCGCGCGGGAAGGACCTGAGGCTCGCGCTCCGAGGCGTCATAGTTCGGCTGAAAGTCGACCGTGTCCTTGTCGATGTCGCCGAGCAGGAAATTGGCGACCTTCGCCAGCCGCGCCTCGGTGTACCGCATCGCTGCCGGCGGATCGGGGTCCATCGATCCGAAATTGCCCTGGCCGTCGATCAGCGGCACCCGCATCGACCAGGGCTGCGTCATCCTGGCGAGCGCATCATAGATCGCGGAGTCGCCGTGCGGGTGATACTTACCCATGACATCACCGACGATGCGGCTCGATTTGCGGTAGGGCCGGCCGGCGACATAGCCCGCTTCCTGGCAGGCGTAGAGAATCCGCCGGTGAACCGGCTTGAGTCCGTCGCGCACGTCGGGCAGCGCGCGGCTTACGATCACGCTCATCGCGTAGTCGAGGTAGGAGGTCTTCATCTCCTCGACGATCGAGATCGGCTCGATGTCGGCGTCCCCCCCGGAGGGTGGGTTGGGCGTGTCGCTGACGTCGATTGGCGGTTCGGTGGCCAAGAAAAATTCCTATCAACGGGGATGCACAAGGAGATCGCAGCGGATGCTGCGCCCCCCGCTCGCCTAGGTAGTGTATTGTACCCCCAGGCACCACCCCGCGCGCGCGTACGCGCGCGGGCAAGGGGGTTCAAAATGCATTCAGGCCGTCTCTGGCAGAGGCTTGGCGAAGGCTCGGCCGAGGATTAAGGCGGCCGCCGGCCATTTACCGACATGATGCTCGCACAAGAGCAGGAGAGAGACCATGAAATTCACGACCACGGCGCTCGCGCTCGTCCTTGTCGCTTCCGCTGCGCCCGCAGCGGCGCAATATATGTCGGCGCCGCCGCCTCAGAATCCGCCTCAAACGGCAGTCCAGCCACAGCAGCAGAACGACAACACGGCGCAGAAGTCGGGCGGAATCCAGCCTTCCGCCAAAGCACGCAAGGCATTGGTCGATCTGCAGACGGCGGTGAACGCCAACGACACGGCGACCATCCCGGCCAAGATCGCAGCCGCTCAGGCGGTCGCGAGCACGAAGGAGGACCGTTACCTGATCGGTGAGCTCGAGCTCAAGGCGGCGATCGCCAGCAAGAACGACAATGCGATGGCTAGCGGGGTCGATGCCATCGCGGCGTCTGGCTATGAGACGCCGGCGCAGGTGGCGAAGCTCTATGCCGGCGTCGCAGGCAATTTCTTCAACGCCAAGCAGCTCGATCTGGCGGCGGCCGCTTATGAGAAAGCGGTGGCGCTCGACCCGCGCAACACCGACCTCCTTCTGAACCTTGGCGAAACACGATTCGCGCAGGGGCGGCAGGCAGATGCGGTCGCGACCTTCAAGCGTGCGATTCAGGCTGACGCCGCCGCCGGACAGAAGGCGCCTGAAGCCGTTTACAAGCGTGCGCTCAGCATCGCCTATGACGCCAAGCTTCCGAATGCCGTCGACCTCGCCCGCGAATGGGTGGCGGCCTACCCGAGCC
>DASUIC010000114.1:0-6987 GCA_036273215.1 Sphingomicrobium sp.
GACCAGCGTGCTTCCGTAGAAATTGCCGTCGGCCGAGGTCCAGCTGCGGCCCTGCCGGCCCTTCCCCGCATGCTGGTCGAGCGCGACCAGCCAGTCGCCCTCGACTGCGTTGTAATCGTTCAGAAGATCGGCGTTGGTCGAGCCAGTGGTCTCGACGATACGGATGCGGGTCAGAAGATCGACCCCGCCGCACGATCGGTAATAGAGCCAAGCGGGCCAATGAGCAGATAGCCGAGCGGCGACACGAGCAGCGCCGAGATCAAAATCAACCCCCCCTGAATCGGCGCACGAGATCGGGCATAAGGCTCCGCGGGCTCGTCGAGGTACATGACTTTGACGATCTTCAGATAATAATAAGCGCCGATCACCGCGCCGATGATGCCCGCGACCGCGAGTGCGACATATCCGGCCTGGACCGCGGCGTTGAAAACCAGCAGCTTCGGCCAGAAGCCGAACATCGGCGGCACTCCGGCGAGGCTGAACATGAAGACGAACAGCGCGAAAGCGTGGCCGGGCCGGGTCTGCGCAAGGCCAGACAGGCTCGCGATACTTTCCACCGGCCGCCCTTCGGCATCCTTCATCCACAGCACGCAGAGGAACGCTCCAACCGTCATCACCACATATACGGCCATGTAGAAGAGCACCGCCGACGCCCCTTGCACCGTTCCTGACGAGAGACCGATCAGCGCGAACCCGACATTATTGATCGAGGAGTAGGCGAGCAGCCGCTTTATGTTCGTCTGTCCATAGGCCGCCACTGCTCCGAGGAAAATCGAGGCTAAGGCGGCGAAGATCACGATCTGCCGCCATGCGTCGGTCGCCGGGGCGAGGCCTTCGAGGCAGACCCGGGTCGCAAGCAGCACTCCGGCTGCCTTGGGAGCCGAAGCGAAGAAGGTGGTGACGGGCGTCGGCGCCCCTTCGTAGACGTCGGGAGTCCACATGTGGAACGGCACCGCGCTGATCTTGAAGGCAAGGCCGGCGAGCAGAAAGACGAGCCCGAAGAGCAGCCCGAGCGATGGGGCTCCACGGGCGAACGCCGCGGCAACGCCGGTGAAGCTGGTGGTTCCGGTGAACCCGTAAAGCAGCGAGATGCCATAGAGCAGGATCCCGCTCGCGAGCGCTCCGAGGACGAAATATTTAAGTCCCGCCTCGGCCGAGCGCTCGTCGGTGCGGAGATAGGCGGCAAGCACGTAGCCGGCGAGGCTGTTGAGCTCGAGCCCGACATAGAGCGAGATCAGGCTCGTCGCCGAAACCATCACGCTCATGCCCACCGCGGCGAAGACGATCAGCACCGAATATTCGGACGCATGCTCGCTACCGCGTTCGAACCAGCCGTGCGCAGCGACGATGGCGACGATCGAGCCCAGGAAGATGATGACCTTGCCGAAGCTCGCGAACAGGTCGGCGGACACCAGTCCGTCGAACACTGGCCCGGTATGCGACGGCGGACCGATCAGCGCGATCGTCGCAGCGAGGAGCAGAAAGATTGCCAGCCAGCTGGTCAGTCGCGAACCGCGCCTGGCGAAGGCGGCGACGATCATCAGGATCGTGCCCCCGACCGACAGCATCAGCTCGGGCAGAAGCGGGGCGGTGAAGCGCGGGATCAATGAATCGCTCCCATGTGCATCGCGCCCTTGCCGAGCGTCAGATGCGAATCGCCTGCGGGCGCCACTTGGTCGAGCCGCTCGACGATCCGTCCGACGTCATTGTGAATGGGCCTTAGGAAGCTCTCGGGATAGACGCCCATCCAGAGAACCGCGAGTGCGATCGGCCCGAGCAGCCACCATTCGCGCATGCTGAGGTCGGGCATCGCCGCCGCGTCCGCGTTGCGCTGCGTCCCGAAGCAAATCCGCCAGTAGAGCCACAGCATATAGGCGGCGCTGAGAATGATACCGGTGGTGCCTGCGATCGCTGCCCAGGTCGAGGCTCGGAAGGTGCCGATCAGGCTGAGGAACTCGCCGACGAAATTACTCGTGCCCGGCAAGCCTACGCTCGCCATGGTGAAGAGCATGAACAGCAGAGCGTAGCCGGGCATGTTATCCGAAAGGCCGCCGTAGCGGACGATTTCGCGCGTGTGCAGCCGATCGTAAATCACGCCGACGCAGAGGAAGAGCGCGCCCGAGACGAGCCCATGCCCGAGCATCACCAGCATCGCGCCTTCGATCCCCTGGCGGTTCATCGCGAACAGGCCGAAGGTCACGAAAGCCATGTGCGCAACCGACGAATAAGCGATCAGCTTCTTCATGTCGGTCTGAACCAGCGCGACGAGGCTCGTGTAGACGACGGCGATCCCCGACAGGACGAACATCAGCGGAATGAACTCGACCGAGCCTTGCGGGAACATCGGCAGCGAAAAGCGGATGAACCCGTAGCCGCCGAGCTTCAGCAGGATTCCCGCGAGGATGACCGATCCGGCGGTCGGGGCCTGGACGTGCGCGTCGGGCAACCAGGTGTGGACCGGCCACATCGGGAGCTTCACCGCGAAGCTCGCCATGAAGGCGAGGAACAGCCAGGTCTGGGCCCTCGGCGAGAAGTCGTAGGCCATCAGCACCGGAATCGACGTCGTGTGCGCGGTCCCGACCATGTAGAGCATGGCGATCAGCATCAGCACCGACCCGAAGAAGGTGTAGAGGAAGAACTTGTAGCTCGCCTTGACCCGCTCGACGCCGCCCCAGATGCCGATGATCAGGTACATCGGGATCAGGCCGCCTTCGAAAAAGACGTAGAACAGGAACAGGTCCTGCGCCGAGAACGCGCCCATGATGAGCGCCTCCATCAGCAGGAAATTGGCCATATATTCCGGCACGCGGCTTTGGATGGAGCGCCAGCTCGCGCCGATGCAGATCGGCATCAGGAAAGCGGTGAGGACGATCAGCAGCAGCGCGATCCCGTCGATCCCGAGCGCCCACGCGAAATTCCCGGCGAGCGGATGATCTTCGACGAACTGCCACCGGGCGCCGTTCGGATTGTAGGCGACCCACAGCGAGATGCTGAGCGCAAGCTCGAGCAGGGTGGCGATTAGCGCGATCCACCGCGCCGGCTGCGGCTTCACGAGCAGGCACAGAACCGCTCCGACGAACGGGAGCGCAATCAGGATCGTCAGCAACGGAAGTCCGTTCACTGCGCCCACCAGATCGCCCAGGTCGCAGCCCCGATCAGGCCAAGCAGCATGACCAGGGCATAAGCGTTGAGGTAGCCCGACTGCAGCCGGTAGGTGATTCGGTTCCCGATCCCGACCGCGTAGGCCGCTCCATGCGGGCCGAAGCGGTCGATCGTGCCCTCGTCACCGCCGTGCCAGAAGAGCCTGCCAAGCCACAGCGCCGGGCGCACGAAGATGAAATGATAGAGCTCGTCGAAATACCATTTGTTCGACACGAACCGGTACACGCCCGGGAACTGCTCGACGAAATGGTCAGCCGCGCGCGGGTGCTGGATGTAATTGCGCCATGCGATCCACAGTCCGATCAGCCAGGCGAAGGTGGGGGCATACTTGACCCAAGCCTCCGACCGCTCGGCAGCCTCCGCCAGCTCATGGCTGAACGCCACGCTGCCGCGCCAGAAGCCCGGCGCACGGTCGGCATCGATGAAGATGCCGTGGAAAATCTGCCCCGCGAGCAGCGCTCCGAGCGCCAGCAGACAGATCGGCACGAGCATCGTCAGCGGGCTCTCGTGTGGGTGATAGCCGCCGGTGCCGGTCGGCACCTCGTGCGAATCGTGGGCGCTGTCGCCATGCTCTTCGGACGCGGGGTCGTTCTCGCCGTGGAGCGCGTGCTGGATATGCTCGGAGGCGGCCCAGCGCGGCTCGCCGAAGAAGGTCAGGAAGATCAGCCTCCAGCTGTAGAAGCTGGTCAGGAGCGCTGCGACCGTTCCGAGCCAGAAAGCGATCGTCCCGCTGGTCGAACCGCTCGCCCAGGCGGACTGGATGATCGCATCCTTCGACCAGAAGCCGGCGAATCCGATGCCGCCGAACACGTCCATTCCGACTCCGGTGATCGCCAGCGTCCCGACGATCATCACCCAGAAGGTGATCGGGATCTGCTTCCGAAGAGCACCGTAGTAACGCATGTCCTGTTCGTGGTGCATCGCGGTGATGACGCTGCCCGCGGCGAGGAACAGCAGCGCCTTGAAGAAGGCGTGGGTGAACAGGTGGAACATCGCCGCGCTGTAGGCGCCGACACCCGCGGCGAAGAACATGTAGCCGAGCTGCGAGCAGGTCGAATAAGCGATCACGCGCTTGATGTCGTTCTGGGCGCAGCCGACGGTTGCCGCAAAGAAGCAGGTGATCGCCCCGACCCAGGTGACGACGTGCATCGCGGTCGGCGAGGTCTCGAACATCGGCGAGAGGCGGCAGACCATGAACACGCCCGCGGTGACCATGGTCGCCGCGTGGATCAGCGCGCTGACCGGAGTCGGACCCTCCATCGCGTCGGGAAGCCAGGTGTGAAGCCCGATCTGGGCCGACTTGCCCATCGCGCCGATGAACAGGAGGATGCAGAGCAGGGTCATGGTGTCGACCCGCATGCTGGCAAAACCGATCGTCGATCCCGCCATTCCCGGGGCGGCGTGGAGGATCGACGGAATCGACACCGTGCCGAACACCAGGAACGTGCCGAAGATTCCGAGGCTGAAGCCGAAGTCGCCGACGCGGTTGACCACGAAGGCCTTGAGCGCAGCCGCGTTCGCAGCGGGCTTGTGATACCAGAAGCCGATCAGGAGGTAGGAAGCGAGTCCGACGCCTTCCCAGCCGAAGAACATCTGCACCAGGTTGTTCGCGGTCACCAGCATCAGCATCGCGAAGCTGAACAGCGACAGATATGCGAAGAACCGCGGCTGGCTCGGGTCCTCCTCCATATAGCCCCAGCTGTAGAGGTGAACGAGGCTGGATACGGTGGTGACAACCACCAGCATGACCGCGGTCAGCGCATCGACGCGGAGCGCCCAGTCGACGTTGAGCGTGCCCGACTGGATCCAGTGCATGACCGGCACCACTGCGGGCTCGGCCGAACCAGCGATATAATGGAAGAAGATCGGCCAGCTGAGGATCGCTCCGACGAACAGCGCGCCGGTCGTGATCACCTTCGAGGCGGTCTTGCCGATCCACCGCCCAAACAGCCCGGCGACGATCGCTGCCAGCAAAGGCAGGAAGACGATCAGAAGGATCGGGTGCATCGCTTACCTCCCCTCCCTGCGAGGGAGGGGATTGAGGGGTGGGTAGCAAGCGAGCGGGCTCGATGCCCGCGAGCATGCTCCTTCAGCGGCATTGAGCCGCTTCAGGAGCACCCACCCCCAGCCCCTCCCTTGCAGGGAGGGGAGAATGCTTGCGCCCGCCATCACCCCCGCATCCGATCGGCTGCATCGACGGCGATGGTCCCGCGGCGGCGGAAGAAGATCACGAGGATCGCAAGCCCGATCGCGGCTTCGGCTGCGGCGACCGTCAACACGAACATCGCCAGAATCTGGCCGGTGAGGTCGCCGAGATAGGCGGAGAATGCGACCAGGTTGATGTTGACGGCAAGCAGGATCAGCTCGATCGCCATCAGCATCAGGATGACGTTGCGGCGGTTGAGGAAGATCCCGAGCACGCCGATGGTGAACAGGATCGCCGCGACGGCGAGGTAGTGGGTCAGCGTGATCACAGCCTCACCCCCTCACCCACTGAAGGCTTGGCAAGCTCGATCGCCTGGTCGGGGCGCCGCCGGAGCTGGCGTGACGCCTTGGGAGTCCTGAGGTCGCCGCGGCTTCGATGGGTCAGCACGATCGCGCCGATCATCGCCACCAGCAGGATCAGCCCCGCGATTTCGAACGGAAACAGGTAGCGGCTGTAAAGCAGCTGCCCGAGCGCGACGATGTTCGGCTGCGATGCGGCGGGGATCGCATGGCCGCTCAGCGTCGGTCCTGCTTTCCACGCGCTCACCGCGACAATTACTTCCGCGAGCAGAACCAGCGCGATGATGATCCCGAACGGCAGGTTGCGCGTGAAGCCGGTCCGGAGCGTGGCGAAGTCGATGTCGAGCATCATCACGACGAACAGGAACAGCACCGCGACTGCGCCGACGTAGACGATGACCAAAAGCATGGCGATGAACTCGGCGCCGAGGATCAGCATCAGCCCCGCCGCGTTGAAGAAGGCGAGGATCAGCCACAACACGCTGTGCACCGGATTGCGCGCGAAGATCACCGCGATCGCCGGAGCGATGGTGAGCGTCGCGAACAGGTAAAAGGCGATGGTGGCGATCAAACGGGGGACCCTGTTGCGGCGCGCTTATCGGTAGGGCGCGTCGGCGGCAAGGTTGGCGGCGATCGCCTGCTCCCACTTGTCACCATTGGCCAGCAATTTGGCCTTGTCGTAGAGCAATTCCTCGCGCGTCTCGGTCGCGAATTCGAGGTTCGGCCCCTCGACGATCGCATCCACCGGACACGCCTCCTGGCAGAGGCCGCAATAGATGCATTTGACCATATCGATGTCGTAGCGCGTCGTCCGCCGGCTGCCGTCCTCGCGCGGCTCGGCCTCGATCGTGATCGCGAGCGCCGGGCAGATCGCCTCGCACAATTTGCACGCGATGCACCGCTCTTCGCCGTTGGGGTAACGGCGAAGCGCATGCTCGCCGCGAAAACGCGGGCTCTGAGGAGTCTTCTCGTAGGGATAGTTGATCGTCGCCTTGGTCTTGAAGAAGTATTTTAGCGTCAGCCAGTGCGCCTGCACGAAGTCCCAGAGCGTGAATGATTTGACCCAGTGCTTCATGCATACCTCGTGAGCATCAGCCATCCGGACACGAGGACGACGAAGATCAGGCTCAATGGCAAAAAGATTTTCCAGCCGAGGCGCATCAGCTGATCGTAGCGGTAGCGCGGCACGGTCGCCTTCACCCAGCTGAAGATGAAGAAGAAAATGCACATCTTCAGCAGCAGCCAAAAGATGCCCGGGATCGCGTAGAGAACGGGGATGTTAAAGAAGGGCAGCCATCCGCCCCAGAACAGGATGGCGTT
>DASUIC010000115.1:0-2575 GCA_036273215.1 Sphingomicrobium sp.
GAAAAGTATGAGCTCGCTCATGGCGCGGACGGCGTGAAGTTGTTCACGGGCTCGATCGTCGGCGGCGACGTCGGCGTGCTTCCAATGCCGATCGATATGGCTCGGGCGCTCGTCAAGGCAGCCCACCGGGCACGCAAACCCGTCTTCGCCCATCCTTCGAACGAGGCAGGGGTGAATATAGCGATCGAGAGCCATGTCGACATTCTCGCGCACACCGCGCCCATGATGGGCCCATGGGACGACCGCACCGTTACGAAGCTGTTGGCGCTACATATGGCGTTGGTGCCGACGCTGACTTTATTCGAGGTGGAAGCGAAGAAATTCGGTGAGTCTGCGGCCGATGCCGCGGAAGACATGGCCACGGCTATCCAGCAACTACGAAAGTTCTCGAGTGCAGGGGGGGACATTCTGTTCGGTACCGACGTCGGTTACACTGACGCATTCGACACTAGTGAGGAATATCGGCTGATGCGCCGTGCCGGCCTCGATTATCGTGGGATCCTCGCTTCGCTTACGACCACTCCCGCGCGGCGGTTCGGCATGGCTTCGCGCAAAGGCCGGATCGCAAAGGGAATGGACGCTGATTTGGTGATCCTCGATGGCGACCCGGCACAGGACGTTGTCAGGTTCGCGCATGTCGCCTTCACAATTCGAGGCGGGACCATCATCTACCGCGCACAACCGTTCGCTGCCGAGCAATCAGATTCACGTCCGTCTGAGCATTTGGTGAGCAATCGCTGAAATCGTGCGCCGGCCGGGCCGAATTCGTGACATCTCAAGGGCATCCGCGTAAGGCCCACGACCGATGAGCGATCGCCCCGACACGCCGCTGCTCGACACCGTCAAGCTCCCGGCCGACATCCGCAGCCTGAGCAAGGATCAGCTCCCGCAGCTGGCCGACGAGCTCAGGCAGGAGACGATCTCGGCAGTATCCGTCACGGGCGGCCATCTCGGCGCGGGCCTTGGCGTGATCGAGCTGACGATCGCGCTCCATTATGTGTTCGATACGCCCAACGACAAGCTGGTGTGGGACGTCGGGCACCAGGCCTATCCGCACAAGATCGTCACCGGGCGACGCGACCGAATCCGGACGCTGAGGCAGGGCGGGGGCTTGAGCGGCTTCACGAAGCGCAGCGAGAGCGAATACGATCCGTTTGGCGCCGCCCATAGCTCAACGTCGATTTCGGCGGCGCTCGGGTTTGCCATCGCCAACAAGCTCTCGGGCGATCCGCATCACGCAATCGCGGTGATCGGCGACGGGGCGCTGAGCGCGGGCATGGCCTATGAGGCGATGAACAACGCCGAAGCTGCCGAGAACCGGCTCATCGTCATCTTGAACGACAACGACATGTCGATCGCTCCGCCGGTCGGATCGATGCGCAATGCGCTCGCGCGGCTGGTGAGCTCGAACAAATATCTGGGGCCCCGAAAGATCGCCCAGAAGGTCGCCCGGGCGATGCCCGACGCCATCCACGACTGGGCGCGCAAGGTCGAGGAGTTTACGCGAGGCTGGGTCACCGGCGGAACGCTCTTCGAGGAGCTCGGCTTCTATTACGTCGGGCCGGTCGACGGCCATGACGTTCGTGCGCTGGTCGAGGTGCTCGAGAACGTTCGCGACGCCGAGATCGGGCCGATGCTGGTTCACGTCGTGACGAAGAAGGGCAATGGCTACGCGCCGGCCGAGAATGCTGCGGACAAGTACCACGGCGTCGTCAAGTTCGACGTGGTCTCGGGCGTGCAGGCCAAAAGCAGCGGCGGACCGCCGAGCTATACCGCTGTCTATGCCAAGGCATTGGCGCAGGAGATGGCGCGCGACGACAAGGTCGTGGCGATCACCGCGGCGATGCCGGCCGGTACCGGCCTGGACAAGGTCGCGGAAAAATTCCCCGACCGGACATTCGACGTCGGCATTGCCGAACAGCACGCCGTGACGTTTGCGGCGGGGCTCGCGGCGCAGGGCTACAAGCCGTTTGCGACGATCTATTCGACCTTCCTCCAGCGGGCCTACGATCAGGTCGTCCACGACGTCGCGATCCAGAATTTGCCGGTCAGGTTCGCGATGGACCGCGCGGGGCTGGTCGGCGCGGACGGAGCGACGCATGCCGGCGCCTTTGACCTCGCCTACCTCTGCACTTTGCCGAACTTCGTGGTGATGGCCGCGGCCGACGAGGCCGAGCTCTGCTACATGGTGCACACCATGGCGCTGCACGACACCGGCCCGATCGCGGTGCGCTATCCGCGCGGAGAGGGCAGGGGCATGACGCTTCCCGAGCAGCCGCTGGCGCTCGAGATCGGCAAGGGCCGCGTAATTCGCGAAGGCAAGAAGGTCGCGATCCTCTCGCTCGGCACGCGGCTTGCGGAGGCTGAGAAAGCCGCCGACCAGCTCGATGCCATGGGGCTTTCAACGACCGTCGCCGACCTCCGCTTCGCCAAGCCGCTCGACAGTGAGCTGATCCGCCGCCTGCTCACCACGCACGAGGTCGCGGTGACGATCGAGGAAGCCTCGATCGGCGGCCTTGGGGCGCACGTGTTGACGCTCGCGAGCGACGAGGGCCTGGTCGACGCCGGTCTGAAA
>DASUIC010000116.1:0-5929 GCA_036273215.1 Sphingomicrobium sp.
CCGTCTCCATGCGGCAGCCGCTTCAGTTCGATCTCGATCATTTCGCCTTCTTGCGCCGACTGAATTTCTTTGCCGGGCCTTTCGCAGCGCGCTCCTCGATCAGCCGAACGGCTTCGTCCAGAGTCATGTCCTTGGGCTCGGAGCCCTTGGGCAGAGTCGCGTTGGTCGTTCCGTCGGTCACATAGGGGCCATAACGCCCGGCCATGATCTTGATCTCGCCGCCATTCGCCGGATGTTTTCCGAGCATTGCAATCGGTTCGCGCGACGCGCCGCGCTGGCGTCCGCCGCCCGACGCCGCATCGGCGAGCTTGGCGACGGCCGCGTTCATTCCGGTCTCGAACACCTCGGCGGTCGAGCCGAGCTTCGCATATTTGCCGTCGTGCGCGAGGTAGGGGCCGTAGCGGCCGATCGACGCCGTGATCGGCTTGCCGGTCTCAGGATGCGCTCCGATCTCGCGCGGGAGCGAAAGCAGCTTCTCGGCCATCTCCGCGTCGACATTCTCGACAGGCACATCCTTGGGAATCGACGCGCGCTTCTCGCCGCGCTCGACATAAGGACCGAACCGCCCGCTCTTCAGCGCAATCCCGTTGCCAAGCTCCTGCGGCCCCTCGCTCTGCGCCTGGTCGCCGCCCTGCCCGAACTTCTGCGTGTAGCGGCACTCGGGGTAGTTCGAGCAGGCGACGAACGCTCCGAATTTGCCACCGCGTAGGCTGAGACGGCCCTTGCCGCACTGCGGGCACACGCGCGGATCGCTTCCGTCGGCGCGGGGCGGGTACAGCCAAGGCTCGAGGAACTCGTCGATCGCCTGGGTGATCTCGCTCGGCTTCTGGTCCATGACCTCGCCCGCCTTGGGCCGGAAGTCACGCCAGAAATCGTCGAGCAATTTCTGCCAGTCGAGCCGGCCGCCGGAAACGTCGTCCAGCTCTTCCTCCAGCTCTGCCGTATAATCGTAGCTGACATAGCGATCGAAGAAACGCTCGAGGAATGCGGTCACCAGCCGTCCGCTCTCCTCGGGGACAAAGCGTCCCTTTTCGACGCGGACATATTCGCGGTCCTTCAGCGTCTGCAGGGTCGCGGCGTACGTCGAGGGACGGCCGATCCCCAGCTCTTCGAGGCGCTTGACCAGGCTCGCCTCCGAATAGCGGGGGGGCGGCTGGGTGAAATGCTGGGTAGCCTCGACCCCGAACTTCGCCGGAACGTCGCCCTCGGAGAGCGCGGGCATGCGCGCGCCCTCTTCGTCCTGCGGATCATCGCGGCCCTCGTCGTAAAGCGCCATGAAGCCGGGGAAGAGTACGATCTGGCCAGAGGCTCGGAGCACCACCTTGCCCGCTCCGTCGCTCAGCTCCACGGTCGTCCGCTCCAGCCGCGCCGATGCCATCTGACTGGCTAACGCGCGATTGTAGACCAGCTCGTAGAGGCGGCCGTGGTCGCCGGAAGCGGCGTGCGAGCGGTCGAAATCGGTCGGCCGGATCGCTTCGTGCGCCTCCTGCGCGTTCTTGATCTTGCTTTGATACTGCCGCGGCCGATCCGGAACATACGCGGAGCTATAGCGGCTGGCGATCGCCCGTCGCGCCCCGCTGACAGCCTCCGGCGCCATATCCACGCCATCGGTCCGCATGTAGGTGATCAGCCCCTGCTCGTAGAGCGCCTGCGCCACCCGCATGGTGTGGCTGGCGGAAAAGCCGAGCTTGCGCGCCGCTTCCTGCTGCAGGGTCGAGGTGGTGAACGGCGGCGGTGGATTCTTCGCGAACGGCTTGGTTTCGACCGAAGAGACGGTGAAGCGGCCAGCCTCCACCGCAGCTTTCGCGCGATCCGCCTCGGCGCGGCTGCCGATCGTCAGCCGGTCGATCTTGCGCCCTTCGAACTGCGCGAGGCGCGCGCTGAAGCGCTGGCCGTCTTTCTCGAACGTCGCTCCGACCTGCCAATATTCCTGCGGTTTGAAGAGCTCGATCTCACGCTCGCGGTCGACGATCAGCCGAAGCGCGACGGACTGCACCCGCCCCGCCGACTTGGCTCCCGGAAGCTTGCGCCAGAGGATCGGCGAAAGCGTGAAGCCGACCAGATAATCGAGCGCTCGACGAGCCTTGTAGGCGTCGATCAGATCCTCATCGAGCCCGCGCGGGTGGCGCATGGCCTCGGTCACCGCCGAATTGGTGATCGCGTTGAAGGTCACGCGCTGGACGTCCCTGGGAAGCGCCTTCTTCTGGCGAAGCACCTCCTGAACGTGCCAGCTGATCGCCTCGCCTTCGCGGTCGGGGTCGGTCGCGAGGATCAGAGTATCCGCCTTCCTGGCTTCGTCCGCGATGGCCTTCAGCTGCTTCGACCGGTCGGGGGAGACCTGCCACAGCATCTCGAACGCCTTGTCGGGATCGACCGAACCGTCCTTCGGCGGAAGGTCGCGCACGTGGCCGAACGAGGCGAGCACGCGGTGTCCGCTCCCGAGATACTTCTCGATGGTCTTCGCCTTGGCCGGCGATTCGACGACGACGAGCTTCACTTTTTCCCCTCACGCATACGCGTGAAGGTGGGAGCCGCCCTTGATGCTCGTCAAGCGGCTGCTTGGATAGGTCCGCCCCGCCACTGGCATCTTCGGCGGCGGTTTGCCATGGAGCAATCATGGTTCAAACGCTTCCTTCCCTGGCCGACGCTTACTCCCTCGTCGCGGCGGGACGGGTTCCCGAAGCGGTCGCGATGTTCGAACAGCTTGGGGCGGCAGGCGACGGAGAAGCTCTTTTCACCCTCGGCGACGCACTTTGGCGCGGCCTGAGCATGCCTCAGGATGTCCGGCGCGGCCGCGACCTCTTCAAGCGCTCCTCGGACAATGGTTTCGACGTTGGCCGCAGAGCCTACACCAACCTGCTCGCAAGCGGCATTGCAGGAGAGCGGAACTGGGGACAGGCATTGCGGCGGCTGGAGGAGGAAGCCGCAGACGACACGCTCAGGGCGCAGATGCTCGAGCTGATTCGTGCGATGCCGGTCGATGCCGATGGAAATCCGTCGGTTCTCCCGCTCGGCGAGAGCCTCAGCGACCGCCCCCATGTGATGCTCTATCGAGCAGCATTCTCGCGCGCGGAATGCGATTACCTGCAGTGGATTGCGCAATTCGATTACCAGCCTACTCGCGTGGTAGTCGCGCCAGGGCAGCAGTCGCCCGCCAACATCCGAACAGCGGAGGGTTCGACGATCTACTGGCTGATCGAGGACCCGGCTATCCACGCCATGAACCGCCGTTTGGCATCGCTCAGCGGAATGGACGTCGATCATGGCGAACCGCTGCAGATCCTGCGCTATCACCCGGGCCAGGAATACCGCCCGCATTTCGACTGGCTCGATCAGGGAAACCGCCGAGTCATGACCGCGCTTGTATATCTTAACGACGATTACGACGGTGGCGAAACGGCTTTCACGAGGATCGGCCTGAAGGTGAAGGGTCGCACGGGCGATGTCCTCATATTCAGCAGCCGCGGAGCTGACGGCAACCTCGAGCTCTTGTCGGAACATGCCGGACTGCCGGTCACGCGCGGGACCAAATACCTCGCCAGCCGTTGGATTCGCGAAGGCCGCGCCATTCCCTAGCGCTCTTCAGAAAGGTTCGCGCAACGAAACCTTGTTCCCCGCGTGCCGATCGAGGCGGCCGGCGAGGTCGAGCTCGAGAAGCGCCATCTGTACCGATCCGGCGCAAGCGCCGGACAGGCGTATCACCTCGTCGACCGGCACGGGAGACGCCCCGAGCAGCCCCTCGATCGAAGCAAGCACATTCACTCCATCGAGCCGTTCTTCCGGTCGATGCTCGTACGGCGCTGGAGCCGACCGCACCTGCGATTCGTAGGGGCGGATGGCCTCGAGCACGTCGGCGGCATTCTGGATCAGGGTCGCGCCGTCGCGGATCAGCTGGTTGCAGCCTTGCGCGCGCGGATCGAGCGGAGATCCTGGGACGGCCATGACCTCGCGCCCCGCTTCGGCGGCGAGACGTGCAGTGATCAGCGATCCGGATTTTGGAGCGGCTTCCACCACAACCGTCCCCGCGCTTACGCCAGCGATGATCCGGTTGCGGTAGGGAAAGTGGCGCGCGCGCGGCTCGGTCCCGGGCGGCATTTCCGCAAGCACCAGCCCACGTTCGCAGAGCGCCTTCTGCCGGGGTTCGTTCTCGGGCGGGTAGAAGACCTCGATTCCGCCGGCGACGATGGCGATGGTGCCCGTCTCCAGCGCCCCGTCGTGCGCGGCGCTGTCGATGCCTCGTGCGAGGCCCGAAACGACGACCAGATCCTGCTGACCGAGATCGTAAGCCAGTCCGCGTGCGAACCGGCACGCCGCCGCCGAAGCATTGCGCGCGCCCACGATCGCGACCGCCATCCTGTCGAGAAGGGCGAGATTGCCCTTTGCCATCAGCAGCGGCGGCGCGTCCTCCAGTTCCGTCAGCAAGTGAGGATAAAGCCCCTGCCCCATGATGAGATAACGCGCACCGAGCTTCTCGACCGCGGCGATCTCGCGCTCGGCCTCCTCTGGCGAGCAGAGCCTGGGCGCAGCTCCGCCGCCTCTGCGCGCAAGGTCAGGCACGGCCGCCAGCGCGGCGGCGGGCGTTCCGAAGCGCGCGATCAGCTGCCGGTAAGTGACCGGTCCAATCCCTGGTGAGCGGACCAGCCGGATGCGGTCGCTTAGCTCTTCGATCCTATTCGTGGCTCGGCTCCTTGGGTCAGGCGAAGGATGTTCTCGCGGTGCTTCCACAGGACGAGCAACGCGAAACCGAGCAGCATTGGGAAGAATGAAGACTGAAGAACGAACGCCGTCACCGGCGCACTGATGGCGGCGGCGATACCCGCGACCGACGAGATTCGGACCGTCAGCAGCAGGAGGAGCCAAAGGCCGGCGTAAACGACCGCCGCGGTCGGCAGAAGGGCAATGAGGATGCCGAACAGAGTGGCTGCGCCTTTCCCGCCGCGGAAGCTCAGCCAGATCGGGTAAAGATGGCCGACGAGCGCTCCGGCCGCCGCCGCGATGCCGGTCTCCGGTCCGAACAGGCGCCGCACGATGAGAATGGCGGCAATCGCCTTGAGGCAGTCGAGAATCAGCGTCAGCGCGGCGAGCCACTTGCTTCCGGTGCGAAGGACGTTGGTGGCGCCGATGTTGCCCGAACCAATCTCGCGAATGTCGCCCTTGCCGGCGAGCCGCGTCAGGATCAGCCCGAACGGGATCGACCCGAGCAGGTAGCCAAGCACCAGAGCGAAGATCATCTCGCGCATCATTGCGACTGTGACTAGCAAATCGCGTTGGCCACGCAATCAGCCGTCATTGCGAGCCGCCGACACAGGCGGCGCGGCAATCCAGCACTTCTTCTGGATTGCTTCGCCGCTGCGCTCCCCGCAATGACGGATTGGATGGATGCCAAATCGCCAATCCTGTTTTTTGACTCCGGTGTCGGCGGGCTATCGGTGCTCGGTCCGACCCGCGAGCTCCTGCCTAATGCGCCGATCGTCTACGCGGCCGACACCGCCGGCTTTCCTTACGGCAAGCGCAGCGAAGCCGAGATCGCCAGCCGCGTGCCCGCGCTTCTCGGGCGGCTGGTCGAGCGATTCCGGCCGCGTCTGGCGGTGATCGCCTGCAACACCGCCTCGACCATCGCGCTCGACCATGTCCGGGCGGCGCTCGACCTGCCCGTGGTCGGCACAGTACCGGCAATCAAGCCGGCAGCGGAAATCTCGAAAAGCCGTGTCATCGGCGTCCTCGGCACCGAAGCGACCGTGCGCCAGCCCTATGTCGATGACCTCGCAGCGAAATTCGCCGCGGATTGCACGATCGTCCGCCACGGCTCGCCTGAGCTGGTCGAGCTCGCCGAAGGCAAGCTCGCCGGCGAAGAGGTCGAGGTCGAGCAGGTCCGAGCCGCCGCACAGCCGATGTTCGACGCCCCTGACGGCAACCGCATCGACACCGT
>DASUIC010000117.1:0-13276 GCA_036273215.1 Sphingomicrobium sp.
TCGCGGTCGATCAGCCGGGTGTAGAGGTGCCAGGTCGAATAGCCGAGCCACGGCAGGACGAAGGCCAGGCCGACGAACAGCGGGATCGATCCGAGTACGAGGAGGCCGAGGACGATCAGGCCCCAGCGGATCATCTCGCCTTTGTTGGCATGGGCCGCTCGCCACGATGCGGACACGGCCTGCGGTGCGCTCACGTCGCAGTCTACGAGCATCGGTAATGATGCGACGCTGAGGCCGAGCACGATCCAGCCGAAGATCGCTCCGACGACGAGGCCTCCGATGATCAGCGCCCAGCCGCGCGCCGTTCCGAAGACCATGGCGAGGAAATCCGGAATGGTCGCGGGCGCGGTCCAGCCGAACAGCAGCGCGTAGAGCACTCCGGCGGCAAGCAGCCAGGCGAAGAAAATCGCGAGCAGGAGCCCGGCGACGATTCCCATATCATCCACGGTCGAGCGCTTGCGGACGTCGAGGAAGTTGTACCAGTGGAGGTCGCGGTCGCCCTCCTCGCGGCGGTCCGCCAGCTCGTAGAAGCCGACTGCGGCAATCGGCCCGAGCAGGCCGACGCCGGCAACGACCGGAAGGAAGAAGGGCATCAGCGGAGCGCTGGTGGTCATCACCACCGCGGCAATGCCGATCACGGTATAGACCAGACCGGCGAGCAGGACGTCGCCGCGGAAGGTCCGGAAATCCTCGAAGCCCTGCCGAAGGGCGAAGCGCAAATCTTCGTCGGTAATGTGGCGGACGGGAATCTGCCTCTGCCGGGAAATCACCGGGTCGGCGGCTATTGGTTGGGTCGCCATGACACCTCCTTTTCAAGTCGGGTGCCGTCCGGCGCGAACTGGGTTCCCATCAAAGTACGACTTTGATGGGTTTCCTGCGGGCGCCGGGCGCCTTGCGGATCACCTATAGCACAGTGCGCCCGAGTCGGTCAGAGATTCACGCGCGTCACGGTGACCGTTTCGTCCGGAACATATTGCGGCCGGGCGTTAGCGGGGCGGGCTTGGAGCAGCGGGGCGGCAGAAGCCGGCAAGCCGTTGCTAGAGCCGCCGATGATGATGCGGATCGGCTTCGATGTGTCCGCATCGATGATCAGCTCCGCTCTGTCGCAGCTTCGGCCTGTGCAGGCGATGCTGAACTTCCCAGAGGCGGATTCGTCGCCGCCGATAGGCCGGACGAAGCCCGCGACTCCGGCGCTCCGGATATGGGTATCGGCCGGCGCGGTGATGAGAATCCGCTCGGCGCCGTTCGCCTCGAGCCGGAGCTTGATCCTGCGCTCGCTGCCGCTTTGCAGGACCTCCACTCGCTGGATCGATGGTGCTTCGACGCCCGTAATCGGAGTGGCTGGCGCGAACCAGCGCTCGCGTTCGGAAAATGGCAGTTTGCCGTAAGTCCATTTGCCCAGCGGCGAGTAAGCGGCAGGCAGCGGTGCTCCGTCGTTCAGCACCGACCAATAGCTTTTCCGGGACGGGAATTCGGTCACATGCTCGATGGTGAACCGCTGCTCGCGCTGCTGCGAATAAGCAGGGGTGACCCCCACGACGATCCAGGCGAGGAGCGCAATCACTGCCGATCCGGCAATGACGACGCGGCGGTGCGCCGCGCCGAACAGGCCGTGCGCCTCGACAAGTACCGGAATCATCATGATCGCGGCGACGGGAGCGGCGATCCAAAGCGGTCCGGGACTGAACAGGACTTCCAGCAACGCAAGCAACTCGCCCCAAGTCAGGTAGAGAATCAGAATCGCGACGAGGCCGCCGACCGCTTCTGCCGGCCGCCGCCATTTCGAAGCGGCGATCCCGATCAGCACGACGATGGGCGGCACAAGGAAATAGATGATCGCGCCCGGTGCAGCCGACGCGAGAAGTGCGCCGAGCAGCAGGAAAACAAGCCAGGTTCCGGCGCGTAGCTGATCGCGGCTCGCGCGGGCACCCAGGGTGCGAAGCACAACAAGCGCGCCGAGCAGAACGGTCGCGTAGATGGCGACGTAACTGACCTCCGGATTGGCCCGCCAATAGGTGCCGGCGCGAAGTGCGCCCATGACCATGCTCGCCAGCCAGCCGGCAATGCTTCCGAGCACGATCGCTGCAAACGGAGCGGCAAGAGCGCGACCGTAGGCGCGCCGGCGCCAGACGATCGCGGCGAAGGCGAGGATGAGCAGGATGAAGAGGACGACGCCGACCGCCAGCGGCATCTGGAAGAACCCGCGGCCCACCAGGTCCATGAATATGCGCTGGCCGCGAGCGCGCGGCAGCCCCGACGCCAGCTCGGTTGAGACCGCCAACGCCTGGTTGCCCATATGCTGGAGGCTCCGCGGATCGAGCCCGGCGAGGTCGTCGCCGCCGCTGTGATAGCGGGTCTCGTTCCCCGTCATCGCGAAGTTCAGCGCCAGCCAGCCACGTTCGTTGTAGGTAGTGACGTCGGTGTCGTTGGGGAGCAGGTGGTAGACATCCGTCGAAAGGCTGCTCGCGAATGGCCGCCCTACGGCGCTCGCGAAGGCGTCGACCGCGGCGGCATTGGGGCGGCTGGTCTCGAACATCGTTACCGGACCCGTTACGCCGCGGGCCTCGAAGTTGAGCACGCTGTCGACACTTCTGCTCAGAGGGTCGGCGAGGAACGCGCGTGCGCCGATCAGCCCCAGCTCTTCGCCTTCGTTGAACAGCAGGATCAGCGGGCGCTTGAGCGGCCGGTCCTTCAATATCGAGCCGACCTCGAGCAGGGTGGCAACGCCGACGCCATCATCGGATGCGCCGGGACCGACCGGAACGCTGTCGTAATGCGCGCTCAGAAGAAGCGCCTTGCCCGAGTGCGGACCGAGGATCGCGATCACGTTGCGGACTCGGGCGCATGAAACGAGCCGCGCCTTCTGGAAATCGTTGCAGACGAACTGATCGCGGACGATCGGCTTGAGGCCCGTCTGCCGGAGCGTCGCGACGAGCCGCGCCCGTACAGCGTCGTCCGCAGCGCTGTCCGCGGGGTGCGGGCGCTGATCGCCGAGGATGAACGCCAGCCGCGCCTTGGCGCGCACTGCGTCGAATTGGCCGGGAACGCTCTGGACCGGCGGAACCGAGATCAGGAGCGACTTGGCGGCGAGCGCCGCGAGGATCAGCACGACGACGCCGAGCGCCAGCACCGAGCTCCGCCGCATTCACATCCCCCTTGTCCCCGCGAGCGAGGGAGCCATATCGCGTCCGGCCGCCGCTTGCGATAGGCGCGGCCACGCAAGCTGGAGAGAAGTTGATGGGTTATCGGGTCGCGGTCGTCGGAGCGACAGGCAATGTCGGACGCGAGATGCTGAACATCCTCGCCGAGCGGCAATTCCCGCTCGACGAAATCGCGGCGGTCGCTTCGTCGCGCTCGACCGGCGACGTCATCGACTTCGGCGACAGCGGCGACGAGCTCCGGGTCCGGAACCTCGAGCATTTTGATTTCAGCGGCTGGGATATTGCCCTGTTCGCGTGCGGCTCGGAGGCCTCGAAAATCTACGCGCCGAAGGCAGCGGCGGCTGGCTGCACCGTGATCGACAACAGCTCGCTGTTCCGCATGGACCCCGACGTGCCGCTGATCGTGCCCGAAGTGAACCCGGAAGCGATCGCCGGCTACCGGAAGAAGAACATCATCGCCAATCCCAATTGCTCGACGGCCCAGCTGGTCGTCGCCCTCAAGCCGCTGCACGACGCCGCGACCATCAAGCGTGTCGTGGTCGCGACCTACCAGTCAGTTTCCGGTGCGGGGAAGCGCGGCATGGACGAATTGTTCGAGCAGTCGCGCAACATCTTCGTCGGCGACGCGAACGAACCCCAGTTCTTCACCAAGCAGATCGCGTTCAACGTCATCCCGCACATCGACAGTTTCCTCGACGACGGCTCGACCAAGGAGGAATGGAAGATGGTCGTCGAGACCAAGAAGATCCTCGACCCGTCGATCAAACTCACCGCCACTTGCGTGCGCGTGCCGGTGTTCGTCAGCCATTCGGAAGCGGTGAATGTCGAGTTCGAAAAGGACATTTCGGCCGACGAGGCGCGCGGCATCCTTCGCGAAGCGCCCGGCGTGATGGTCGTCGATAAGCGCGAGGACGGCGGCTATGTGACGCCGGTCGAGGCGGTCGGCGAATATGCGACCTACGTCAGCCGGATCCGCGAGGACCCGACGGTCGAGAACGGCCTCAACCTGTGGATCGTCAGCGACAATCTGCGGAAGGGCGCCGCCCTCAACGCCGTCCAGATCGCCGAGCTATTGGGCCGCAAGCATCTGCAGAAGGCCGCCTAGGACATATCCCCCCAGTAGCGCAGCAAATTGGCCTGGATCAGCTGAAGCCGGCTGAAATTCTCCGGGCTCATTCTCAGCCCTTCCAGCGCTGCGACTTCGTTCAGCTCGAACAGCAGGTTGCGGCGGAACGGGTCGGGGACGCGGCTCTGGATGAAGGTGATCGCGACCAGCCGTTCGCCCTTGGTCACCGGCTCGACTTCGTGGAGCGTATCCGAGGGGTAGAGGATCGCCTGGCCGGGGTTCAGCTTGAAGCGCAGGTCGGCATCGCCGAGCCTGATGTGGAGTGCGCCGCCGTCATAGCTTTCCGGTTGGTTCAGGAACACCGTGCAGCTGATGTCGCTTCGAAGCGTGCCGCCGGGCAGCGGCAGATAAGCCGCGTCGGCATGAGCGCCGTAGCGCATTCCAGGGCGATAGCGCGTCAGGAGCGGCGGTGCGATCCGCGTTGGAAAGGCGAACTCGAGGAACTCCGGGCTTCGGCTCATTGCATCGACGATGATCTTGGCGCTCTGCTGATACGCGTTCTGCTCGTGTAGCTGCTCGTTCTGCTTGGCCTTGTTGTGCGGGTTGCTGACCTTCCCGTCGACGAAGGTCGCCGATGCGGCGATCTGCCGGCACTGCTCGACTTCGGCGGGCGAGAGAATGTCGACGATCCGGTACATCAAGCCTCCCCGGCCCGCGCGAGCGCCCGCGCCAGCAGCGGCGACTTTTCGGCTGCCGAGCGAAGCATGGCAAGCGCGCTTTCTATGTCGCGACTGTGGCGGCGTTCGGCCTCACCGATCAGGTCGCGGCGCAAGCCTGGCGAATAGTCATATTCCAGCGCCTTCGAATAGCGGGTCATCAGCGGCCCCGTTGCCGCGTCGATAATGGCGATTTCGTCGGCGTCGAAACCGAAGTGATCCGCTGCGAGCCGTAGTGCAGCCGGCACATCGGCCAGCATGCGATCGAAGTCCAGCCACGTGACCTGGTGATCGAACATGCGCTCGGCGGCGCTTTCGACCGAGGTCATCTCGCACGCCCAGGCCGCTGCTGCGAGGTGCGCATCGCTCCGATTCTGCTCCGCCAGGCCTGACACTCGCTCGCGCATGCGATCGGTCCGAGCGGCTGCCAAAGTGTGCATCTCCTTCAAGCTGTTCTCTCCAGCGAGTATGCTGGCGATATAGTTCGCGGGAGTTGCGAACATGAACAATGCGCGCTCGCTGGTCGGCAGCAGCTCGGGCGCAATCTCGCTGACCCAACTCGTCGCCTTCACGCAGGCGAACTCTTGTTCGGCGAAGGTCCGCGACATGAGCTTGGGGACGAGGGCGATGTAGCCCTCCCGCACCGGCGGCGGACTGAGCGCCAGATCGCGCAGCAGCCGCGGTTCGCGAACCGCAAGTACGCCGTCGAGCTCCCCCAGCAGGCGGGAAAGCAGGGTCGAACCGACATGCCCGATGTGAAAGATCCATCGCGCATCGGTCCGCAGGTGCTCGCTGGTCGCGTCTTCGACGATTGTCCATGGCACCGTCTGCCCGTCGACCGGTTGCTGGAGCATCCGGTCGTCGAGAAAACTCGCTGCGCGATAGCTGTCGCGGTCCATCGCGATCAGCCGGGCCACGCCCACCGACGGGTCCAGCGCCTGCGCCAGCCAGGTCGCATCGCGGGCGATTTCCTCAGGGCTTGGAGCGCTGGACATGCCGCCCTTTAGACGCGCATGGAGCCGCCCACCAAGCGAGGTGAACATGGCTGAGGCTATGAGCGGCGGCTGCGCCTGCGGGCGGGTGCGCTACACTGCGAGCATTGACGATGACGAAGCGTATCTCTGCCATTGCCGCATGTGCCAGCGCTCGACCGGATCGGTCTCGATCGCGTTCAAGAACGTGAAGCAGGCCGACGTGCATTGGGAACGGGAGCCGGACTGGTACGACAGCTCGCCAATCGCCCAGCGTCCCTATTGCCGTGAGTGCGGAACATCGCTCGGATTCCGGTTCAAGGAGGGCAGCGAGAACATGGACCTGACCGTCGCCAGCTTCGACCATCCGTCGCGCTTCGTCCCCAAGCACCATTTCGGCGCCGAGAGCATGCACCGAGCCTGGCTCAACACAGAGGGATTGCCGGAGAAACGGACCGAGGATTATCAAGAGCTCGTCGACAAGTGGGTGGACGCGACGGGGAAGTTTCCGGGTTGAGGTGGCTAGTGGCAGCTATCGACCCAAAGCTGCCGTTAGTGCGGACGGGGGTAATTCAAATCTCGAAAAGCGTACGTCCTGTCGCGGTTACAAGGTCCCAGGCGACGAGTACTGCCAAGGCGGCGATCGCGGCGCGCCGCTGCCTGGCCAGCATGGCTATTGGGCCAGCGCTGAAAATGAGCACGAGGCCGATCCAATCGGGCCACCGCATGTAGCTCCAGGATGCCCATCCGAGCACGGCCGGACGTAATCCATACGCGAGCGCCATCGCGGCGAGTAGCGCTCCTATGGCCTTCGATTTCTCCTGGTCGAAATAATCGTCGAGGCTGTCGCAGCCTTCGAGCTTGCTGGGAAACACGAGCGCACCTGCAAAATAGTATAATCCGCAAATGAGAGTGCCGGCGAGCAATGCGGCCGAGCTGTCGGGGAGCGTGTCGCGCGTGCGCCAGATGAGACGCCAGAAAAGAGCGGTGCGCGTTATAGTCCATGCGGCGAGCAGGCCTGTCCCCCATCCGATGCGCACCGGAGGGCGCTCTTTCACAACTCGCGCCAACCCGCCGAACACCTGGGTCAGTCCGAGTCCGAGCAGGATCACGAGTAGCGAGAAGACGAACTCGAAATTGCTCATTGGGGCCGCCCCGGCTTTTGAGCCGGCAGCTTACACGCGAACGGCTGTAGCGCCAGCGTTCAACCCAAAGCTGCCATAAGCTTCCTCAAGGACAACCCTTCACCCGAAGCAGACATTGCAATGTAGGAATGCGCCTGACATGCGGTCGCGGCGATGCCGAGCGTCCCATCCCTCACCACCGTTTCAGTCCCGACTTGCCGCCGCTCGTTCGCGCTGGCGCATGCGCACGCGCGTAGGACCATGAACATTGTGAACATTCGCGCTCCATGACTGCCGCGACCACCCACTTCTGGACCGCGTCCGACCGCGTGCGCCTGGCTTATCATGAGCTGGGGCAGGGCAGGCCGGTGGTCCTGCTTCACGGCCTCTTTTCCGACGCTGAGACGAACTGGATCAAGTTCGGGACCGCCGCGCGGATTGCCGGCAATGGGTTTCGAATGATCATGCCCGACCTTCGCGCGCATGGGCAGAGCGGCAAGCCGCACGGGCGCGAGTTCTATCCGAAGGGCATTCTCGCGCGCGACCTGCGGGAGCTGGTTGAGCATCTGGGGCTAAGCGAGTTTGATCTCGGTGGTTTCTCGCTCGGGGCTCGGACGACGGTTGAAGCGGTCGGCGAGGGCATGCGGCCGCGCCGGGCGGTGCTCGGGGGCGCCGGGCTCGATGGCCTGCGCAACTGGAAGCGGCGCAAGGACTTCTTCGTTGATGCGATCGCCATGTTCGACACGGTCAAGCGCGGCGACCCGCACTGGCTTTCGATCCAGTTCATGAAGAGCCAGGGCGTGGACCGCGTTGCGGCGGCTCAGCTGCTGGACAGCTTTGAAGACGCGTTCGTCGGCTGGCTCCAGGCCTTTACCATGCCGACCTTGGCAGTGTGCGGGAGCGAGGACGAGGACAACGGCTCCGCCGAAGAGCTCGCCAACATTCTGCCGAACGCGATCTTCGAAGAAGTGCCCGGCACACACATGAGCTCGGTCACGAAGCCCGAATTCGGCGAAGCGATCGCCCGCTTTCTCGCGGCATGAAAGGGGCGCCGCGAACGGCGCCCCTTGCCGACCGAGAGACGTCTCTAGGTTGTCGGATTCGACTGCGCGCGGCCGCGGCCGCTCGGCGATCCGGTGCTGCTGGTGCCGATTCCGCCGCTGTGAGCGCCGAGGCTGGAATTTCCGCCGCCGGTCTCGCTCATTCCGCGGCTCCTGCTGCCGGAACCATTGCTGCGGCTGCTGGTGCCCGCACCGCTGCGCGTCCCGGCTCGACCCGAAGTCGTCAGCCCGGCGGTGTCGTCCGTTCCGGAATCATCGGCGTTGCTGAAACCCATATTCTCGGCCCAGTCGCTGATCTGGTCACTGAGATCGCTCAGTTGCTGGCTGATCTGGTTGCGCTTCGACCACAGGAACAGGCCGGCGGCAGCGGCGCCGGCGGCGGCCGCGGCTGCGGCGATCGGCCGCTCGCGCGCCATGTCCATCACGCTTCCCGACCAGCTATCGTTGCGGCTGCTGTCGCGACTGCTGCCACGGCGGTTGGAACTGCTGTTTTTGGGCATAATCTTTCTCCTCGGAATTGTTTCGCTCTCAACCCGATTAAACGATTGAGAGCGCCCGCTGTTCGGCCGCGTTCGAGCGGTCAGCGGCGAGGAGAGGCGGGCCAGCGGTCAGGCGCGTGGCCAAGGTTCAGGCTGTGGCGAGCTGATCCAGCATGTGCTCGGCGCTGGACGCGCGATATTCGCCCGGCGCCTCGACGTTGAGCTGCTCGACGACGCCGTCGTTGACGATCATCGAGTAACGCTGCGACCGTTTGCCCAGCCCGAATTTGCTTCCGTCCATCGGCAGTCCGATCGCATCGGTGAATTCGCCGTTCCCGTCGGCGAGCATGACAATATCGGGCGATCCGTCGCGATCGCCCCACGCCGCCATCACGAACGGGTCGTTGACCGCGATGCAGGCGATCTCGTCGATGCCGTTGCGCTTCAGCTCATTGGCTTTGTCGACATAGGAAGGGAGGTGCCGCGCCGAGCAGGTGGGCGTGAATGCCCCCGGAACCGCGAACAAGGCGACGCGCTTGCCGCGGAAGAACTCGCCGCTCGTGGTCGGCTTTGGGCCTTCGGCGGTGCCGATGGTCAGCGGAACGTCGGGCAGCCGGTCACCAACCTGGATCGTCATGTCTTGTCTCCTTCGCGTCGTCGAAGCGGCAGATAGGGCCGCCGTGGCGAGACCTCAACTCTTGCCCGCCCCGCTGCCCGGTCGCATTGTCGATAGGTGACTCAGCAGCCGAGCTTTCTTTCCGGCAAGCTGCTTCTAGCGATGCCGGGAATGGCCGATCCGCGCTTCGAACGCGCCGTGATCGCTATGTGCGCTCATGACGAAAACGGGGCCGTCGGCGTCGGAATCGGGCACAAGCGCGCCGGGATCAGCTTTCGCGGACTGCTTCGGCAGCTGGACATCGATCCGGGCCAGGCGCCCGACTGCGCCGTTCACCACGGCGGCCCGGTCGAGCCCGGGCGCGGGTTCGTGCTTCATTCGACGGATTGGGGCGGCCAGGACACCCTTCAGATCAACGGCGCGACAGGCAAGCTCTTTGGAATGACGGGCACGATCGACGTACTTCGAGCGATCGCCGATGGCCGCGGGCCCAAGCGCTGGATCGTCGCGCTCGGCTATGCCGGCTGGGGCGAGGGCCAGCTCGATGGCGAGATGACCCGGCACGGCTGGTTCGCCGCCACCGCCGATTCAACCATTCTGTTCGACACTCCGACGGACGAACGATGGGGCGCGGCGTTTCAGGCCGAGGGGATCGATCCGCGGCTGCTCGCGAGCGAGACCGGCGCGGCCTGATGGAAAGCTTCTGGCCCGCCCGGCGTTCGGGCGGGATGGCGCAACGAGAGAGCGCATCGGACAAAGCGAAGTCGGCAGCGTCGAACTGGCGCAATTGGCTGCTCGCAATCCTGCTCGTCGCGGCGTTGGTCGTCGCGATCGTCCATTGGGGAGACGTCAAAAAGTTTGCCGCACTGCTCAAGCAGTCGCGGCCGCTCTGGCTCGCGATCGCAGCAGCGCTCCAGGTCACCACATATGTCGGACTTGCCGCGCAGTGGTGGCTGACTCTCCGCGAGGCGAAAACACCGCGCAAGCCCGGCGTTCTCTTCCGCCTGACCTTCGCCAAACACTTTGCCGACCAGGTCGTGCCAACCGCGGGAATGAGCGGAAACGTCGTGCTCGTCGACCGGCTTGTCAGCCTCGGGGTTCCGCGTGGCAATGCCGTCGCCGCGCTCCTTCTCCAGGTGATCGCATATTATTTTTCCTATGCGGCCGGAGCGCTGTGGGTCCTCGTCGTCCTGTGGTGGAAAAGCCGCGCAAGCCTACTGCTCACCGGCGCAGTGCTCCTTTTCCTCATCGTCGCTGCGGGCGTCCCGGGCCTGACACTATGGCTGCACCGGCGAGGGCAGGAGAAGCTGCCGCGTTGGGTTACTCGCTGGGACAAGGCAAAGCGCTTCATGAAGCTGATCGGCGAGGCGCCGCGCGAATTGATGCGCGATCCCGGGCTGATCGCATGGCTGACCTTGCTCAACCTGCTGGTGTTCGTGGCGGATGCGGCGACCATGCAGGCGTGCCTGTTTGCCATAGGAGTCGATGCGATTTTGAGCGCCGGCTACACGGCCTTCATGATGGCCTCGATCGCAGTCATTCTCGGTCCCATTCCAATGGGGCTGGGATCGTTTGAGGCGGTCAGCGTCGCGATGATGCGGCTGTTCGGAGTTCCGTTCGAAGCCGCGGTTTCAGCGACGCTCCTGTTTCGCGGCTTCACGCTCTGGCTGCCGCTGATCCCGGGTGGCCTCCTGCTCCGCAGGGAGCTCAAGGCCTCCAAGGGGCAACACGACTGAGGTTGCGAGCGGGTTTCAGAACTTTTCTTCTCCGCCTTCGCTGCTAAGCCACGGATGCGAAAGGAGGGCTGTCGCGTGGTTCCCGCAGTTTACATCATTGACGATTTCCTGAGCGACCCGGAACCAGTGCGAACACAAGCTCTGGCCCTGCATTACACTCGGGTCGGTCACTATCCCGGCCACGATTCTGTCGAAACGTTGCCGATGGGCGGACTCGACGAGGCGGTTTCCGCCATCATGCGTCAGCGGTTCCGCGCCTGCTCAACTCAGGAAACGGCCCACTCCAGCTGCCGCCTGACGCTCGCGGCGGACGACAAGACTCCAGGGATTCATGTCGATCCAAGCAATCTATCCGGGATCCTCTACTTGAGCCGACCGGAGGACTGCTGCGGCGGGACCGAGTTCTTCCGTCATCGTCGAACGAATACCGACCGCGTGCCCATGACCATCGAAGAGCTCAAGTCGCTTGGTTACGACTCTTATAAGCAGATGCATCGCGATATCGTGCTTAAGGAAGGTCTGGATCGGTCGAAGTGGGAGCACACCATGAGTGTGCCGATGAGATTCAACCGACTGGTGCTCTTGCAGCCGCAATATTGGCACACATCGGGACCCGGCTTCGGCGACAATGTAGAGAACGGGCGTCTGGTCTACCTGATGTTCTTCACCTGCGTCACGCCGTGAGGCGCACTGTGAGGAAGGCCGTCACAATCATATAAAGAATCCTTTATATTTGCGTTTCCCGCCTCTCCTGCCTAACGGCGGCGCGAGCGCTGCCTCAAGCAGCACCAACCTGTTCATTCGGAGATCCTGCACGTGGCGACTCAGGCTGAAACCCGGTTCAACGACTATGTCGTGAAGGACATCGGCCTCGCCGATTTCGGCCGGAAGGAGATCGAGATCGCGGAAACCGAAATGCCCGGTCTGATGGCGCTTCGGGAGGAATTCGGGGCGTCGAAGCCCCTTCGCGGCGCACGGATCACCGGCTCGCTCCACATGACGATCCAGACCGCCGTTTTGATCGAAACGCTGCTCGACCTCGGCGCGGAGGTCCGCTGGGCCAGCTGCAACATTTTCTCGACCCAGGACCACGCTGCCGCGGCAATCGCCGCGCGCGGCATTCCGGTGTTCGCCGTCAAAGGCGAGAGCCTCGAGGATTACTGGAATTATGTCTGCCGAATCTTCGACTGGGGCCGCGACACGACGGCGAACATGATTTTGGACGACGGCGGCGACGCGACGATGTTCGCCTTGTGGGGCCATCGCGTCGAGCAGGGCGAAGAGCTGTTCCAGCCGTCGAACGAGGAAGAAGAGATTTTCTGCGCGACTCTGAGGCGCTTTATCGCGGAGCGGCCCGGCTATCTCACCAATACCGTCCAGAACATCAAGGGCGTGTCGGAAGAGACGACTACGGGTGTTCACCGCCTCTACGACCTTGCCAAGACTGGCAAGCTCCCGTTCCCGGCGATCAACGTCAACGACAGCGTCACCAAGTCGAAGTTCGACAATCTCTACGGCTGCCGCGAAAGCCTGGTCGACGCAATCCGCCGGGCGACCGACGTGATGCTCGCCGGCAAGATTGCCTGCGTCGCGGGTTTCGGCGACGTCGGCAAAGGTTCGGCGCAGTCGCTGCGCAACGGCGGCGCGCGCGTGATCGTCACGGAAATCGATCCCATCTGCGCGCTTCAGGCCGCGATGGAAGGCTACGAGGTGGTGACAATGGAGGAAGCGACCCGGCGCGCCGACATTTTCGTCACCGCGACCGGCAACATGGACGTCATCACGCTCGATCACATGCGGGCGATGAAGAACATGGCGATCGTCGCCAACATCGGACACTTCGACAGCGAAATCCAGATCGGCGCGCTGGCCAACATGAAATGGACCGAGATCAAGCCGCAGGTCGACGAGGTCGAGTTCCCTGACGGCAAGAAGATCATTGTCCTGTCGAAGGGACGCCTGGTGAACCTCGGCAACGCAACCGGTCACCCGAGCTTCGTCATGAGCTCGAGCTTCACCAACCAGGTGCTTGCGCAAATCGAGCTGTTCACGAAGGCCGGCGACTACAAGAACGAAGTGTATGTGCTTCCAAAGCACCTCGACGAGAAAGTTGCGCGGCTGCACCTCGACAAGCTTGGCGTGAAGCTCACGAAGCTCAGCGACAAGCAGGCCGCCTATATCGGAGTGTCCGCAGAGGGCCCGTTCAAACCGGACCATTACCGCTACTAAAGCTCCCGAAAAGCCGCGACGCGGCCATACCGCCGCACTGTGTCCGGCGCCCGACACAACATGAATGTTGCATTAATGTTACAGCGGCGCGCGTTTTCTCGCGTCGCGTCACTTTGC
>DASUIC010000118.1:0-14126 GCA_036273215.1 Sphingomicrobium sp.
GGTTCGGGCTTGGTGCCGTAGCGGCCGAATGCGCGCTCGAGCGCGTCCGAGATTTCGCCGAGCGTGGCGCGCGCGCGGGCTGCTTCGACGGAGAGGGCGAGGAGATTGTTCTCCAATCCTCCCCGGGGCGGGGCGGGGGACCGCTCGGCGGAGCCGAGTGGTGGTGGGGGCCCACGGTCGATGTCCTGCAACTTCTGTGGGGCCCCTCCACCAAGCCGCTTCGCGTCTTGGTCCCCCTCCCCGTTTCGGGGAGGATTTTGAGCAGCCGCCGTCAGGGCATCGAGCGTCGCGCGCACCTTCGCCTCATCGCGCCCCGCCCGCACCTTTTCGATCCGCGCGATCTGCGAGGCTCGGACCTTGGCGTTATCGACCTCGAGGATGTCATGCTCTTCCGCTTCCGCGGGCTGGTACCGGTTGACGCCGACGATCACCGTTTCGCCGGTATCGACCTTCGCCGCGCGCGCGGCGGCGGCTTCCTCGATGCGGTGCTTGGGCAGGCCTTCCGACACTGCCCTGGTCATGCCGCCGTGCTGCTCGACTTCCTGGATCAATTCCCACGCGCGCTCCTCGAGCTCGCGCGTCAATTTCTCGACGTACCAGCTCCCGCCCAAGGGATCGGCGACCGCTGTGACTCCGCTTTCCTCGGCGAGGATCAGCTGCGTGTTGCGGGCGATGCGGGCGCTGAAATCCGTGGGCAGCGCGATGGCTTCGTCGAAGCTGTTGGTGTGCAGCGACTGCGTCCCGCCGAGTACCGCCGCGAGCGCCTCGATCGTCGTGCGGATGATGTTGTTGTAGGCGTCCTGCTCGGTCAGGCTGACGCCGCTCGTCTGGCAATGGGTGCGCAGCCGCTTGGACTCGTCCTTCTGCGCGCCGAGATCGGTCATTATCCGGTGCCAGAGCGTGCGCGCGGCGCGCAGCTTCGCGACTTCCATGAACAGGTTCATGCCGACGCCCCAGAAGAAGCTGAGTCGGCCCGCGAAATCGTCGATCGCGAGGCCACGCGCCTGCGCCGCCCGCACATATTCCATGCCGTCGGCGAGCGTGTAGGCGAGCTCCTGCACCGCCGTCGCTCCCGCCTCGTGCATGTGGTAGCCGCTGATCGAGATCGAATTGAACTTCGGCATCTCGCGCGCGCAATAGGCGATCACGTCGGCGACGATCCGCATGCTCGGCTCGGGCGGGTAGATGTAGGTGTTGCGGACCGCGAACTCTTTCAGGATGTCGTTCTGGATCGTCCCCGAGAGCTTGGCTCGCGGGACGCCCTGCTCCTCGCCGGCGACGATGAAGAAGGCCATCACCGGAAGCACCGCGCCGTTCATGGTCATCGACACGCTCATCTGGTCGAGCGGGATTCCGTCGAACAGCTGCTTCATGTCCTCGACGGTGTCGATCGCCACGCCGGCCATTCCGACGTCCCCGGCAACGCGTGGATTGTCGCTGTCGTAGCCGCGGTGCGTCGCGAGGTCGAAGGCGACGCTGAGGCCCTTCTGCCCGGCGGCGAGGTTGCGGCGGTAGAAAGCGTTGGACTCCTCGGCGGTCGAGAATCCGGCGTACTGGCGGATGGTCCACGGCCGCCCCGCGTACATCGTCGCATAGGGTCCGCGCGTGAACGGCGGCATGCCCGGCCAGCCGCTTTCGATCCCGGCGGCGTCCTGCGGCCCATAGACGGTGTTCAGGCGAATGCCCTCGACCGTCTCGCGCGGCAGGTCGCGGCTCTTCGACTCTATGTCCGCGAGCTTTTCCCAGTCGGATTTCGACGGCTTGTCGGTCACTCGGCGGGGCTTAGCGCGGCCAGGAGGGAAGCTCCACCCTCCGCGGAGAAGGCGCCAGCGGAGCGCCAACGCGTTCGCCGCCGCATGCCGTCGAGCGTCATTCGCCGCTTCTCATGCAACCCCGAACGTCGCGAGCTCCGTGTCGAGTTCGTGACTGGCAGAATCTATGTCCATTTTGGAGTGGCGGAGCAGGATGCCGACGACTTCCGGGCAGCAGAGTCCAAAGGGCGCTACTTCAACTTCCACATACGCGATCATTACGAGTCTCGAGAACTGAACGCCCAGTCTTAAGATCAGCAGACCCGTTCTACCTTCATGCTCCCGGCCGGAAGCGGCTTTGGTACCCGCGCGGTCGGCAAGCTCCTGAAGCGCGGAATCGAGGTTGCCTGAGCAAGGTCAAGTCTGGCGGCACCCGAACCGAACCGCGGACCTGAGCGTTTCCTTCGGCAAACGAAGGAGATCGATCATGCCAGCCAAATCCAAGGCTCAGCAGGAGGCCGCCGGAATCGCCTTGTCGGTGAAGGAAGGAAAAGCGCCCAAGAGCAAGCTTCACGGCGCTTCGAAGTCGATGAGCTCGATGAGCGAAAGCGAGCTCAGGAAAATGGCCTCGACCAGCCGCAAGGGCAAGCCCGAGCACAAGAGCAAGAAGAGCTAGGGACACTCACGACCAACTGGCTTGGCAGCCGCAATGGCCGCCTTAAGAATGGCGGCAGGAGGTGGCCATGAACAGTTGGTTGTGTTTTTCGGTTGCGTTCTCGATTGGCCTAGCGCCGGCGATTGCGGCGCCCGCTCGCGCGAAACCAGCGCAAGCAGCAGACAATCCTGCGATGACGGCGATGTTTGACGCGGATCAGGGGGACCGCGCAAAGTTGGGCAAGATGAGCGTCAACGCCGTCGCGACGCGCGACGCCGAGCGAAGGGACAAGACCACAGCGTTGCTCCACTCCGGCAAGCTCAGAACCGGGAACGACTTCTATCGCGCGGCTTTCGTCTTCCAGCACGGGCTCACCGCGAACGACTATCTGCTCGCTCACACGTTCGCGGTGATCGCGGCCGCGCGGGGACGGACCGATGCGACGTGGATCGCGGCGGCGACGCTCGACCGATACCTTCACAAGATCGGCCAGAAGCAGGTCTATGGCACCCAATACCAGATGTTCAAAGGTTCGCCGCTCACTCAGGAACCCTATGATCGCTCGCTGATCCCTGACACACTTCGGGAGGCGCTCGGAGTTGCGCCGCTGGCGCAACAGGAACAGCGACGTCAAAAGCTTCAGGCGGAAATGGACGCGATGAACAAGACATCGCACCCCTCGGCAAAGCGCTAGAGCGGCTTTTCACCTACGCTGTGGCCGCTAAAGCCTAGGCATGCAGTGCTTCTGGGACGAGCGGCAGCGGGCCCACGCGCCGGCGGCGGAATTCTTCAACGGCAAGCTCCACCCGGCCGCGGAGCACCAGGGGCGTGTCGATGCGATTCTCGGTGCGGTCGGGCGCACCGAAGCGCCCGAGGACCGCGGGATCGAGCCGCTGCTTCGAGTGCACAGCCGCGACTATCTCGACCTGCTGCGCGGAGCGCACGACGAATGGCTCGCCGCTGGACGCGACGGCGACGCTTTCCCCTACACCTTTCCGATCATCGGCAGACGCCCGCTAAATCTCTCACGCATCGACGCGCGGTTGGGCCAGCACAGCTTCGACACCTCGACGCCGATCGGCCCAGGCACCTGGGACGCTTGCTACTGGAGCGCCCAGACTGCGCTTGCCGGGCTGGCAGCGGTGCTCGGAGGCGAAGCGAGCGCCTTCGCCTTCACCCGGCCGCCGGGGCATCACGCCGGCCGCGACTATCTCGGCGGCTATTCCTATCTGAACCATGCCGCCATCTCAGCCGAGGTGGCGCTCGCGGCCGGGCGGCGGCGCATCGCCATTCTCGACGTCGACTATCATCACGGCAACGGCACGCAGGACATTTTCGCCGGCCGCGACGACGTCTGGTTCGCGAGCATCCACGCGGACCCGTCGACCGACTACCCCTTCTTCTGGGGCCACGCCGACGAGAGCGAAGGAAACATCCTGAACCTGCCGCTGCCGCGCGGCACGGGCTGGGCGGGCTACGCGCCGGTTCTCACGAAAGCCATCGACTGGCTCGAGAAAGCCGCGCCCGACCTGCTGATCGTGAGCTACGGCGCCGACACCCACGAAGCCGATCCGATCAGTTTCTTCGAGCTCAAGACCAGCGACTATGCGCCGATGGCGCGGCGCATCGCATCAATGAGATTGCCCACGCTGATCCTGATGGAAGGCGGCTACGCGGTCGAAGCTTTGGGAGCGAACGTCAGCGGGTTTCTCAGCGGGTTTTAAAGCTTCTCCGTCAGCTCCGGCACGATTTTGAACAGGTCGCCGACGAGGCCGATGTCTGCGACCTGGAAGATCGGCGCTTCCTCGTCCTTGTTGATGGCGACAATTACTTTCGAATCCTTCATCCCGGCGAGGTGCTGGATCGCGCCCGAGATTCCGATCGCGATATAGACTTGCGGAGCGACGATCTTGCCGGTCTGGCCGACCTGGTAGTCGTTGGGCGCATAGCCGGCATCGACCGCCGCGCGGCTCGCGCCGACCGCAGCGCCGAGCTTGTCGGCTAGCGGGTCGAGCAGCGAATGGAATTGCTCGGAGGAGCCGAACGCGCGGCCCCCGGAAACGATGACCTTGGCGCTGGTCAACTCGGGTCGTTCGCTTTCGCTCGCTTCCAACGAGACGAAGCTGCTGCCGCCGGACGGAGCGCCGACGTCGACCTGCTCGACGATCGCGCCTCCGCCCTCGCGCGCGGCCTTGTCGAACGCGGTCGTGCGAACGGTGATCACCTTCTTCGCGTCGTTCGACTTCACCGTCGCGATCGCGTTGCCCGCGTAGATTGGGCGGGTGAAGGTGTCGGGCCGCTCGACCGAGAGGATGTCGCTCACCTGCATCACGTCGATCAGCGCGGCGACGCGCGGCGCGATGTTCTTGCCGAAGGTCGTCGCCGGAGCGACGAACGCGTCGTAGTTCGCCATCAGCTTCGCGGCGACGGGCGCGATCTCCTCGGCGAGTTCGTGGTCGAGGTGCGGCGCGTCGGCGGCGAGCACTTTCGCCACGCCCGCGACCTTCGCCGCCTCCTCCGCTACGCCGCCGACGTTCGCGCCCGCGACAATCGCATGCACGTCGCCGAGCTTCGCCGCCGCAGTGACTGCGGCGAGCGTCGCGTCGCGGACCGATTTGCCGTCATGCTCGACCAGCACCAGCACGCTCATTTCGCGATCCCCATTCCGTGCAGCCGCTCGACCAGCTCATCGACGCTTCCGACCTTGATCCCGGCCTGGCGCTTGGGTGGCTCGGTAACCTTCACCGTCTCGAGCCGTCGCGCCGTGTCGACCCCGTAATCGGCCCGCGACTTGGTCGCGAGCGGCTTGGACTTGGCCTTCATGATGTTCGGCAGCGAGGCGTAGCGCGGCTCGTTGAGGCGAAGGTCGGTGGTGACCACGGCCGGGAGCTTCAGCTGCTCCGTCTCGAGGCCGCCGTCCACTTCGCGCGTGACCTTCACGCTGTCCGCCGCGGCCTCGACCTTCGATGCGAACGTACCCTGCGGCCAGCCGAGCAAAGCGGCGAGCATCTGCCCGGTCGCATTATTGTCGTCGTCGATCGCCTGCTTGCCGAGGATGATCATTCCCGGCTGCTCCTCGGCCGCGACCTTGGCGAGGATCTTGGCGACCGCGAGCGGTTCCACTTCTTCGTCGGTCTGCACCAGGATCGCTCGGTCGGCGCCCATCGCCAGCGCGGTGCGCAAAGTCTCCTGCGCCTTCGCAGGGCCGATCGACACCGCGACGATCTCAGTGGCGACTCCCTTCTCCTTCAGGCGAATGGCTTCCTCGATCGCGATTTCGTCGAATGGGTTCATGCTCATCTTCACATTGGCGAGATCGACTCCCGAGCCGTCCATCTTGACGCGCGGCTTCACGTTGAAATCGATCACCCGCTTGACGGCGACCAGCAGCTTCATTGCTTTCTCCAGTTAAGCGGCAACCGGCGCGTTCACTTCAGCGACGATCTTGCGCGCGGCATCGCCGAGGTCGTTCGCGGCAATGATCGGCAGCCCAGAGGAGGCGAGGATGTCCTTGCCCTGCTGCACGTTCGTGCCTTCGAGCCGGACCACCAGCGGAACGTTCAGCGATACTTCGCGCGCGGCGGCAACGATCCCTTCCGCGATGATGTCGCAGCGCATGATCCCGCCGAAGATGTTGACCAGGATGCCCTTGACCGCCGGGTCGCTCAAGATGATCTTGAACGCCGCGGTGACCTTCTCCTTGTTGGCGCCGCCGCCGACGTCGAGGAAGTTCGCCGGCTCGGCACCCTCGAGCTTGATGATGTCCATCGTCGCCATGGCGAGGCCGGCGCCGTTCACCATGCAGCCGATCGATCCGTCGAGCTTGATGTAGCTGAGGCCGTATTTCGAGGCCTCGATCTCCATCGGATCCTCTTCCGAAAGATCGCGAAGCTGCTGCAGGTCGGGGTGGCGGAAGTCGGCGTTGCTGTCGAAGCCGACCTTGGCGTCGAGCACCATCAGCTCACCCTTATCGGTCACGGCGAGCGGGTTGACCTCGATCTGCGACGCGTCGGTTCCGACGAACGCGTCGTAGAGCTTTGCCAGCACCTTGCCGCATTGCTTGGCGAGGTCGCCGCTAAGGTCCAGCGCGGCCGCGACTTCGCGGCCGTGGTGCGGCATCAGCCGGGTCGCGGGATCGATCGTGATCGTCGTGATCTTCTCGGGAGTCTCGTGCGCGACCTTCTCGATCTCGACTCCGCCTTCGGTCGAGGCGACCACCGCGATCCGGCCGCTCTCGCGGTCGACCAGAAGCGCGAGGTAGAATTCCTTGGCGATGTCGACTCCATCGGTGATGTAGAGCCGCTGGACCTGCTTGCCGTGCGCGCCGGTCTGGACCGTCACCAACGTCTTGCCGAGCATCTCCTCGGCATGCTCGCGCACTTCGTCGATCGAATGGGCGAGCCGGACTCCGCCTTTCGAGCCCTCGGGCAATTCCTTGAACTTGCCCTTGCCGCGACCGCCGGCGTGGATCTGCGCCTTGACGACCCACAGCGGCCCCGGGAGCTTCTTCGCGGCCTCGACCGCTTCCTCGACGCTCATCGCCGGATAACCCGCCGGCACCGGCACGCCATATTTCGCGAGCAGCTCTTTCGCCTGATATTCGTGGATGTTCATGGCCGCGCGCCTTAATCAGGAAGCGCCCGCGATGCAAAGTAACGACCGCCCGCTCCGCAAGATCATCCATGTCGACATGGATGCCTTCTACGCGTCGGTCGAGCAGCGCGACGATCCTTCGCTCAGGGGCAAGCCGGTGGCGGTCGGCGGTGGACACCGCGGCGTCGTCATGGCCGCGAGCTATGAGGCGCGCAAATATGGCGTGCGATCGGCCATGCCTGCGGTGACGGCCAAGCGCCTCTGCCCGGAGCTGATCTTCGTGAAGACGCGGTTCGACGTCTATCGATCCGTTTCGCAGCAGATCCGCGCGATCTTCCTCGACTATACCGACCTGGTCGAGCCGCTGAGTCTCGACGAAGCCTATATCGACGTGACCGAGGACCGGCACGGCCTCGGAAGCGCGCGGGCGATCGCTGAGGACATCCGCCGCCGAATCCGCGCGGAGACGGGCCTCACCGCGTCCGCGGGCGTCAGCTACTGCAAGTTCATTGCCAAGCTCGCCTCCGACCACCGCAAGCCAGACGGCTTGTGCGTCATCACGCCCGAAAAAGGGCCCGAGTTCGTCGCCTCGCTCCCCGTCGCCCGGTTCCATGGGGTCGGGCCGGTCACCGGGAGGAAGATGGAGCGTCTCGGGATCGTCACCGGCGCAGACCTTCGCGACTGGAGCCTCCCGGCGCTTCAGGCGCATTTCGGAAGCTCGGCCGACTGGTACTGGCGCATCGCGAGGGGCATCGACGAGCGCGCGGTCAAGCCCGACCGGCCGTACAAGTCGGTCAGCGCCGAGCGCACGTTCGACGAGGACCTGCGCGACCCCGATCGGCTCGCCGCCGAGCTCGAGCGCATCGCCGGCTACGCCTGGGACCGGGTCGAACGCGCCGAGGTCGTCGGACGCACCGTGACGCTCAAGATCAAGTTTGGCGATTTCACGCTGATCACGCGGTCGAAAAGCTTTTCGGCGCCGGTGCCCGATCGCGTCGCATTCACCAAAGCCGGGCAGACGTTGCTCTCGGCTCTTCATCCCTTATCCAAAGGTATACGGCTGCTCGGTCTCGGCCTTCACAACCTCACAGAGGGCCAGGAGGCGGCTCCGGCTCAGCTCGGACTCGCAATTTGAGATAAGTTGTGATATAAAATTGTCATAACGGGGCCGCCGCGATTCAGCTGCGGCCCTAAATTCAAGGGAAGCCACAGAAACTGGCCGGGGAGCCACGACCATCGGTCGCTTTGGGGGGCGGCGCTTAGGTGCCGGGCTCGTCTGCCGCATTTTGAAAGGTTAGCAATGGCTACAAAGGCGCTGAGCTTCGACGTCGGTGATTATGTCGTGTACCCCAAGCATGGCGTAGGCCGCGTGGTCGAGCTTCAAAGCACCGAAATCGCCGGGACCCGTCTCGACCTCTATGTACTGAGGTTCGAGAAGGAGAAGATGACTCTGCGCGTGCCCGTCAACAAGGCGGACTCGGTCGGAATGCGCAAGCTGTCGAGCGACAAGACGATGAAGGACGCGCTGGCGACGTTGACGGGCAAGCCCAAGGTCAAGCGCACCATGTGGTCGCGCCGGGCCCAGGAATATGAAGCGAAGATCAACTCGGGGGACCTGACCTCGATCGCCGAGGTGACCCGCGACCTGTTCCGCCCCGACGACGCTCCGGAGCAGAGCTATTCCGAGCGGCAGATTTTCGAAGCCGCGTCGTCGCGCCTGGCACGCGAGCTCGGAGCGATGGAGCAGATCGACGAGAAATCGGCGCTCGCCAAGATTCTCGAGATCCTCAACAAGGCCGCGGTGATCCACCACAAGGCGAAGGAAGACGCGTAAGCCTTCGTCACTCCGGTGAGGCAAAGGGCGCCCCGCAACGGGCGCCCTTTCTTTTTGCATATTGCGCGCTCGTTCTCTGCGTATTAGTGTAATAACACACTAGTGAGGAGAGTCGCGATGTCCAGGCCGCTCGCCGTCGAGATCGTGGAAGCGATCGTCGCCTCTTGCCGCAACCGCAGGCACCGCGAGGACGATGGCCCGGAAATCGACCGCGACATCGAGGTCGGCGATTTCGACCGGCTTGAAGTCGCCGGACCATTCGATGTCGAAGTCAAGACGGGCCCCAAGGCGAGCGTCCGTGCAAGCGGCGCCGAATGGGCGCTGGATACTTTGACCATCGAACGGCAGGACGACCGACTGTTCATCGGCTGCGAGGTCGATTGCGACGGAAACGTGACTGTGGAGGTCACCGTGCCGAGCCTGCGCGGACTGCGCATGGCCGGGTCAGGCGACGTGTCGGTCGACCGGATCGACGGCGGGCTGTTCGAATGCGCGTCCAACGGCTCGGGCGACCTCGAGATCGAGTTCATCGAAGCGGACATGCTGAGCCTCTCCGCCGCCGGATCGGGCGACGTGCGGATCGATAAAGTGCGCGCAACGAAGTTCGACGCAAGCATCATGGGTTCTGGCGACCTCTCGCTGGACGGCGTCGAGGGGACCTCCTTCAACCTCACGATGAACGGCTCGGGCGACGCGCAAATCGAGGAATATTCCGGCGACCGCATCGAAGCGGTGCTCACCGGCTCGGGCGATCTCGGGATCGAGAATCTCGAAGTGAAGGCTGTCAAAGTCTCGGTGTTCGGTTCAGGCGACGTCTGCATCTCGGAAGGTGAGGCCAAGAGCGCGGCGTTTGAGACCGGTGGTTCGGGCGATATCGACGCCGACGGCATCGCTGTTGCTCAGGCGAGCCTCTCCGTCTGCGGCTCCGGTGACATTTGCGCGCAGGTCACGGGCAAGGCCGAAATCACGGTGATGGGATCGGGAGACGTGAGCATCACCGGCGGGGCCAAATACTCGGTCAGCGGTAGCGGGTCGGGCGAGATCCATTGTTCCTGAGCCGTGCTTGCCCGCACGCTCAATTTGCTTAGGCTTCGGTCAACAACGGGAGGTAAATTCATGCGAACGTCCATCACCCTCGCGGCGCTGATTGCAGGCTCCGCTCTCATTTCCGGCTGCAACCGCCACGAGAATCTGGGGCCGATGGTCTCGCGGGGCTTCCAGGTGGGGACATTCAACCAGGTCGAGGCGGCAGGGCCGTTCGACCTCACCATCCACACCGGCGCTGCGCCCAGCGTCCAGGCGCGCGGCAACCAGTCGCTGATCGACAACCTTCAAGTGGACGTGGAGAACGGAACGCTCCGAATCCGGCCGCGAAGCCAGCACAGCTTCTTCAATTTCAGCATCCAACGCGGCAGGGCCGATATCGCGATCACCGTGCCGACGCTGACGGGGGCGACGCTCGCGGGAGCCGGCGACGTCAACATCGACAAGGTGCAGGGCGACAGCTTCGAAGGGAAGATGGCCGGAGCGGGCGATCTCACGATTCAATCCGCCCAGGTCAAAGCCCTCAAGCTGTCGGTCGCGGGATCCGGAAGCGCGGATGTCAAATCCGGCAATGCCCAATCGGGTGATTATGGGATCGCGGGTGCAGGCGACGTCGACACCAGCAATATGACCTCGCAGGACGTCAAAATCTCGATCGCCGGTTCGGGCGACATCAAGGCGCACGCCACTGGCACCGCCGATGTCAGCATCATGGGCTCGGGCGACGTGACGGTGACCGGCGGCGCCAAGTGCAGCGTCAGCAAGGCCGGCTCGGGCGACGTGCACTGCTCTTAAAGCGGCCTTAACCATGTTCGGCGAAGGTGCCGTCATGCGCACCTTCCTCTTTGCCGCTCTGCTTGTTTCCGCGGTCGCCTCTCCTGCGACGGCGGAAACCCGCAACTTCGGGATCACGAGCTTCACGAAAGTGCGGGTCGATGGGCCGTTCACGGTTACCCTCAAGACGGGAGTGCCGCCGTTCGCGACCGCGAGCGGCTCGCCGCAGGCGCTCGACCGGGTCGCGATCGAAGTGCGCGGCGACACCCTCGTCGTCCACAACAATCTCGATTCCTGGGGCGGCTATCCGGGCCAGGACCCCGGCCCCGTCCAGATCAGTCTCGGCACACATGACCTCTCGGCCGCCTGGCTCAATGGCTCGGGTCTGATCGACATCGATCGCGTGAAAGCGCTGTCGTTCGACCTCTCCGTCCAGGGCTCCGGCCGCGGGGTGATCGATCAGACCGACGTCGACCAGCTGAACGTCAGCGTGGTGGGAACGGCGAGCGCTTCTTTGGCAGGTCACGCGGCGAAACTTACGGCGGTAGTTCGGGGCATTTCGTCCCTCGACGCCGCGCATCTCGCGACCAAGGACGCCACCTTGGGCGCGGAAGGCTCCGCAACAATCGCCGGAGCTGCCAGCAATTCGGCGACCGTGGACGCGTCAGGGCCCGCCACAGTGCGGCTTTCCGGAAATCCGTCCTGCACCCTGAGGATCAGCGGGTCGACCAGCGTCAGCGGTTGTAAGTAAGCGCCTTCAGACCAGCGCCAGAGCGGCGAGGCGGCCGTAAAGCCGCGGCGGAAGCGCGCCGAGTCCGCTGCCGTCGTCCTCGGCCGAGGGCGCATCCTTGTCGTCGAGATAACGCCACCCCTGGTGCGCCCGGCGCGGCTTGGGCGAGACGGCTATGAGCTCGGCCGAGCAGACGATGTCGATCCGCCCGTCGTGGCGATCTTCGAGGCGAAGGATCTCGTTGCCGGCGACGATGCGGTGCTTGACGATCCAGAAGAGATTGCCGCCGATCAGCTCGGCCGAGCGCTTCGGGCGCATACGGGTGGCGACCCGAAGCTCGTCGCCGATCGCTCGCATCGCGACTCGATTTTGCAGCGCGTCGAGATCACGGCAGGCGAACGCGACCTTGGTCAGGTGAAGCTTCGGCACCGCATGGCGATGCCGGACTAAGCCATGATTCGCAACGGCTTAGCGGTGAAGCCCGAACGCTGCGGCAAGCCCGAGGAAGGAGAAGAAGCCGATCACATCGGTCATTGTCGTCACGAACACGGTCGAGGTGACCGCGGGATCGATCCGCAGCTTTTCGAGGCCCACCGGGATAAGGACTCCAGAGAGGCCGGCGTTCAGATTGTTGATGACCATTGCCGCGAACAGCACCAGGCTGAGCGGCAGGTCGTGGTACACGAGCTGACAGCCGATCGCCATGATGATGCCGAGCCCGAACCCGTTGGCGATTGCGATTCCGAGCTCGCGCATGATCATCCGGACGGTGTTCGATTCGGTCAGCTGATTGGTCGCCAGCGCACGGACCGTCACCGCCATCGTCTGTGTCGCCGCATTGCCGCCCATCCCGGCGACGATCGGCATCAGCACCGCGAGCACGACGAGTCGCGAAATCGTTCCCTGGAAGGCGGCGACCACCGCGGAGGCCAGGATGGCGGTAATGAGATTGATGAACAGCCACCACATCCGGGTGCGGACGGTCTCGCCGAGCGGTGCGTTGATGTCGCTTTCGCCCGCCTGGCTGAGGAGGAGCACGTCCTCCCCCGCTTCTTGCTGGATGATGTGGACGACATCGTCGACCGTAATCATCCCGACCAGCCGGCTCTCCTCGTCGACCACCGCCGCGGACACCAGCGCATATTTCTGAAAGCGGAGGGCGACGTCCTCCTGATCCATGTCCACCGGAATGAGGGTCTGGTCGCGTTGCATGACCTCGCCGACAGCAGTGGTCCGCGGCACGCGAAGGATCGTCGACAGCTTGCAGGTGCCGACCGGATGATGGTCGGGCGAAACCACGAACACTTCCCAGAAGTCGTTGGGCAGATCGGCGGTCGAGCGCAGGTAGTCGATGACCTCGCCGACCTTCCAATGCTCAGGGACAGCGCAGAGATCGCGCTGCATGAGCCGGCCCGCCGAATCTTCCGGGTAGCTCAGCGCTTCCTCGACCGCGGCGCGGTCGTCGGGCTCCATTGCCCGAAGCACGGCCTGCTGCTCGTCGCGGTCGAGGTCCTCGATCAGCGCGACCGCGTCGTCGGTCTCGAGCTGGCCAGCGATGTCCGCGACCTGCTGCGGCTCCATCTCGTCGAGCAGGCCTTCGCGGACATAATCGTTCATTTCCGCGAGCACGTCGGGGCTGATGATCCCGGCCAACGCCTTGACGAGGCCCTCTCGCTCATCGTGCGCGGCAAGCTCGATCAAGTCGGCGATGTCGGCCGGATGAAGCGGCTCGACGAGGCGTCGCGCGGTCTCGTCGTCGCCCGAATCGACCGCGTCGAGAACCTTGTCGACGAACTCGGGCCGAAGCCGGTCCTCCTCGTCGATCGCGCTCGAGTGCGCCGGGTTCGACTCGTCGACGAGCGGCGGGGCGATGTGGTCGTCGTCGGCCATTGCGCTCCCCTCGACTGGACCCGGTTGGGTCCTCCTATGGTCGCTGCGACACTGGCGCAACCACCCCGGCGCACCTAAATCGCGACTTCCTTTCAAGCTTTACATCTGGAGCTCATCCATGGCCGACGACCGCCTGACCCTCACGCTTTCGACCGGCGGCGACGTCGTCATCAAGCTGCGGCCGGACCTTGCCCCGGGTCACGTCGAGCGAATAGCCGAGCTCGCCAACAGCGGCTTTTACGACGACGTGCCGTTCCACCGAGTGATCCGCGGGTTCATGGCGCAGGGCGGCGATCCGACAGGCACCGGCTATCACGGCTCCGACCTGCCCAACCTCAAGGCGGAATTCTCCGATGCGCCGCACAACCGCGGAGCGGTGTCGATGGCCCGCTCTCAGGATCCGAACAGCGCCAACAGCCAGTTCTTCATCGTCACCCAGGATTCGAACTTCCTCGACGGCCAGTATACCGTGTGGGGAGAGGTTGAGAGCGGCATGGAATATGTGGATGCGCTCCCCGTCGGCGAGCCTCCGCGCGGACCGGGCCGGATCATCAAGGCGACCGTCGGGAAGGCTGAATAAGGCCGTTGCCATAACCGGTACGGGCGTTGGTCGAAACGAGCCTGCGACCGGAACCCAACGTTTGTAACGCATCCGCAATCAGGAGGAGATTCCAGGATGCGCCTTATCACCCTTGTCGCTCTCGCTGTCGCGGCCATGGCAGCGATCAAGCCGCCTTCGGCATTGGGGGCGGCGAACGATCCCTTCGTCGGCAAATGGCGGCTCGATGTCTCACGCAGCACGATCGTCGATGACATGCGCGTCCAGGCGGTCGGACGTAACAAATATGCCTTCAA
>DASUIC010000119.1:0-11782 GCA_036273215.1 Sphingomicrobium sp.
GACGGTGGTCTCGGAAGAGGTGCTCCCGCTGGTCGGGACCGAGCGCGGCGGCGACACCGACAACGACGGGACGAGCGACGTTCTCACCAACAGCGGCACGATCTCGCTCAGCGACAGCATCAGCGGAGCGACGTTCACGACTTCGCTGACGGCACCGTCCGGAACGTTCACCTCCGGCGGCACGGCGATCACCTGGACCCTTACCGACGGCGGCCACACTTTGACCGGCACGGCGGGATCGGCGACGATCCTGGTAGCGACGATTGATGATGCGGGTCACTACACGGTCACCCTGTCGGGTCCGATCGACACGCCGAATGGCGTCAACTCGGGTGAGAACGGCGGCGACTCGATTCTGAATATCGGGGTCACTGCGCACGACAACTTCGGCAACACGCTGACCAGCGGCTCGCTGACGGTCCATGTCGAAGACGATGCGCCGACCCTGGGCACGATCCAGCCGATTACGACCGACAACGACCCGACAGACACGAACTCGACGATCCACGACGGACAGGGCTCGCTGCACCTCGCCGTCGGAGCTGATGGTTTCCAGAGCGTGGTCATTTCGCCCGATCTGACGAACATCACCTCAGGCGGTCATGCGCTCGTCGGCCAGCAGGTGGGCAATGTTTATACGGCTTATGCCGACATCGATCACAGCGGAACGGTTTCGTCTGGCGACACGGCAGTCTTCACGATAACCGTCGATCCGAACGGTGGCACGACCGGCACGTACACGTTCGACCTTCTCCAACCGCTCGATGGAACGACGCAGGAAGTCCAGATCGGCGGATCGACGTCGTTCGGAGCCGGCCCGACGCCATCGCAAATCCTCAATGACGGTGCCACCAACGACCCGCTCTCGGTGGTTTCGGGTTATACCGTCGCCTCGGGCTTCGATGTCGCGAACTGGGAGTCGACCGGAAATCCCGGCACTTTGACCCTCAGCAGCGTCAACGGGTCTACCGCCGGATGGGGCGTCGCCAACAACAACTTCAACAATGGCGAGTTCTTCTTCTTCGACTTCGGATCACAGGCGCTGGCCGATCCTGACGGCTCCGGAGCGTTCACGCCTCCGACCGGCACAACCTTGCCGGACATCAGCTTTGCAACGTTCAAGTTCCCGTTCTTCGTCTCCGGCAACGTCGTGGATTACGTCGTGCACGACACGAATGGAAACGTGATCGGAAGCGGCCAGGTCCCGGATTCGGCGATGGGCGGCACCTGGACCTTCACGGCACCTACAGGCGAGTTCATCGGCGACATCGAGCTCTATGCCGCCAATGTCGGTGGCGGGGGCGGCAAGGTCGACCTGTTCTCCGTTGGAGTTCAGTCGACGAACGTCGATGTGAAGATCCCCGTCAGCATGACCTTCACGGACGGCGACAACGACTCGGTCACCGGCGCGACGACCATCGAGGTGTCGAACAGTGGATCTGTAACCACGACAACTCCGAATGCTCTCGTTCAGCAGAACAGCATCACGACGCAGGACGTGGCGCACACGGCGCTCAACACCAGCTCGCTGATGGCGTCGAACGACAATCTCGAGCAGCAGGGGCAGCGGGTGTTCAGTGTCGGCCAGAACGCAGCGCTGATGGGTGCGCTGGCGGCGGCGGGCCTCGATGCCGAGCATTTGACCATGGATGGGCATCATCTGGCCTTCAATTTGGGAGACCAGCTGGGCAAGATGCCGCTGGCGACGGCGAGTATAGGGTCAGCGACGCCGCTTTCCGCCGGGTCTGAACAGGCGCTGCACAGCATCCAGCCAATGCCCGTTGTTCAGTCCCTCGAGGCTGCGCAGCACTCGTCGCCGATCCATGACATGGTGGAATCGGCTCACCCGCTGGGTAGCGCCGCATCGGCTCAGCCGGTGACAATGACGCAGCTGCTGCACGGATCCACCGGCGGGACGGGTCATGCGACTGCCACGAATCTTGGTTCGATGACCGCGCCTGCAGTAGTCATGCCGTCAGCTCAGCAGCTTGCGGCGGCGACTCATGGTTCTCCGCTACCGGTCAACTCCGTTGCCGGTAATTCGGCGCAGCATGACGAGGTGGTCAGCAAAGTTCTCGCGGATGCGCTGCACGGCGGCCAAGGCCAAGGGCCGAATGTCGACATGCTTCTCCATTCGCTCCCGACGCATGCCGCCGGCGCCAATGGGGCATTGCAGGCCTTGGCAACCCACGCTGCATCGTTTGTCTCAATTGAGCACATGGCGATGATGGGCCCTTACGGGGGACACCAATCCGCGCTCACAGTGGACATGGTCATGCATCAGGACGCGCCGCCACCGGCGCACGGGTAGGGGCTTCGAGTGAGTTCATAAGAGTAATCGGGGTTGGCGCTCGTCCAAAGCGCCGACCCCTCAACGACCAAGAAGGGGGCACTTATGATCAAGAAACATTGGGCGATCGTCGTTCCGGGGGCTTTGCTGCTCAGTGGCTCACCCGCGTTGGCGGTTGAGCTTCGGGACGCCATCCAGTCGGCTTTGAATACCAATCCGCAGATCCGGCAGGCCGTGTCCAACCGCGCTGCTACGGAAGAAGAGCTGGAGCAGGGCAAAGGGCTCTATTATCCCAATATCTCGGTTGAAGGTTCGGCGGGCGTCAGGAGCCTGAAGAACCCCACTCGCCGTCAGCTCGGGATCGCCGACCACACCTTGTGGCCGATCGAGGGCGACCTGATTGTCGACCAGCTGGTCTATGACAGTGGGGGGCGGGAGGCCGAAATTCATCGGCAGGCAGCCCGAACCGACGCCGCCGCCGCGCGCGTCGAAGAGCGGTCCGAATTCGTCGCTCTGAACGTTTCTCGAACCTACATCGACTACCTGCTTCAGCAGCGGCTGGTCGCGATCGCTCAGGACAATGTGACCTTCCATGAGAAGCTCGCGTCCGACCTGCGTGAAGGCGTCGCCAAGGGCTCGATCAGCATTGCCGACGAACAGCAGGCCGAGGAGCGGCTCCAGGCTGCCCGCGCGAAAGTCACGGAAGCTCAGGAAGACCTCGACACCGCAGGCATTACATTCCGGACGCTGACCGGGATTCCCATCGACAGCGTGTCGATGCCGCCTGACCTCAGCCAGTGCATGCCTGCCTCGCTCGAGGAAGCGGAAGCGACCGCACGCGGCGACAATCCGCGCGTCCGCGAAGCGGTTGCGGATCTTGCCACGTCGCGCGAGGAAGTTCGCGCCGCGAGAGCGGCGCTCGGGCCGAAGTTCAGCCTGGAGGGCCGTGCCCGCGCCGGTCACGACATCGACGGGTTCGAGGGCCGCACGACCGACTTGCAGGCGCTGGGAGTGCTTCGCTGGACGCTCTACAACGGCGGCACCAAGGAAGCGAACGTCCGCGAGCAGCAGGAGCGTGCGAACGAAGTGCATGGCCGCCTGTTCGAGCAGACCCGCGCCGCCGAGGAAGACGTCCGCACCGCCTGGAGCCGCCTGCAGAACCAGACGGCGCTGACGACCGAGCTCGAGACGCAGGGACGCATTTCCGACGATTTGCTGCTCTCGTATCGCGAGCAGTTCAACATCGGCCGCCGCTCACTGCTCGACGTGCTCGATGCGCAGAACGGACGCTACGTCGTCCAACAGCAGACCGAGACCGCACGGCTCGCGCGAGTCTATGCGCAATATCAGGTGCTCGCTGCCGAGAACCGGCTGATCGAATGCCTCGCGGTTCCGCTTCCCGCGGCTGCTCGCGAGACGGAAATGGCGCATTATCACGTCGTTCCGGTCCCGGCAGGCGATCTCATGGAGACCAGCATGCCCGCGCCGGCGATGGTATCGCCGCCCGCGCCGCCGCCTGTCGGAGGAACTCCGGCCGGCGCAACTCCGGGCGAGACGATCAACAATCCGAGCAATACGACGCCGCCTCCGGCGACGCCGGAAGGCCGCTAAGAGAATCGGGGACGGGCTGTGAGCTTCATGAATTGGCTCGATACGGAACGGGCGCGGGAGATCGACCCCGTCCTCGACTGTCTTGCGTTCCTTGCACGGCGTTCGGACCGGCCGTCATCCCCGGTCCTCCTGCGTGCCGGGTTGGCGCTTTCGGCTGACGGCCGCCTGCCGTTCCACCAGGTCGAGCCTGCGCTCGAGCAGGTTGGAATGCGGGCGGAGCCGGTCACTCGCCACCTGAAGGGTTGGCCGTCGGGCAAATGCCCGGCGGTGCTCGAGCTCGAGGACGGCCTCGCCGCCGTGTTGCTGGAAGTCCGCGATCGCGACGGGCTCGTCTATGCTCCCGGGGTCGCCGAGCCGATGTGGGTGAACCTCGCCGAGATCGCGCCAAGCTTCACCGGCCGCGCGGTCGTGGTCGAGACCGATCCGACCCGCGAGCGCGAGAATGAACGGCCTTGGGACGAGGCCAAGCGCCGCCACTGGTTCTGGTCTGAAATCTGGAAGGTCCGGAAGGAATTCTGGCCGGTACTGCTTGCGGCACTGGTCGTGAACCTGCTCGCGTTCGCGATGCCTTTGTTCACGATGAACGTGTACGACCGCGTAATTCCGAACAAGGCTGCTGCGACTCTCTGGGTGCTCGCGCTCGGCGTGCTGCTCGCGCTCAGCCTCGATTTCACGTTGCGTGTGGCTCGCGCCCGCCTGATCGACGAGGTCGGGCGCAAGCTCGACGCCAAGCTGTCGCAGAAGTTGTTCGAGAAGGTGATGAACCTGCCCATGGCCGATCGCCAGGGCAGCACGGGCGCGATGGCGCGGCGAGTCTCTGAATACGAGCATGTTCGCGACTTCTTTGCGTCGACGACGGTCGTGCTCGCGGTTGATTTGACCTTCCTGTTCCTCTTTCTGGCATTCATCACCCTGGTCGGTGGCTGGCTGGTGGTTGTCCCTGTCGCGGGCATTCTGTTCATGCTCACCGCCGGCATCAGCCTTCAGAAAGCCATGGGCCGGGCAGCGCTCGATGCGCAGGCCGACGCGAGCCTGCAGCATTCGGTGCTCGTCGAATCGATCTCAGGCGCAGAAACTTTGAAAGCGGTTCGTGCGGAAGGGCAGATGCTGGGCCGCTGGCGGCGCTATTCGTCGATGAGCGCGGCAACCAGCGAGCGCATGCGCAAGCTGACCGCTGTCGCCGTGAACCTCGCCAGCATTTCGCAGCAGTCGATCAGCGTCGGACTGCTGATCGGCGGCTTCTACCGTTTCCAGGCCGGCGAGATGACGATGGGCGCGATCATCGCGATCATCATGATCTCGGGTCGTTCGTTGCAGCCGGTTGGGCAGCTCGCCTTCCTGATCACCCGCGGGCGGCAGGCGATGGCTACGCTGACGTCGCTGCAGCGGATGATGGAGGTCGAGGACGAGCGCCAGGGGGCGATGCGCAGCATCGTCCCGGAGATTCGCGCCGGTCATATCGAGTTTCGCGACGTCGACTTCCGCTATCCGAACGCCGGTCGCGATTCGCTGTCGAACGTGAATCTCAAGATCAATCCGGGCGAGCGGGTCGGGATCATCGGCCGGGTCGCGTCCGGCAAGTCGACGCTGGGCCGAATCCTGTGCGGCCTCTACACGCCGACGGGCGGCGAAATGCTCGTCGATGGACTCGACAGCAGGCAGTACCACCCGCACCAGCTACGCGACGCGTTCCGCTTCGTTGCCCAGGATTCCGAAGTGTTCAGCGGGACGGTACGCGAGAATCTGATGCTTGGGGCGGCGCAGGCCGACGACCAGCAGCTGATCGACGCCGTCGTGCGCTCGGGCGCGGACATCTTCCTGTCGCGTGACGCGGCCGGTTTCGATCTTCCCGTCGGTGAGCGCGGCTCGCGCCTGTCGGGCGGGCAGAAGTCGTTGCTGGTGCTCGCGAGGGCGTTGGTCAGCCCGTCGAAGCTGCTGTTCCTCGATGAGCCGACCGGCTCCATGGACACGCAGACGGAGCTCTATTTCATCGAACATCTGAAAACCGCGATCGGCCGCGACCAGGCGCTGATCGTCGCGACTCACCGTCACAATATGCTGTCGATCCTCGATCGCCTGATCGTGATCGACGGCGGCAAGATCATGGCCGACGGCCCGCGCGACGACGTGCTGAAGCTTTTGACGGAAGCGGCGCAAAAGGCGGCGCAGCAATGATCGGCCGGATCAGGAAACTGCTTGGCCGTCGCATGATGACGCACCGCGCCAAGGGCGCCGCGGTCGCGCTCATCTCCGTTGTGGTGCTGTTTGCCTGTGCGGCCGCCCTGTTCCCTCTTGGCGAACCAGCGGGGGCGACGATAACGCTTCGAGTTCCTCCGGCGCGCGCCTCGGCCCTCATCCAGGCGACCACTGGCGCAGGAGCCAACGACATGCAGGCCGTGGGCGAGCAGGCGAAGGTGATCAACGCCGCGCTTCCGTTCACGACCGATCCGCTGCATGCCGCCCGTCCGTTCGACCTCAAGGGCAGCGCACTCGATGCACAACGTGCCCTGCTATGCCTGACTCAGGCGGTCTATTACGAAGCCGGGTTCGAGCCTGTCGCCGGTCGCCGTGCCGTGGCGCAGGTGGTGCTCAACCGGTTGAGGCACCCGGCATTCCCCAAATCGGTTTGCGAGGTCGTCTACCAGGGCGCGAACTCAGGCGTTTGCCAGTTCACGTTCGTCTGCGACGGGGCGCTCTATCGTAAACCTGCGCACGAGGCATGGCTCGAAGCGCAGGACGTGGCTCGCGCGGCGCTCGAGGGCTATGTCGACCCGACAGTCGGCGAGGCCACTCACTATCACGCGGACTATGTCGCTCCGCGCTGGGCTCCGTTGCTCGACAAGGTCGCGCAGATCGGACAGCATATCTTTTACCGCTGGCCGGGTTCGTGGGGTGAGCCGTCGGCATTCACGGGACGCTACATCGGCGAGCCGATCGATCCCGCGGCGCTTCGCCCGGCCGCGCCCGTCACCGCGCTTGCATCGGCTGACGCCGCTCCCGTCCAGATTGCAGAAGCCAATCCGGCGGAGCCGCGTGCTGGAGACGACGTCGGAGGATTGCTCGACACATCGAAGGGCTGGAGCCTGAACATCCCGGCACCCGACGAGAGCGGCGGCGCAACCGCGCGGATCCTCGAATCGCAGCAAGTCAAACCCGCAGCTGGCAGTCAGATTGCGAGCGCGGCCGGCGCGTCGATCCCGGTCGGCCGCTAGTATTTTGGAGTAAGTCGTAATGGCCACTATCCCCTTCGTCGGTCCCGCAATCAGGCATCGCAAACCGCTGACCGGAGCGCGGCTGATCATCGTCGCCACGGCGATCGGCGTCGCTTTGTTCTTGCTGTGGTCGAGCCTCGCTAACGTCGACGAGGTGACGCGCGGCGAGGGCAGGGTGATCCCGTCGAGCAAACTTCAGGTGATCACCGCGGCCGATCCCGCGACCGTCAGCGATATCTACGTTCGATCCGGCCAGCATGTGCACAAGGGCGAGCTGCTCGTCCGGCTCGATAACCCGGACAGCACGTCCCAGCTGGGGCAGATCCAGGCAGAAACGGAATCGCTCGAAGCCCGCTCGGCGCGCCTGACCGAGGAGGGTCTGGGGAAGAGCGTCGCGTGCGATGGCCCGGATTGCGCCGGTGAAGAAGCGCTCCAGGCAGCGCGCGAATCCGCGCTTCAGAGCAAGGTCGCCGCGTCGGAGGCCGCCGCGGATCAGGCGCGGCGAGATGCGGGTGAAGCGGTGGCGACGATCAACAGCCTGCAGAGCAGCCTCGCACTCGCCCAGCACCAGGTTCAGATGATTCAGCCACTCGCGGCCAAGAGCATCGTTCCACAGACCGACCTCATGGAAAAGCAGCGTGAAGTCGTCGACCTGCAGGGCCGAATCGCCGCCGCGCGCGAACAGCAGGGCAAGGCGGAAGCCGCAGTGCGCGAAGCCGAAGCTCAAGCTTCGCAGGCGAATTTCGAGTTCAAGCAGCAGGCGCTCGACGAACGCAGCCAGGTCAACGCCAAGATCGCTGTCAACGAGCAGTCGCTCCGCGGCGCCGAGGGCAAGCTGAGCCGGACCGAAATCCGCTCACCCGTCGACGGCGTCGTCAACGATGTTCAAGTCACGACGATCGGTTCGTACGTGCAGCCCGGGCAGAAGATCATGGAAGTCGTTCCGCTCGGCGAAAAGCTGCTGGTGGAAACTCGGGTCAAGCCGGCCGACATCGCGTTCATCAAGGTCGGTGATCGGGCCCTGGTCAAAGTGACCGCGTATGATTTCTCCATCTACGGCGGTCTCGACGGCAGGGTCGTGCAGATTTCAGCCGATTCGATCTACGACGACAAGGAGAAGCAGGCCTATTTCACGGTCGTTGTCCAGACCGACAAGAGCTACCTGGAGGCTTCCGGCCACAGCCTTCCGATCACTCCGGGAATGATGACCAGCACGCAGATCATCACCGGGCGGAAGAGCGTTCTGACCTACCTTCTCAAGCCGGTGTTGAAGGCGAGGAGCGACGCGCTTCGCGAGCGCTGATCGTCGGAATCGCCGCCCTGATCGTTTGAAGCAATGGTGATCGCAGGCCGCGAGACGCGATAGCCGTGGGTCCACTCGCCGTATGAGGCAAAGGTCAACACCGGCCGATAATCGCTGACGTCGGCGCTATCGAGCAGTTGGTCGGTCCCGTTGTCGAGCAGGAGCATGCGCCCCGCGGCGCGAACGACGAGCACTGCATGGTCTTCGCGGCGAACCAGATCGCGCAGAATGACGAGATAAAGGTCTCGGTCCGAAATACCGGCGGTCCGCAGCATCTGCAGCTTCGCGATGGCATAATCTTCGCAATCTCCGCGGCCGCTGCGCAGTGTTGAGTCGGCGGCCGACCACACGTCCGGCCTGCCGAATTGCTGCTCATCGGATTCGAAGCGGACCCGGCGGTTGACGTAGCGGTTCACCGCGTTGAGCCGCTCGACCGGCGGAAGATCGCGCAGCGACTCCGCGTAACGCGCGGGCTCACCGTGAAGACGGGCATTCTCCGCCGGGTGCCAGCGGGCATCGAGCGGTGTGTGAGTGACGCGCAGCGCGACCGATCCAAACACGTCGGGTTTCCCGCTGAACACGCCCTCATCTTCGACTGGGCGCGTGCGGACGATCGCAGGAATGAGCCTTGGCAGAGTATAAGCAGACGGCTGCACCGAGGCGCCGATGCGCACAGAAGCGTGCTGCTGCGCTAGAATGGCCTCGAGCGCGCTTGGGGCGCCAAGAATCGCCTCGGATTTCGAAAAGGCGAGGGATCCGCCTACGCCGGCCGGAATGGCCTGCGCGGATGCGTTGCCAGGAACCACCGTGAGCGCTGCTGCAGCGGCAGCAAGCGTCATCGAGGAGCGGGAGAAAAGGCGCCTTACCATGCGCCTGCGTGTCGCAAAACAAGGCGAAGATATGCTTACGCGGGATGGTTAGCGCGCCGTTTACCACCCGAACCGAGGCATCGCTCGAACCTCGAGATCAGCTCAGTTGGGCGAGCTCCCGTTGCATGACCGCAGCTCTCTCTGCGGCGACGGGGCGAAGCGTCGGGCTGCGACCGGCGGTCTCATAGGCTCTGTCGAGTGCGAACGCCTCGCGGACCGCGTTCCGTTCGAATGTGAGGTACGCCGCATCGAAGTTCCAGGCCGACAGCAGCTGGTTGAGCAACGCCTGATGGCTCGGCTGCAACGTGGCCGACGGAAGCAGGTTCAGCCGGCGGCCGGCAAAGGAGAGCTGAGCGCTCGTTCCCCTGTGCGCCTCGATGAGCATCGAGGCGAGCTGCCGCACACGCGGCGACCCCGATCGCTCGAGCGCCAGCTGGGAAGAGCGGATAACGAACAGGTCGATCGAGCCGCTCTCGGCGACGTACCGGGCGGCCGAGACTCCCTGGTTAGGCGGCAGCGGCGCGCGCTGCACCACGCGCGGCTGCGGAGGCGGTAGCGGACGCTCCTCATGCGCACAGCCAGCAACGACGCCCAGCGCGAGCAGCGGGAGGACCGAGCGCCTCGAAGATGTCACGATCTGTTTGAAGAGCCCCATCTCGATCGCGACCATAACACAAGGCCGCGGCCGAAGGAGTCTTCATCGAGTCATTTGCGAGCGGCGAGAGTCGAACTGGGCGTTGCCGATGCGACGATCGAGGGCCGCACGTGGATCCATGCTCCATAGATGCCGAAGCTCATCGCCGGCTGGAACTCGTTGCGGCGTTCCTCCACCGGGAACGGCGCTCCGCCGGTGTCGTCGAGCACATAATAGCGGCCGCCGAGGCGAGCGGTGAGGACGGTGATCGGTCCTCCGACCTTGTCCCTGGCAAGCGTGAGGAACAGGTCGGAGCTGCGGAAGCCGAGCGCTCGCAGCGCCTGCAGCTTGACGATCGCGCGGTCGGCCACGTCTCCCGCGCCGCGCGCGAGCGTTTGCGACGCACTCGCCCAATATTCGTGCTGTCCCCATTCTGTCGTATCGGACACCCAGCGGATGCTATTGCTGACGGAGCGCTGCACGAAGGCGAGCTGCTGCACCGGAGGGAGGCGGCGCGCCGGCGCGATCAGCCTCTGAAGCATCGGCGATGCAGAGGCGTCCTGCCTCGCGCGTGCGAGATAGGCGCTGAAACGGGTGGCCTTGATCGGCAAGGCGAGGGTGCCGAGCATGTTCGGACCTTCGGTCGCAAGAAGGACTTTGGCGTTGGGATTGGCCTGAGCAGCGATCGGGGCCGCAAGCGCCGACGATGCGCTGGCAGCGATCACGGCAATCGCGCAACCTGGTCTCCAAAGCATTTTGTCCCTCCACTCCGTTGTTGGAGCGGAAGGAATCATGAAGCTGCTAGGCCGAGAAGCTCATGGTAAATGGCGATTCAACCGTCAACGGCAGACCGTTACGCTTCCGAGACGAACTGCGGTTGAAACCCTGATCCTGTTAATCGCGGAACCTCCTCGGACCGGTGATCGGTGCGGCGCTGTGGAGCTTGTGAGGCTAAGCTGCGCCCCACATCTGCTCAGGAACGAAGATCATGCCGTCGTTGTAAATCTCGGCAGCGAGCGGGTCGTCGGCGAGGCCGAACGGCCCGTCCAGATCAACAATGTCACACAGCTGGCCAAGCACGAACCCCGGCGCCATCGCCAGCGTCGAGCCGCCCATGTTGCCGACCATCAGCTGCTTGCCGAACATGCGCGACGCCCGCGCCATCTTCAGCGCCTCGGTCAGCCCGCCGCACTTGTCGAGCTTGATGTTGATGACGTCGAAATAGCGCGCGCGCTCCTGCAGTTCGGTGAGATTGAGGATGCTCTCATCCGCGGCAATCGGGATCCCGGGGGACCAGCCCTCGAGCGCCGCCTCATCGCCGCGCTTCAGCGGCTGTTCGATCAGCGAGACGGAGAACTCGCGCGCGGCGACCCCCAGAGCCTCAAGGTTGTCAGCAAGGAAGCCTTGATTTGCATCGACCCCGAGCCATGCGTCCGGCCGGGCGCTACGAACCACACGCATCCGTTCGCGGTCCGCTTCAACGTCGCCGTCGAGTTTCAGTTTGATCGCCCTCGCGGATTCAAGGCGCATGACCTTGGTCGCGAGAATCGAGGGATCGTCCGCGGGCAAGGTGAAGGTCGTGACGAGCGGTTTCGACCGGGGCACGCCGGCAAGCTTCCATACGGGAACGTCGGCGGCCTTGGATTCGAGCTCCCACAGCGCGCAATCGAGCGCATTGCGTGCGCCGCACGGCGGCAACGTGGACTGCAGCTCCTCCCGCGTCAGGCCAGCTTCGATCTTAGGACGCACCTGCTCGACGGTTTCGAGCATGTGCTCCTGGTCGTCGCCGAGATAATATACGCCGGCCGCTTCGCCGCGGCCGGCGCAGCCGTTCTCCGCGATTCGAGCCACGATCGAAGGCAT
>DASUIC010000120.1:0-26188 GCA_036273215.1 Sphingomicrobium sp.
ACCGCCTTCAGCTTCAAGGGCCAGAACCCCGACGTGCAGGAGGTGGCGAAACAGCTTGACGTTAGCCATGTTCTGGAAGGCAGCGTGCGCAAGGCCGGAAGCCGAGTCAGGATCAACGCCCAGCTGATCGATGGATCGACCGGCAAGCATTTGTGGGCGGACCGCTTCGACCGCGACCTCGACGACATTTTCGCCATTCAGGACGAGATTTCGAAGGCGATCGTCGAGGCGCTGAAGGTAAAGCTGCTGCCCACCGAGAAGAAGGCAATCGAGCAGCGTGGGACGACGAATGTCGAAGCCTACAATCTCTACCTGATGGCGCGGCAACAGTGGATTCAAGGTTCGTACGGCGATCTCCGCCGCGACAAGGCGATCAAGCGCTTTTGCGAGCAGGCCGTGGAGCTCGATCCGAGTTATGCGCAGGCTTGGGCATTGATGGCGCTCGCCCAGCTCGAGCTTCGTTTCGTACACGGAGTGGACGAGAACGCCCTGCCGGCCGCGGAACGAGCGCTGGAATTGAACCCGAACCTCCCGGAAGCGCATTGCACGAAAGCGCGCTATCTGGAGGAGGAGGGCGACGCCGCGAAGGCAGAGGAGCTTATCCGCAAGGCACTTCGTCTCGACCCCGACTCATGGGAGGTGAACCGGGAAGCAGCTCGAATGCTGTTTCGTTCGGGGCACATCCCGGAGTCGATTCCTTTCTTCGAGAAGGCCTCGTCTCTCATGGAGACGGATTGGCGCAACGCAATGATGCTCATGACATGCCACCGAGCGATTGGCGAAGCGGATCAAGCGCGTGAGGCGGCTAAAACAGCTGTGAGGCGAGTAGAGGGAGTCATCGCAAAGGACCCGACGAATTGCTCGGCTCTCGCGATGGGGGCGGCAGGCCTGGCTGTCATGGGTGAGGCGGATCGCGCGCGCGACTGGATCCGTCGCGCCCTCCTCCTGGATCCGGACAACCTGCTAGGCAGATACAATATCGCGTGCGTCTTGGCTAAGGACCTCGATGATCGCGAAGGCGCAATCAATGCGCTGCAGCCTTATTTCGAGTTGACCAGCAGCACGACCGAAATTCGCCATCTCGAGGTCGACCCCGACCTCGATCCAATTCGGGACGATCCCCGCTTCAAGCAAATGCTCGCTTCCGCCAAGCAGCGAATGACGGCCGAAGCCGCCGAATAGCGCCACTCCCGCACGCATTCATTTGCCTTAACCCCCTCTGTTGCTTCAGGATGCGCTTGTAGGCGTCGATTCCCGGGAGGGGGCTCCGGTGGGACTGAGAACCAAGTTCAATCTGTTGCTGCTGGTCGTCGCACTAGTCGGCGCAGCTCTGTTCGCGCTCGCCGCCGAGCCGCTGGTCGACGCCGTGGCGCGCGAGGAAGTGCTTCAGAGCTCGCGCATCATGATGGAGAGCGCCGCCGGCGCCCGCAAATACACTTCCGAGCAGATCGCGCCGATCCTCAAGCCCCTGATCGGCCAGCATTTCTACCCGCAGTCGGTCTCCGCCTATGGAGCCAAGCGCAACTTCGACGTGATCCATCAGAAGTTCCCCGACTTCAGCTATCGCGAGGCGGCGCTCAACCCGACCAACCCGCAGGACCGCGCGACCGACTGGGAAGCCGACATCATCAACGACTTCCGCGCGCACCCAGGAAAGGACGAAGATTCCTTTGTCCGCTCGACCGCGACCGGACCCATGCTCGAGCTTGCTCGGCCGCTCGTCAACAAGCCGGCATGCCTCGAATGCCACAGCACCGCGGCGACCGCGCCCGCGTCGATGGTCGCGCTCTACGGCAATGAGAACGGCTATGGCTGGAAACCGGGCGAGATCATCGGCGCGCAAATCGTCTCCGTGCCGATGTCGGCTTCGGCGGTGCGCGCGAGCCACATCCGGAGCCTGTTCGTGATCCCGTTCCTCGCATTCCTCGCATTGCTGTTCATCTCGGTGAACGTGCTTCTCAATTTCGTCGTGGTGGGACCGATCGAAAAGATCGCCAAGACCGCCGAAGCGATCAGCCTCGGCGAAATCAACACACCCGAATATCAGTACGGCAAGAAGGACCAGATCGGCCGCCTCTCCGCCTCCTTCAACCGGATGCACCGGAGCCTGGTCGAAGCGCTGCGGCTGCTCGGCGAAGAGTAAGCAATGGCCGAGCAACCATCATCTGAGATCGGCTATTTCCTCAGCTATTCGCGCGCCGACGAGAAATTTGCGCTCCGCCTCGCGCGTGACCTGCGCGCGCGCGGCGTGGCGATGTGGGTCGACCAGCTCGACATCCGCCCGAGCGAGCATTGGGACCGGGCGATCGAGCGCGCCGTCCGCGACTGCCGGGGCCTCGTCGTCATCCTGTCGCCGCGCTCGGTCGCGTCGGACAATGTCGCCGACGAGATCAGTTATGCCATCGACAGCGGCAAGAGCGTGCTTCCGGTGATGATCGAACGCTGCACACTGCCGCTTCGGCTGACGCGGATGCAGGTGGTCGACGCGACGGGCGATTACGATCGCGCGCTGGAGCAATGCGTCGGCGAGCTTGCGCGTCGCGACGGGATCATCGCGGCGCCGAAGCTGGAAGAACCGCCGCGCGCGGCTCTGGACGCGAACCAGGTCGCGGCTGCACGGCAGCGGCTGACGGAACTGGTGGGGCCGATCGCCAATCGCCTGGTGGACAAGGCCGCGGCTCGCGCGGATTCGATGCAGGATCTCCACGAGATGCTCGCCCAGCACATTCCCGGCGCGGCGGAACGCGAACGCTTTGTCGCGCAAGGAGGGGCAAAGCCGCGCGAGAAGGCTCCGGCCGCTGCCGCTCAACGGGAGCCGGCGCCCCGCGCTGAAATTGGCCCAGCGGAGCTGGATTCGATTTCGGCGCTGATGACCCGCTATGTCGGGCCGGTCGCACCGGTGCTGGTCAAGCGCGAAAGCCGATCGTCGGCGTCGCTGAACGATCTTCGCGAGCAGCTCGCCAGCCACATCCCCGATCAACGCGACCGTGCCGAATTCCTTCGCGAGGCCGAAGCGCGCTAGTCGGTCGCGGCCGCAGTAGCCTTCCCCCGGCCGCCTCGCTAGGAGCGGGCACATGGGGGTCAGCAGCTCCGAACAAGAGGCAATCGAGCGCGCGTCGGCCGAGCCGATGCTGGATCAGGTCCTAAGCTGGGCGGCAATCAACAGCGGCTCTCGCAATCTCACCGGCCTCGAGCGCATGGCGGACCTGCTGGCCGATGCGTTCGCAGCGCTGCCGGGCGTGTTGCGCCTCGAAAACCCCACTCCTGTCGAGGCCATCGATCCGGCCGGGCGGACGACCAACCTCAAGCACGGCAGGCACCTGCATCTGACCGTCCGGCCAACGGCGCCTGTCCTGCTTCTCCTCACCGGCCATATGGACACGGTCTACGCCGCCGATCACCCGTTCCAGCAGACTCGGTGGCTCGAAGATGGAGTGCTGAACGGCCCCGGAGTCGCCGACATGAAGGGCGGGCTTGCGATCATGCTCGCGGCACTGAAGGCGGTCGAGCGGAGCCGCGCCTCAGACCGCTTCGGCTACGAAGTCGTAATCAACAGCGACGAGGAAGTCGGCTCGCTCGCCTCGGCTCCGCTGCTGGCGCAGGCGGCGCGGGGCAAGCGTGCCGCGCTGACCTATGAGCCTGCAGCGCTTCCCGACGGAACGCTGGCTGGAGCGCGGCCGGGAAGCGGCAATTTCTCGATCGTGGTGCGCGGCCGCTCGGCGCATGCGGGGCGCAATCCCGAGGACGGGCGGAATGCTTTGCTGGCCGCGGCGGACCTGGCGCTCCGGCTGGATTCACTGCGCAAGGACGGGCTGACGGTCAATCCATCGCGGATCGAAGGCGGGAGCCCGAGCAACGTCGTTCCCGATCTCGCAGTCCTGCGCGTCAACATGCGCCCGCGGACGCCCGAGATCGAAGCGGAAGCGAAGAAGATGATCGACGTGCTGGTCGGCGCGGTCGCCGCCGAGCGCGACGTGAAGATCGAGCTGCACGGCGGCTTCGGCCGGCCGCCCAAGCCGCTCACGCGCGAGGCGGAGGCCCTGTTCAACGTGGTCAAGCAGGCGGGCCAAGATCTGGGCCAGAACATCGCCTGGCAGCCTTCCGGAGGAGTCTGCGACGGCAACAACATCGCCGCGTGCGGCGTGCCGGTGGTCGACACGATGGGGGTCCGCGGCGGCAAGATCCATAGCGCGGAGGAGTATCTGATCGCCGACAGCCTCGCCGAACGCGCCGCCTTGTCGGCGCTGACCATCCTCCGCATCGCCGGCGAGGGCGTATGAGCTTTCGAGTGCGCGCCGCACGCAAAAGCGACCTCCGGTCCTTCTACAATCTCGCCAAGCTCACCGGCGGCGGCTTCACGAACCTTCCGGCGGAAAAAGCGACCCTCGATGCCAAGCTCGAGCGGAGCGCGGCCGGCTTCGCACGCGAGGGCGATACGCCCGGCGACGACCTCTACGTGTTCATGCTCGAAAACTGCGAAACGGGCCACATCCGCGGCACCTGCCAGGTGTTCGGCGCAATCGGCGCCGACCGGCCCTTTTACAGCTATCTGATCTCGACCATGACGCAGAAGAGCGCCGAGCTGGGCAAGACCTTCCGCAACCAGCTCCTCAACCTCACCACTGACCTTGAAGGGTCGAGCGAGGTTGGCGGCCTGTTCCTCCACCCGCACGAGCGCGCGGGCGGCCTTGGGCTTTTGCTCGCGCGTTCGCGCTACCTGTTCATCAAGGCCCACCGCGAGCGCTTCGGCGACACGCTCGTGGCCGAGCTTCGCGGAGTGATGGACGAGGGCGGCCATTCGCCCTTCTGGGACGCGATCGGGGGGCGCTTCTTCGGAATGACGTTCCCCGAAGCCGACGAGTTCAACGCGGTCCACGGCACGCAATTCATCGCCGACCTGTTCCCGAAGAGCCCTATCTATGTCTCGATGCTCCCGGAAAGCGCGCGGGCGGTGATCGGCCAGCCACATCCGACGGGCCGGGCGGCGATGAAGATGCTCGAGAACGAAGGGTTCGTCTGGGACTGCTACGTCGACATTTTCGACGGCGGGCCGACCGTCACCGCGCGAACCGACAGCATTCGGACCATCGGCGCTGCCGCGACCTTCCGCCTGACGGACGGCGAGCCTTCCGGCGGAGTCCAGATGCTTGTCGCCCACGGGCGTCTCGAGAATTTCACCGCCTGCTATGCGAACGTCGAGATGGCCGGCTCCGAAGCGCTTATCGACGGCAAGTCCCGCGAGCTTCTCGGAGTAGAAGCTGGCGCCGACGTGATGGCGGTCGCGCGCTGATGCTGCGCGAGATCAACTTCGACGGGATCGTCGGACCGAGCCACAATTACGCTGGGCTCAGCTTCGGCAATGTCGCCTCGATGAGCCATGGCGGCCATGTCTCACAGCCGCGCGCCGCGGCGCTGCAGGGCATCGACAAGATGCGCGCGAATGTCGCGCTCGGGCTCGCGCAGGGCATCTTCCTGCCGCACGCACGCCCGGATCGGCACTGGCTCTTGGAGCTCGGGACGACGTTCGAAACAGCGGATGTCGCGCTCGCAGCCAATGCGATGTCCGCGTCGGCGATGTGGGCCGCCAATGCGGCGTCCGTCTCTCCCGCGCCCGACACCAGCGACGGCAAATGCCATCTCACGGTCGCGAACCTCAGGACCATGCCGCACCGAAGCCACGAGTGGCGCGGAACGCTCGCGCAGCTTCAAATGAGCTTCTCCGCTCCCGAGTTCGCGGTCCATGGGCCCGTGCCTGCTACATTCGGAGACGAGGGAGCGGCCAACCACATGCGGCTCGCCGCCACGCACGGCGAGCGAGGCGTCGAGGTCTTCGTTTATGGAGTGACGGGAGGCGCTTTTCCCGCCCGGCAGCATGTCGAAGCGTCGAAGGCGATCGCGCGATTCCATCAGCTCGATCCGCAGCGGACGATTTTCGTCCAGCAGTCGGAGGAAGCGATCGCCGCCGGCGCATTCCACAACGACGTGGTCGCGGTCGCGAACGAGCGCGTGCTGTTCGCCCACGAGCAGGCGTTCGCCGACAAGGAGCCGCTGCTCTCGGCGTGCGAGCGGCTCGTCGCCGGCTTCGAATATGTCGAAGTATCCGCGACCGACGTGCCGCTCGAGGATGCAGTCCGCTCATATCTGTTCAACGCGCAGCTGGTGACTCCGCCCGACGGGGAGATGACATTGGTTGCGCCGATGGAGTGTCGCGAGACGCATTCGGTCTGGCGCTGGATCGAACGCCACCTGGCCGGCAACGGACCGATCCGCCGAGTCGAGCTGGTCGACGTCCGTCAATCGATGGCCAACGGCGGCGGTCCCGCCTGCCTTCGCTTGAGGGTCGTCGCCGATCCCGCGACCGTTGACGCGAGGTTCATGGTCGATGATCGAAAGCTCGACCGGATCGCCGATGTCGTGCGCGCACACTGGCCCGAGCGGATCCACCACAGCGAACTGCAACAGCCGGCGCTGATCGCCGATGTCGAACGCGCGCGCGCGGCGCTGCTCCATTCGCTGCAATTGTCCGAACTGGCCTGAGAATCCCGTTCCGGGACAAACGCCCAAGTCTTACCGCGTCTTTAACGCTGTTCATTAGCACCTTTACGGCTCAAAACTGCCGTTCGATTGTTCAGGCGTTAACGATGGCGATGCTGAAGAAAATCGGCCGGCTGTTCACGATCAAGACGCGCTTCGAGGCGTGGCTGGTCACTTATGCGATCGCGCTCGGAGCGGTCGAACGCGGCCGGCTCTATCTCGAAAGCTATCCGGGCTTCGGCGGCTGGCTTCTCGCGCTCGCCTGCACCGGGGTGGTGTTCATCGCCGGAGGCAAGCTCCTCGACAGCGTGAAGGCACCGGCTCCCGCCGCGGTCGGCGGTCCTTACCGCTTGCCGCTTCGGCGAAGACTCAATGCTGGTCGTAGTCGACCCACGCGCCTGCGGACGAGTCGCGGTTCAGGGTCACCGATTTCACATCACAGAGATTGACGTCCGCCCAGGTGACCGGGCCCTCGCCCGGAACCGACGCGCGGATGTCGAAGGCGCAATCCTGATTGCTGAACTTCACATTCGTCCGAGCGCCCGCAGCAGAAGAAGCCGCGGCGAGCAACTTCCATTCCTGGGTGCCCGCTCGACGGATCGAAAGCTCGGATAGTGGAACGCGCGTGCCGTTGACCAGCACGAAGTCCTTGGCCCCGGCGAACGCGGGTGAAGCGCAGGCCAGAAGCGCGGCGGCGAGGACGAGCTTTTTCATGCGCGCGAGCATAGCGCCCGCGCGTTCCGCTTGGAATGAAAAAGCTGCTTAGGCGGCGTTGAGCTCGGCGTAGGTCGGGCGAATCCCGCTCCAGAACACTGGCGCGGGCGCGGGTCCCTGGTTGACCGCTTCCTTCAACGGAAGCGCGGTCGAGCAGAAGGCGCACTCGGCCGACATTCGGCCGATCAGCCAATGGGTCCGGCCGCAGCCGGGGCAATGGTTGATCTCACCGTCGTGATAGACGGCGTGATAGCCTCGGGCGTTCGGGTTGAACGCGCTTCTGCGGGACTCGATCGAACTCAACATGGTGCTTTCCTTCGAAACCATTTGCCCGTTCCAACGAGCGGCGAATCGTTAAGTTTCAAGGGTGATCCGTGATTGGTGAAATCCTGTCACTTCCTAAGGGAGGGCTGTTCCATTCGGGGACGATGCGGCACTATCGCAATCGGCGGCGGGGAAGATTGTCCGCAACGCTGTGGATATTAACCCTCTCTTAGCCAATTGGGGGCGATGGTCGGCAGGTTCTCTGGTGGAGGGGGACCCAAGTGGAGTCGAACGAGCGTTATTATCGCCGCCGCGCGGTGGAGGAGCGGATGGCGGCCCAGCGCGCAGTTACGGAACAGGCACGGGCGTGGCATTCCAAGCTTGCCCATGATTTCGCCGAGCGGGCGAGCACCTGCACCGTAGCGGTTTGCACGCAGGCCGCAGTCACCGCCTGACCAGTGCGAGGTTGAGCTCCAGCGGCCGCTCCACGGCCGCTCGCTTTGGCCTATCTTTCGATAAGTTGCTAAGCCATTCCCGCCTGGGCCAGCCTGCTCGTCGCGGGGGCATATGGAAGATTGGGAATCCTTCTTTGACGAGAAGAGTCGAAGACGCGCCGGCAAGGAACGGCGCCGAAGGCGCGAGCGCTTCACCAAATTCGCCTTGGTCGGGGTTTTCATTCTCGCAGCGATCGTGATCGTGATGCTGCTGCGCCGCTGATTTTCAGCGCAGCTCGGCCTCCGTCTCCTCGATCGCGTCGAGCACCGCTTCCGGAGCCACCCGCTTCTTCATTTCCTCGATTTCCTGTTGCTGGCTCGTCGGCAAGTCCATGCGTTCGGCAATCATCGATACGAGCTCGACCACTTTCGTGATCTCCGCCTCGGCCAGCAGGCTGACCTGCAGATCGAGCTCCGCTCGGCGGTCCGCGGCTGCAGCCATTCGGTTCTGCGTGATCAGGATGAAAGTCGACAGGAAGATGGCTTCGACTGACGCGACCATGGCGAGGATGACGAAGGTTGGGTCCCATGGCCGGACAGTGGAAATCCACCCAAGATTCGCGACGATCCAGAAACCGTAGACGGCGACGTGGACGAAGACGAAGTTCATGCTTCCGGTGAAGCGGGTGATCGCGCTCGCGAGCCGCTGCTCGAACCCTGCGCGAGCCTCCTCCTCGACTCGGCGTCGACGCAGTGCCTCGATGTTTCGCTTCAATGAGCTGTTGAGCGAATGGGGAGCGGGAGGAGCGACGGTGGGTGTCTCAACCATCAGACGATCGAAACGAGCCGCCATGGTGGGCCGTTCCAGAGTAGCTTGCGCTCACTCAATTCACGCAACGCTTTGCTGTCCCGACGTGTTCAGGCGGCACAGCAGGAGCAATGTCATGGCCGAAGCGACAGCCGAAGGGCCGCGCAGCATAGCGCGCATTGTCCTCGCGATTCTGATCGGCCTTCTTGGCTTGTGGCTGCTGATTTTCGGCGCCGAGTTGCTGATCCTCGGCGGAAGCACATATTATGTGATCGCCGGAATCGCGATGCTCGCGACGACAGTGCTGCTGGTGCGGGGGAACGCCCTTGCGCTGTGGGTCTATGCGGCGCTCCTCATCGGGACCGTCATCTGGGCATTGGCCGAGGTCGGATTGGACTTCTGGCAACTGGCGCCCCGCGGCGATTTGCTCGTGCCGATCGGAATCCTGCTCCTTATCCCCTGGTTCACCCGCGGCGTGTCGAGACCGGTGAGAATGACTCGCGGGGCGGGAATGGCGCTCGCCATCGCTATCCTCGTGTCAATTTTGGTCCTGATCGTCGCGGTCACGCGGAACCCGCACGACATGCCGGGAAGCCTTCCCGACCGCACGTCGCCGCCGGTCTATTATCCCGCGGCGAAGGGCGACTGGCCCGCTTATGCGGGGACCTGGGCCGGCCTCAAATGGTCGCCGCTGACCCAGATCACCGCGGCGAACGTCAACAAGCTGCAGGTCGCCTGGCACATCAAGACGGGCGACACCAAGCGCGCCGGCGATCCGGTCGAGATCACTTATGAAGCGACGCCGATCAAGGTCGGCGACACTCTCTACCTCTGCACGCCGCACGACATCATTCTCGCGCTCGATCCGCTGACGGGGCACGAGAAGTGGCGGTTCGACCCGAAGGTCCACGTGACGGGGACGCAGCACATGACGTGCCGCGGGGTCTCTTACTTCGACAGCGCCGCGGCCTTGGGAGCGCCTCCCGGACCGCCGCGCCCGTCGCCGGATTGCACCACCCGAGTTTTCGTCGCCACCAACGACGCCCGGCTGATCGCGGTCGACGCGCTGACGGGGAAGCCGTGCGCCGGCTTCGGAAAGGGCGGCGAGATCAACCTCTGGCCCGGAATGCCGGCCTATCACCAGGGCTGGTACCAGTTCACGTCGGCCCCGCTGGTCACGCGCGGTCTCGTGGTGCTGGCCGGCAGCATCTACGACGACATGTCGAAGTGGATGCCCTCGGGCGTGATTCGGGCCTTCGACGCCAGGACCGGCCGGCTGGTGTGGAACTTTGACCCCGGCAACCCCAACGACACCGCTCCGATCAAGCCGGGGCAGCGCTACAGCTGGTCGTCGCCCAACAGCTGGAGCACCGCGACCGCCGACGAAAAGCTCGGCATGATCTATTTTCCGATGGGCATGGGCGCGGTCGACCAATATGGCGTCAACCGGCCCGCCACGACCGAGAAATTCGCGACCAGCGTGCTCGCGCTCGACACCGCCACGGGCAAGGTTCGGTGGGTGTTCCAGACGGTCCACCACGACCTCTGGGACATGGACGTTCCGACTCAGCCGGCGCTGCTCGACCTGCCGGTGCCCGGGCGCGGAATGGTCCCGGCGCTGGTCCAGTCGACCAAGACCGGCAACATCTTCGTCCTCGACCGCCGAACGGGCAAGCCGATCATCCCGGTGCTCGAGCAGAAGGTGCCGCAGGGCGGAATGCCCGGCGACCACATTTCGCCGACGCAGCCGCTCTCCGCGCTCACCTTGCTTCCGCCGATCGTCAGGGAATCGGACATGTGGGGCGCGACCATGCTCGACCAGCTGCTCTGCCGAGTCCGCTTCAAACAAGCGCGCTACGAAGGCTGGTTCACGCCGCCGACGCTCAAGCCGACAATCGTCTTTCCCGGCAATTTCGGAGTGATGGACTGGGGCGGACTGGCGATCGACCCGGTGCGCAAGATCGCCTTCGCGCACCCCAATTACATGGCCTTCGTCGACCAGCTGACGACTCGCAAGGCGCACGCCCAGAACAAGGGCTCGGAACAAGGCTATAATCCGAACACCGGCGCGCCCTTCGCGGTCTATCTCAACCCGTTCCTGTCCAAGCTCGGACTCCCCTGCCAGGCGCCGCCCTGGGGCTATGTCGCCGGCCTCGACCTCGCGACCGGCAAGATCCGCTGGATGCACAAGAACGGCACGATCCAGGACGAAAGCCCCGTCCCCTTGCCGCTGAAGCTCGGGGTGCCGTCGCTCGGGCCGCCGATGGTCACCGCCGCCGGCCTCGCGTTCATGAGCTCGACCCTCGACTATTATGCCCGCGCTTACGACATGGCCAACGGGCGGGAGCTGTGGAGGGCGCGGCTCCCGGCTGGAGCGCAGTCGGGGCCGATGACCTATCTCGGGCGCGACGGGCGGCAATATCTGATCGTCGTCGCCGGAGGCCACGGCTCGCTCGGGACCAAGCTCGGCGACGACGTGATCGCTTACGCTTTGCCTCGGCGGGGCTGATCCACGCGCCGAGCGAGGGTTGCGCCTTTCGGCCCCCGCTCCTATGTCGCCCGCCTGCCGTTTCCGGCACCCGCGCGCCCGTAGCTCAGCTGGATAGAGCACCAGACTACGAATCTGGGGGTCAGAGGTTCGAATCCTTTCGGGCGCGCCATTTCTCTTTGATTTAGCGAGATTTTTTCGCGGCGCACGCAAATCCGGGTTTACGGAAAAAGACCCCAATTTCTGCATTGTTTACAGCCGAGATACCCCTAACCATTTGATTTATTTCGAAGATCATCAGATTCCTTATCTGTGTGTCTGACGCGCGGGGAATCACGTCCTTCGTTGATTTTCCAAAGGTCATAATCGCTGATCGAAGGTGCGCCCTCCTCCTTTGGATGGATGATGATTTTGCGCGGCGCCTTCGAACCCAGAAAAAGATGTTGAGAGATCGTAGGTCGGCTCAGCGGTCGCTCAGCTTTCCCCACAATTCGGAACAGGAACGCTTAATGAACCCTCGCAAGGGTCCGAGGGTCGAACAATAGTCGTTGGATGATCACGGATATCCATTAGGCGGAGCCGAAGAAGCACGCCTCTTGAGCACTCAATATCGCAGCGACATCACCTCAGATCGTTCCTCGGCAGTCAGCGGGAGCTCGGCCGCCTTTCGCAGTTGTACGCGCGCTTCTTCTGGCTCTCCCGACCGCGCGAGCGCTTCCGCCCACTTCAGGCGATTTCGCCCCCAGTTCGGTGCTAATTCCTCGGCGTCCTCAAACTTCGATGCGGCACCTTTTTGGTCGCCCTTCAACAGCAGCGCTTCTCCCCAAATCTCGGACACATCCGCATCGCGCGCGTTCTTCGCTTCCGCAATCTTGACCAGCGCGATGGCACCATCGGCATTCTTGCGATCCAGCCGCGTGCGCGCCCATTCGGTATAGGCGAGTGGAAGCGACGGCGCCTGGCTTACCGCCGCAGCAAACCAGTGATCTGCCGCGACCCAGTCATGCTGTTGTGCCGCGACCGCGCCTCGAACGCGCAAGCACAAATAGCAATCCACAGGAGTCTTATCGACCAGCGCAGCGGCAGCCGCGGCGTTGCCCGAGCGAGCCAGCGCCAGCGCCACCAGAGGCTTGATCCACACTTGCTGCATCAAGCTGTAAATTGGCCTTGCAGCCTTTCCGGATTCGAGTGTGGCGTCCATCCTCTGCGCATCCTGCAGCGCGAGCGGCCACCGACCCATTTCCGCCGCTATCCAATACCGTGGCAGAGCGAGAAAGGCTCCTTGCGCAATGTCCCACGGCATCGCGTCGTCCGAAGGAGGTGCTTGAATCATGGCGCGCCGCGCAGCGGGCAGATCGTGGCCTAACGCGTAAGCCGTTGCCGCCATCGCCGGCGACAGTTGCGCCACGCTGCCGTAACCGGATCGCGCCGCCGGAAAGTCGCGAGCAGTTTCCATCCAATCGTTGCCCGACGCCTCGTAGTCCGGCCTCACAAAGTCGAGCCATGCGCGGCCCATCAGCCTGTTCGCCTGGAAGAAAAAATCGCTCGTGTCCGGAAGGCGCGTTCGAGACTCGACCTCAAGCGCCTTGGACAGCTCCAAATCTGCCTCTTCGTGCCCGCTCCAAACCTCCGTGTTGACCATGGCAATATGATCGTTGAGATCGGACCCGGCGCCATAACCCATCCCGCGCGCGGCATAGCTGCGGGCCACCGCCGCATTGCCGCGATCATTCAGCTCCATCAGCGCCCACTTGGCATAGGCCCAGCCGCGCTCGCTCGCGGGTCCATTGATCGCCAGATTTGAGATCACCCTGAAGGCCTCATCCGATCGCCCCGCGCCGTCGAGATATTCGGCATAACGATAGGGCTGGTTGGCGCCGTAGACTGCCTCGGCCGATTTCTGTGCAAGGACATCGAACGACGTCACAGGCCCGGTGAATGTCTGCGGCGGCGCCTCTCCCAACCGCGCTGTCAGAGACATACCGCCGGGCGAGTACGTGATCTCGCCGGTTACATGGCTGACGTTGCCGAGACGCTCTCGAAGGAGCTTGTCGAACTCCGAGAAAGTGAGGCCCGTGTCCGGGATTTCGACCTTGAAGTCGGAACCCCAATTGGTTTCGTAAGACTGTGGCGGCCGGTCCGATTCCGCAGTTGCTCGTTGCAGCGCCTGGAGCTTGTCAAGGAATCGGCTCGCGGCAACCTCGCCGGTCAGGCCAGTTCGGGCGAGGTCCGGCGGCACGGAGAAGGCGTCGATCGCAAGACCATGCGCTTCGTGGGCCTGCCACGCCAACACCGCAACCAGCAGCACAATGGCGGCGCCTACGATTGCCGTTAGCATCTGCAGAAGCGCCTTCATCCAGTCGCTAAATCTTCCCCAGCGGAGGCGTGAAAGCACAAGGTGATGTTGCGCCTGAAGGCCCTCGATCTGCAGGTCGACAAGACGCCCCTGCTTTTCAAGGAGTGCCTCAGTTTTCTCGTTTAGACTGCGACTGCGCGACCTACTCCCCAGTGCCACCGCCGTGGCCGCCGCATTCAGCGGCTCGGCGTCGCCGGCGCTTTCGAATAATTTGTCGACCCGATCATCCATCCCGCGCCCCCAGCCGAGATCATGTCGGCTTATGCCCGATTACGCCCAGCGCATGAAGGCCAAACTTCTCTTGAGAACGGCCGCTTTCCACCCAAATCTGCCTTAGATTGTGAATGGTAGCTCGGGTTCGAATGCCGAATCGGGCTCTCAAAACGGGCACTTTAAGATCGTTTCAGTTTACATCGCACGGGCGCGTAAAGGAGAGTTAGGGAGGGTGCGGGAAGCGGCTTGCAAAACAGTCCAATGAAATCAACGTGTCACCCTACGAATCTGGGGTCAGAGGTTCGAATCCTTTCGGGCGCGCCATTCCTTCCCTCCTTGCGTTCATCCCATTAGAGCTTGGCCGTATGCGGACTGGCGCGACCGTCATTCTCCTGGGGACACTCGTTTCAGGCTGTTCATCGCCGGGTGCACCTTATCCCTCGCTGCAGCCGCGCTCGGCCGAGGCGATCGACCCGCGGGTTCAACCGCTGCGGCCGATGAACGACCGGCCGGTCACGGCGGCGCTTGCGTCTCGGCTCGCATCACTCGTTGCAGAGGCGCGCACGGGTGACTCAGCCTTCCAGCCCGCTGCGGCCAATGCCGAGCGCCTCGCGGCCGCCGCAGGCGCGCCGCAGAGCGAGGGCTGGGTCGCCGCCCAGGAGGCGCTCTCGGCCGCAATCGCCGCGCGCAAGCCGACGACTACGGCGCTCGCGGACATCGACACGCTGGGCGCTCGGGCATTGCAGACCAATGGCGGGATCGCGCCCAACGACTTGGCCGCTATCCAGTCGGCGGCGGCCGAGGTCGGCTCGCTCGACCAGCGCCAGGCGGACCGGATCAAAGCCGTCCAGCAGCGCCTCGGGCTTTAGGCGACCGGACGTTCGATCACATAAGTGATGTGCCGGCTGAGCGGGTGCTCGGGCGCGAATTTCGGATGAGCGAAGTCGAGGTCGGCACGGCGCTCCATCCCCAGCCGTTCCATCAAGCGCCAGCTCGGCTCATTCGCCGGGATGGTGAACGAGACGACCCGGTCTGCGTCGAGGTTCGCCCACGCCCATTCGAGGCAGGCCCTCGCGGCTTCGAGCGCATAACCCCGGCCCCACGCGTCCTCGCGCAGGCACCAGCCGATCTCGACTTGGCCGTAGACCGGGCGCTCCAGGTCATCGCAGATTCTAAGGCCGCAATAGCCGAGCAGCGCGGCGTCGGACTTGCGTTCGATCGCCCAGAAACTGAATCCGTTCTCAGCCTGGCTCGATGCAATCCGCCCGAAGGCCGCATCGATTTCCTCCGGACCGGCCGGGCCGTTCAAATGCGCGGTGACGGCCTCGGTGTTGCAGGCGGCGAGATAGACAGGCCGATCCTCGTCGCGCCAGGTCCGAAGGATCAGCCGCTCGGTCTCCGCAATGACCTCAGCCACAAACCAGCTTCGCGGCGTCGACGGCGTGATAGGTTAGAACGCCGCTGGCACCTGCGCGCTTGAACGCCAGCAGGGTCTCGAGGATCAGCGCGTCGCGCTCGCCTGCGCCCGCGGCTGCCGCGGCTTCGATCATCGCATATTCGCCGCTCACCTGGTAAACGAAGGTCGGCACCCCGAAGGCGTCCTTCACCCGCGCGACCACATCAAGATACGGCAGCCCCGGCTTCACCATGACGAAGTCCGCGCCCTCGGCGAGGTCGAGCTCGACCTCTCGCAGCGCCTCGTCGACGTTCGCCGGGTCCATCTGGTAGCCGCGCTTGTCGCCCTTCAGCCGTCCGAGCGAGCCGACGGCTTCGCGGAAGGGGCCGTAGAAAGCGGACGCATATTTCGCGGCGTAAGCCATGATCGCGACATTCTGATGCCCGGCTTCCTCGAGCGCCGAGCGGATCGCGCCGACGCGGCCGTCCATCATGTCGGATGGTGCGACGATGTCGGCGCCGGCGTCGGCCTGGACCAGCGCCTGTTGGAGGAGGACTTCCACCGTGTCGTCGTTGATCACATTGCCGAGCTCGTCGATGAGGCCGTCGTGGCCGTGCGCGGTGTAAGGATCGAGCGCGACGTCGGTCAGGACCCCGATCTCAGGCACCGCATCCTTAATCGCGCGGATCGCGCGGCAGATTAAATTGTCGCGGTTGAGGGCTTCCTCGGCGCGCTTGGTGCGGAGCTCGTTGGGCGTGTTGGGGAAGAGGGCGACGCAGGGAATGCCTAGCTCCGCCGCCTCGCGCGCCTTTGCGCCGATGCGGTCGACGCTCCAGCGGCTGACTCCCGGAAGCGACCCGATCGGCTCCTCCTGGTCGCGGCCGTCGCAGATGAACAAGGGCCAGATGAAATCGCTCGGGTGAAGCCGGTTCTCGGCGAGCATCGAGCGCATCCAGGGCGAGGAACGGCCGCGGCGCATGCGCAAGGCTGGGAAGGAAGCGGACATGCCGGCGCCTATAGCGCCAATGCGCGCTTCATCCAGCCGGGTTCAACGCGCCGCCGGGCTCGCGGGTGGCGAGCGCTTCTTCGGTCGTCTCCTCCTCGGAAGGCCGCTGCTCGGCCGTCATCCGCGCCTTCTTCCAGCCGCCGTGGACATAGAAACCCACCGCCAGCGCGAGGTTGATGAAGGAGGTGACCGGGAAGCTCGTCCAGATGGCGTCGGCGTGAAGCCAGTGATAGGTCGCGAAGATATAGCCGAAGCGCACCGGCACCATGCCGACGGCGAGGACGACCAAGGGAATCCACACCGCGCCGTTCGCGCGTACGGTGCCGAACAGCACCATCATCACCCCGAACAGCAGGAAGTTCCAGGTCGCGACCACGTGGATGTGCCGGGCGATCGGGAGCGCCGGGCTGTCGCCGCCCATGAACAAGGCGAGCACCGGTTTGTCCGCCAGAGTCAGCGCCACGATCATCGCCGCGGTGATCGCCAGCGTCTGATAGATGCCGATGCGGGTCACCCGGCCGACGCGGTCCCACAGCCCCGCGCCGATGTTCTGCGCGGCCATGGCGCTGACCGCCGCGCCCAATGCCATCGCTGGCATCTGGACGTAGGTCCACAGCTGAAGCGCGACCCCGAACGCGGCGGTCGTGTCCACGCCCTCGCGGTTGACCAGTCCGATCAGCGCCAGCGCCGACAAAGAGATGATGATCATCTGCAGGCCCATCGGGAAGCCCTTGACGATGATCGTCTTCAACACCGCGAGGTCGCACCAGAGGTAGCGAAGCTCCTTCCCCCGGAGCCGAAGCGGCAGGTCCTTGATGTAGATGTAGGCGATGAGGCCGAACAGCGCGGTGGAGTTCGCGATCAGCGTCGCTGTCGCGGAGCCGGCGATTCCGAGCCTCGGCGCAGGCCCGAGCCCGCGGATGAACACGGGGTTCAAGCCGCTGTCGAGCACGACCGCGACCATCATGAACCACAAAGGAGTCATGCTGTCGCCCGCGCCGCGCAGCGCCATCATCGTCAGCGTCAGGATCAGGAGCGCGGGCATGGCGAGGAAGATCACGCGCAGATAAGCGAGCGCGAGCGGGGCCGCGTCGCCCGGGGTGCCCAGCAGCTTCAGGATCGCGGGCGAGAGGAAATAGCCGACGATGCCGATGGCGATCGCCATCAGTGCGAACGCGCCGGTCGCGGTGCCGAACACCCGCCGCGCCGCGGCGATGTCCTTTCGCCCCCATGCCTGTCCGACCAGGATCGTCGACGCCATGCCGAAGCCGAACACGAAGGCAATCAGAAGGAACATCACCATGTTGGCGTTCGAGGTGGCAGCGAGCGCGCCCTCGCCGAGGAATCGCCCGACCCAGATGGCGTTGATGGTGCCGTTGAGCGACTGGAGGATCGAGGAGGCGAGCGTCGGCAGAGCGAACTTGAGCAGGGTCGAGCCAATGCCCCCCTGCGTAAGGTCGCCGCGTGCGCGGGTTTTTGGTCCTGCGTCTGGCATTCGCCTCCTCATTGTACCCCGGCGAAGGCCGGGGCCCAGGCCGCTGCAAAGCAGCGGTTCCCGCTGCCCTGGACCCCGGCCTACGCCGGGGAACAGCTACCCCAGCCTGTCCAACGCAGCACGCAGCCGTTCGGCTTCCGCAGCCTTCGCCTCGTGGTCCGCCCGAGCCTTCTCCACCGCCTCCGGCTTGGCGCGCTCGGTGAAGTTCGGATTGGCGAGACGCGCGGCGAGCGCATCGCCTTCCTTCTCGGCGACGGCGAGCGCCTTCGTCAGGCGATCCCGCTCGGCGTCCAGATCAATGAACCCCTGAGTAAAGGCGATCACGATGAGATCACCAATGACGAATTGGGCAGTCACGAAGCTGGTGCGATCGGGCTTTTCAACTAGCTCGTACTGATCGACCAACTCTGAGGACCAAACACTGCCATGCTCAGTGTTTGAAATCGTAATTTTCGCAGGCCGCACCCGAGCCATTCGGCGTATAATGGCCTCATATCGATTGAGCACCGAGAACTGGTAATCTGCACCCGAGGTTACCGAAATCGGGATGACATCGATCGGTTTAAAACCTGTCTCCAAACGTTGGCTGCGTATGCCCTCGATAAATCCAATCAGCTGGGTCATCTCAGCCTTTGCGTGCGGATCGACCTGCGCCTGCGGCTCGGGCCATTGGGCGACGATCAGCTCGTATGGCCGTTGGTTCGCGCTCCACAGCTCCTCGGTGATGAACGGCATCAGCGGGTGCAGCATCACCAGGATCTGGTCGAACGCCCAGGCGGCGACCCGCTTGGTCTCGTCGTCGCCACCCCCCTCGCCTTGGCGAGTGGGGGACGTCGAAAGCTCGCCCTTCACCAGCTCGACGTACCAGTCGCAGAAGGTGCCCCAGACGAAGTGATAGATGGCGTCGGCCATCTCGTCGTAGCGTAGCTCATCGAAGGCGGCGTTGAGCTTTGCGAGCGTCTCCACCACCTCGCCGATGATCCAGCGGTTGACCGGGAGCTCGGCGGCGGGAGCGGCGATGCTGTCGCTCGCGCCGACGCCGTTCATCTGCAGGAAGCGCGCGGCGTTCCACAGCTTGGTCGCGAAGTTGCGGTAGCCCTCGACGCGCTTCTCATCGAGCTTGATGTCGCGGCCCTGGCTTTCCATCGCCGCGAGCGTGAAGCGCAGTGCGTCGGCGCCGTATTTGTCGATCAGGCCGAGCGGATCGACGGTGTTGCCCTTCGACTTGGACATCTTCGCGCCCTGCGCATCGCGGACGAGGCCATGGAGGTACAGCGTCTTCCACGGCGCCTCGCCCATGAACTCGATCCCCTGCATCGCCATGCGCGCATCCCAGAAGAACAGGATGTCGAAGCCGGAGATGAGCACGTCGTTGGGGTAATGGCGCTTGAGGTCGTCGGTCTCTTCGGGCCAGCCGAGCGTCGCGAACGGCCAAAGGGCCGATGAGAACCAGGTGTCGAGCACGTCCTCGTCCTGGTGCACCGGCTTGCCGCCGGCCTGCGCCCTCGCCTCTTCCTCGCTCTCCGCAACGAAGGCCTGGCCGTCCTCAGTGTACCAGGCGGGAATGCGGTGGCCCCACCAGAGCTGGCGCGAGACGCACCAGGGCTGGATGTTCTCGAGCCAGTTGTACCAGGTCTTCTTCCAGGTTTCTGGGACAATCCGGATGTCGCCCTTCTTGACCGCCTGGAGCGCTGGGAGCGCGAGCCTGGCGGCGTCGACATACCATTGGTCGGTGAGCCAGGGCTCGATCGTGACGCCCGAGCGGTCGCCGAACGGCGTCGGGACCACGCGGTCCTCGACGCGGATCAGCGCGCCTTCGTCCTCGAGCTTGGCGACGACAGCCTTGCGAGCGTCCTCGCGGCTGAGGCCGAGTAGCTTCGGCGGAATCAGGCCGTCCTGAGTCTGCACTACGAACGCTCGGGCATCGAACATGTTGAGCATGTCGGCGGGCTTGATGCCCGCGCGCTTGCCGACCTCGAAGTCGTTGAAGTCATGCCCCGGCGTGATCTTCACTGCGCCGCTGCCAAGCTCCGGATCGGCATGTTCGTCGGCGATAATCGGGATCAGGCGGCCGGTGATCGGATGCTTGATCTGCTTGCCGATCAGCGCGCGGTAGCGCTCGTCCTCCGGATGCACCGCGACCGCCATGTCGGCGAGCATCGTCTCGGGCCGCGTGGTCGCGACCTGGATTGCGCCGCTGTTGTCGGCGAGCGGATAGCTCAGGGTCCAGAAGCGGCCCTGAACGTCGCGCGTTTCGACCTCGAGGTCGCTGATGGCCGTCTGGAACTTGGGATCCCAGTTCACCAGGCGCTTGTCGCGGTAGATCAGGCCGCGCTTGTGCATCTCGACGAAGGTGTAGGTGACCGCGCGCTGGTAGCGCTCGTCCATGGTGAAGCGCTCGTGCGCCCAGTCGCAGCTCGCGCCGATGCGGCGGAGCTGACGCGTGATCGAGCCGCCGCTCTCCCCCTTCCAGGCCCAGACCTTGTCGACGAACTCCTCGCGCGTGAAATCGGTACGCTGCTGCTGGCGTTCGTTGAGCTGGCGCTCGACCACCATCTGCGTGGCGATCCCGGCATGGTCGGTGCCGACCACCCACAATGCGTCCTTGCCGAGCATCCGTTCGCGCCGCGTGAGCACGTCCTGAAGGGTGATGTCGAGCGCGTGGCCGATGTGCAGCGAGCCGGTGACATTGGGCGGCGGCATGACGATCGTCCACGGCCTGGCGTCCGGTCGCTCCGGGCGGAACAGCCCACGGCTTTCCCAATGCGCGTACCAGCGCTCCTCGATCGCTTTCGGGTCGAAGGTCTTGGGAAGCTCGCTCATGGCGAGCGGGGCGTTAGCGAGGGGGTGGGGAAGCATCAACCGCCAAGCTCCTCCCTACGAGCGCAGCTCGTGGGGAGGGGGACCGCTCGACGAAGTCGAGTGGTGGTGGGGTTTGGCGCCGACCCCTCCACCATTGAATCTTCGTTCAATGGTCCCCCTCCCCATCGCTGCGCGACGGAGAGGAGCGAGTCTACTCCCCCCGCTCGCCGCGCCCCGTCTGCCCCTCAGCCCCGGGCACCGCCTCCGGCACAACCGCCCCCTGCCCCATCCACTGCCGCTCCCAGTCGAACACCTCGTGGTACCATTGTACCGAATTCTTCGGCTTCAGGACCCAATGGCTCTCGTCCGGAAACACCAGCAGCCGCGACGGGATGTTGCGGCGCTGGAGCGCGGTGAAGGCGGCGATCCCCTGCGTGTAGGGGATTCGGAAATCGTGCTCGCTGGTCACCACCAGCTGCGGGGTGCGCCAGTTCTGGACGAAGTTGACCGGGTTCCATTTCTCGAACTCGGCCGGCGCCTCGTAATAGGGATGGCCGCCGTGCTCCCATTCGTCGAACCAGAGTTCGTCCGTCTCGTAGGCCATGGCGCGGGCGTCGAACACGCCGTCGTGCTGGACGATGCACTTGAACCGGTCGGGCCAGTTGCCCTCGATCCAGTTCATCATGTAGCCGCCGTAGGAGCCGCCGAGCGCGCAGGCGTTATTCGCCTCGAGCTGCGGGTCGTGAGCGGCGGCGTAAGCGAGGCCGAGCTTGAGGTCGGTCAGCGGCCACCCGCCCCAGTTCTGGTGGATCGCGTCGACGAACGCCTGGCCGTAGCCGGTGCTCCCGTGGAAATCGACGCTGACCGCCGCGTAGCCCGGAGCGATGAACAGCCGAGGGTTCCAGCGGTACGACCAGCTGTCGTTGAAGCTGCCCTGCGGACCGCCGTGGACGAGGAAGGAGATCGGCAGCGGCGCGGTCGTGGTGGCGGGCTTCAGTGTCCAGCCCCACACCGTGTCGTTGTTCGCGCCCTTGAAATTGAACTTCGTGAAGGTGACCGGATCGAGTTCCGCGAGCAGGTCGCCATTGATGTTCGTGAGCTGGCTCACGCGAGTGCCGTCGATTCGATACAGGTCGTCGGGCGCGCGGATGCTGTTCATGGTCGCGAGCACGCCGCCGCCGGGAAGCGCCAGGACATTGCCGAACGCGCCGTCGGCGGTGAGGCGCGTGACCTGGCCGGTGGCCGCATCGATGCGGAACACCGGCACTTCGAGCGTGTCGTCGGCGGTCACGAGCAGGCTGCGCCCGTCTTTCGCCCATTCGATCGAGCCGACCGAGCGGTCCCAGCCTTGGGTCAAAGGCCGGACCTGGCCGGTCGCGAGGTCTCGCAGCATCAGCACCTGCCGGTCGGATTCGTACCCCGGCCGCTTCATCGCGACATAAGCGAGCGTCCGGCCATCCGGAGACACGGCCGGGAGCGTGTCTGTCGCCTTGTTCGGGGCGGTGAGGTTGACCGGTTCCCGGCTGCCGGTCTCCGAAATCTCGAAGATGTCGAGGTTGGTAGACAGCGGCTCGATCCGGCCAGCCTCACGCATCGCGAAGAACAAAGTGCGGCCGTCCGGCGAGAAGCTCAGTTCCTCACCGCCGCCGAACGGCTTCGACGGTACATCGCCGACCAGGTTCCCGGTAAGCGGCAGGCCTGGGCCGACGAGCTTGCCGCCCGCGACGGTGAAGCCGAACAACCGCGATTTGACGCCCGGCACTTCCCACGTGTCCCAGTGACGGATGAACAATTGGTCGAACGTCCGGCCGGAGCCGATCGCCTTTGTTTCGGGAATGCTCGCGCAGTTGAGGTCTGGGCAGCGAAGGTCGCGGTCGGCCCAGACGACGACGCGGTCACCGGAGGGCGCGATCTTGAACCCGCCGATGTCGCCCCTGAAGGCGCTGACCTGGACCGGTCTGCCGCCGATCGTCATCCGGAACAGCTGGTCCTGATCGCCGACCGGCATCAGGAACCACAGCGAGCCATCCGGACCGAACATCGCGTCATGGCCCTTTTCCGCGCCTGCCATCGTCTGGGGAGCGGCACCCGACCGGGTCAGGTCGAGACGCTCAAGCGTGTTGAACCGCTTGTTGTTGTCCCAGTCGGTGGTCGACACGGTGAACACAGCCCAATGGCCATCGGGCGAAACGTCGGGCGAACCCATGCGGCGCATCGACTGGAGGTCGATCGCGGTCATCGGCCGAGCGACGGCGGGTGAGGCGGTGACTGCGGCCGCGACGGCGGCCGTGAGGAGGAGGGCGGTTCTGATCATGTCGCAGGCGTAGCAAATCCTCCCCGGGCAGGGGAGGGGGACCGCTCAGCGCAGCTGAGTGGTGCTGGTGGCCCACGATCGATGCGGCGGAGCCGTGGGCCCCCTCCACCATGCTGCGCATGGTTCCCCTCTCCGCTTCGGTAAGAAGTGCTACTACAGCGGCCGCCCCGTGATCCGCGAGATCTCGCGCTTCACATGCTCCTCGACCATCTGCGGCAGATGCTCGTCGAGCCAGGTCTTGAGCATCGGCCGAAGCATCTCGCGGACCATGTCCTCGAGCGGGTTGACGGGCGGAGCTGCGGGAATGGTCGCCGCCACCGTCTGGAGATGTTCGAGCGCGTGGCGGCTCTGCCCCGCGAGCTCCTCGTCGACGAGCGGCGGCCCGAGGTCCGCGGGCGGAGCGAGCGGCTCGTTCAATTCGAGCACATCGTCCTCGGCCCCGGTTACGATCTGCCCTTCCGTCAGCAATTCCTCCTCGACGAAATGGCCCGGGTGCACCGTGGTGCGCAGTTCCTTCTCCTCCGCGATCACTTTCTTGATCGAGGCGAGGATGTCTTCCATCGAGGGTTCGCGGCCGGAGGGTTGCATGGCTGGCGCGCGATATCGCTTATTGCTCGGGCGGAGTCACCCCTGACGTGGCGCTCGGGCGAAAGTTCAGCCGCGCTCGGAGCCGGTCGACGGCGGCGGCGTGGTCCCGCCCGTCGTGCCCGTCGTAGCAGGCGCAGTGACCGCCGTAGTGTCGGGCGTCGCGGGGTTGATGCGCGCCGGATCGTTCGCCGGGGTGACGATCGGGTTCGCCGGCATCTCCTGCGGGCTCACGGTGCGCGTGGCGACCGGTACATGGGTCGGATCATTGGCCCAATCGCTCCAGTTGTTGGCCACCCGCCGATAGTTCCCGAGCGGATCGTAAAGCGGACCGCCGTCGAGCCCGAGGTCCTGCGCCTGCGCTTGGCCCATGGCGTTCAGGAGCTGGAAGCCGTCGACGTAGGAGTCGCGCTTGGCGGTGACCAACGCGACCTGTGAGTTCAGCAGCTCCTGTTCGGCATTGAGCACGTCCAGCACCGTGCGCGTCCCGACGCTCTGCTCGGCGCGGGCGCCTTCGAGCGCGAGCTGATTGGCCTGCACGGCCACCGTCTGCGCCTGGATTTCACGCTGGGCGGCGTCGTAGCTTGCGAAGTCGGCCCGGGCGGTCTGGACGACCGCCCGTTCGGTGCCGACGACCTGCTCGAACGCCTGGCCCTGCTGCGCCTGCGCCTGGCGAATGCGGGCAGCGGGCAAACCCCCCTGGAAGATCGGGATATTGGCGTTGAGGCCGACCGTCGTCTGGGTTCCGGTGCGCGGCAGTCCCAGTGTGTTGCCGGCAACCTGATCGACCACGGTGCCGCTCCCGACGGCCGAGAGCGTGGGTAGGCGGCTGGCGCGCGCGACGTTGACGTCATAGCCGGCGGCGGTGGCCTGTCGGGCGATCGACAGCAGGTCGGGATTGTCGGCGAGCGCGATTCGCACCGCTTCGTCGGCGGTCGTGGGAAGCGGCGGAAGCGGCGGCGGCGGGGCGAGATCGCCCGGCGGATGGCCGATCACCTGGCGGTAGGTCGATTCGCTCGCCGTCAGCTGCCCCTGCGCGCTGGCGAGTTGCGACCGGCCGAGCTGGAGCCGGGCCTCCGACTGGGCGACGTCCGTTCGCGTGAGATTGCCGATCTGGAACTGGTCGCGGGTCGCTTCGAGGTTGGTCTCGAGCACCTTCACATTGTTCTCGTTCAATTCGACGATTGCCCGGTCGCGGATCACGTCCATGTAGGCGGTGACGGCCTGGGTGAAGACGTCGCCCTCGACTCCGGTCAGGGTCGCTCGCCCCGCCTCCACTCGAGTCTCAGCGGCGCGGACCGAGTTCCGGACGCTGCCGCCGTTGAATAAAGGGTAGCTGACGTCCGCCCCCACGGACACGGTCGGCCCGTTGCCGCCGGTTTCGAGGATTCCGCTTCGGGTCAAATCCTTGTTGAGTCCGACGGTGGCGCTGACCTGCGGCCGGCCGGCGGCCTTTGCAATCGCTACTGTCGCGTCGGTCGCCTTCAGAGTCTCGCGCTGAGCCGTAAGCGTCGGATTGGTCTGATAGGCCGAAACGAGCGCCTCGCGCAGCGTGTCGGCGCCGGCGGTGCCGGCCATCAGCGCAGCGATCAACGATCCGGTGAGAAGCTTTCGAACCACTTGCGAATTGAACCTTCTTTAAAAAGTGAACGCCGGGGGACGTGTGAAACCGGGAAGCACCGGAACGCCCGCATCGGTGAGCGAGAGATAGCCGAACGCGCCACCCGCCTTCCGGCCGACGATTAGGCGCGTAACGCCGCGATCGACCAGCGCGGTCCCGAGGCGCCCGCCGTTGGCCAGCTGGGCGACGATCGCGTCGGGAATATATTCGACAGCACCGTCGATCAGGATCTGGTCGTAGGGGGCGCCCTGCTCATATCCCGCTTCGAGCGGCCCCTCGACCGTATCGATCCCCAGCTCGCGCGCCGTCCCGGCAAGCTCACTGGAGCATTCGAGGGCGGTTACTTCGAGGCCTATCGCCGACAGAACGGCGGCCGAATACCCGGTCCCCGCGCCTACCACGAGCGCGCGCTGTCCGAACCGAGGCATAAGCTGGTTCAGCAGCTGCCCCAGAACGGCAGGCTGCGAAAGGAAGCGGCCGCCACCGATCGCGACTCCCCTATCGACGTAGGCCAGCGGGCGGTTCTCGGGCGGAAGGAATCTCTCGCGTTCCACGCTTGCCATCGCGACCAGCACAGCGGGATCGGTCACGCCCTGCGGCCGAAGCTGGCTTTCGACCATCGCTTCGCGCGCGGCCGAATAGTCTGGGATTGGGGTCTGCACGGTCATTGCTGTTGTATGGCGATAATACACCTGAAATTCAAGCTCGCACCGGCAAAGCCGCTGCCCGCCCGGGACCGGCGCTCATATCGGCAGCCTCCCCTCTCGCCAACCGCCGTTCATCGAAAGTCGGGCACCTGTGGCCGGAGTGATGCAGTCGGCACTTCCGACTTGACGCTCGGGGCGTGCTCTTGCGAAAGCGCACGCCTCCCCGGCCCGATGGCGGAGTGGTTACGCAGAGGACTGCAAATCCTTGCACGCCGGTTCGATTCCGGCTCGGGCCTCCACTCACCTGCACTTCAGCATGCACTCGCCGACGCGGCCGCCGCGGGTGCGCAAGCAGCAATGGCACCCGCGGCGACCAGCTTGCGCCAAGTGAAGGGGACTCCAGCTGGCGCAATTCGATCGTTTTTCATCACTCGTACCGAAGCGCATGGATCGGGTTGGCGCGAGCGACCTTGACGGCGTGCCCGACCACGGTGCCGATCGCGATGGCAAG
>DASUIC010000121.1:0-6324 GCA_036273215.1 Sphingomicrobium sp.
CGCGACCGCGGCGTCGCTGCACGTCGGCCAGTTGTAGCAGGCGTCGAGTTTCATCGGCTCGAGCACGTTGCGGCGCATCCAGATGTCGAAGCGCTCGCCGGTGACCTTCTCTACGATCGAGCCGACGATCGGGAAGTTGAGGTTGGTGTATTTGAAATAACCTTCGTCGGGGCCGTGCCGCGGGTCCCAGTTCTTCGGGTCGGTCATGACCGCCTGAAGCGAGCCGCCCAAGGGAATCGCATAATCGTCGTCATGCTCGCGCACCGAGCCGGTGTGCGACAGCAGCATCCCGAGCGTGATCGGCCGGTCGGGGAAACTCGGGTTGCGCAGCGGCCAGCCGAGCCACCGCGAGACGTCGCCTGTGAGGTCGAGCTTGCCTTGTTCAACCAGCTTCATGACGCCGATCGCGACGACCATCTTGCTGACCGATGCGACTCGCACCGGATCGTCGGCGGTGACGCGGCGGCCGGATTGCGGGTCGGCAATCCCGTCGGCGAAGCTCGCGATCTCGTTCGTGCGGTCGAAGGCGACTCCGACTTCCGCATTGACCGGCGGCTGCACCGGCACGGTCGCGCAAGCGGCGAGCAGAATCGGAAGAAAGAAAAGAGCAGCGCGCATGTCCGCGAGCTTAATCGCGATAGGCTGGCAGTGACCAGCCGCGCGCGATCGCCCCGCCCCGAAGCGCGAAGCCGCAGGCCATTGCGATCGCTGCGGCAGGCCATATGGCGATTCCGCCAAGCTTGAGCGCCACCAACAGCCCGGCGGAAAGCGCGGCCGGAGTAACATAGAGCTCGCGCCGCATGAGCACCGACGGCTGGCCGGCGAGCACGTCGCGGACGATCCCGCCGGTGCAGGCGGTGAGCACGCCCATGACGAATGCGGGAACGGGCGCCACTCCATAGCCGAGCGCCTTGGCTGCGCCGTATGCCGCATAAGCGGACATGCCGGCGGCGTCGAACCAGAGCAGCGCCCGGCCGGCGAACCGCTCGCGGCGGCCGATCCACACCAGCAGAGCGGCGGCGATGCAGATGAGAAGCGTGCCGTTGGTGTGGATCCAGAAGACGGGCGCTCCGATCAGGAGGTCGCGCAGCGTTCCTCCGCCTACGCCGGTCACCACCGCGAAAAACACGAAGGTGACGAAATCGAGCCGCCGCTCGGCCGCGACCAAAGCGCCGGAAATCGCGAACACCGCAATTCCGAAATAATCGAGCAGGACGAGCGCGGTTGGGTTCATGCCTCTCGCGGCCTACATTAGGTCCATGGGCGAGGACACCAAAAGCGCGAGCGCGACGCCGACGCTCGAAGACTGGCAGCACTGGACGCTGGTGATGGGGCGCGCCCAGCAGATGCTGATGGAATTCTGGGCCGAGCAGATGAAGGCTGGACAGCCGATTCCGAACTGGTCTGCTCCGGCGTTCGGCTTCGGCGAGCAGACGAGCGCGACCGATCCGATGGCGCTCATGACCGCGGGTGCGCAGGCCTGGGCCAAGGGGCTCGAGACGTGGGGCAAAATGCTCGGCGGAGTGACCGCCGCGCCCGCCGCGGAGAAGAAGGACCGCCGCTTCGCCGCGCCCGAGTGGAGCGAGAACCCGATCTTCGACACGATCAAGAACAGCTATCTGCAGATCTCCGACCAGCTGCTCGGGACCGCCGACCAGATCGAGGGAATCGATGCGGAGACGCGCGAGCGGCTGCGCTTCGCAACCCGCAGCTTCGTCGACGCGATGAGCCCGTCCAACTTCGCGCTGACCAACCCGCAGGTGCTCAAGCGGACGATCGAGACCCGCGGCGAGAATTTGCTCAAGGGCCTCGCGAACATGCTGAAGGACATTGCGGCGGGTCAGCTGACTCAGACCAAGCCTGGCGTGTTCGAGGTCGGGCGCAATCTCGCGACGACGCCAGGCAAGGTGATCAAGCAGACTCCTCTCTACCAGCTGATCCAGTACACGCCGACGACCGACGAGGTTCTGAAGACTCCGGTGGTGATCTTCCCGCCGTGGATCAACCGCTTCTACATTCTCGACCTCAGCCCGGAGAAAAGCTTCGTCAAATGGTGCGTCGACCAGGGCATCAGCCTGTTCATGGTCAGCTGGAAGTCGGCGGACGAAAGCATCGCCGACGTGGACCTCGACGATTATGTGCTCAAAGGCCAGGTCGACGCGATCGACACCGTGCGCGACCTGCTTGGGGTCGAGGGCGTCCATGCGATCGGCTATTGCGTTGCGGGCACGACGCTCGCCGCCACGCTCGCGTACCTGCAAGCGAAAGGTGAGCAGGCGAAGGTCAGGTCCGCGACGTTCCTGACCGCGCAGGTGGATTTCGCCGAAGCGGGCGACCTCAAGCTGTTCACCGGTCCCGAGACGATGGGCCTGCTCGACCAGCTGACCGCGGAGAAGGGGTACCTCGACGGCCGCTATATGGCGGCGACGTTCAACCTGCTGCGCGGCCGCGACCTCATCTGGAATTACGTCGTCAACAATTACCTGCTCGGCGAGGAGCCGCCGCCGTTCGATTTGCTGTACTGGAACTCGGATACGACCAACCTCCCGGCAGGGTGGCATCGCGTCTATCTCGAGGACCTCTACAAGGCGAACAAGCTGGCGGAGAAAGGCGGGATCGAGGTCGCCGGAATCCCGATCGACATCGGCATGGTGACCACGCCGACCTACGTGCAGGCCGGACGCGAGGACCATATCGCGCCGCCACAAAGCGTGTGGAAGATCATGAACCATTTCGCCGGGCCAAAGCGGTTCGTGCTCGCCGGCTCCGGCCATATCGCGGGGGTGGTGAATCCGCCCGCTGCCCAGAAGTATCAATATTGGGTCAACGACAAGCCGTCCGAGACGCTCGACTCGTTCGTCGAGGGTGCGACGGAGCACAAGGGAAGCTGGTGGCCCGACTGGCTCGAATGGCTGAAGAAGCAGGAAGCCGGGATGGTGAACGCGACCGGCGCGCGCGTGCCGGGCAAGGGCAAATTAAAGGCGATCGAGGACGCGCCCGGTTCCTATGTCAAAGCTCGCTGAAGGACTGACTCTCAGGCTCGCGCGGCCCGAGGAGCATGACGCGCTAGAGGAATTGCAGCGCCGGGCCTCGCTCGAGCTTCCCGAATATCGCGACCAGCTCATCGCCGATCCCGAGGCCATCTATCTCCCGGAAGGCCAGATCGCGAACGGCCAGGTAATCGTCGCCGAGCTCGACGGCGAGATCGCGGGCTTCGCGGCGGTGGTCGGCGGCGAGCTCGACGGGCTGTTCGTCGAGCCCGACCTGTGGGACCGCGGAATCGGCCGAGCGCTGGTCGACGCCGCGACCAACGAAGCGCGCAGGCGCGGCCTCACGCTCAGCGTCATAGCCAACCGGAGAGCGCGGCCGTTTTACGAACATTGCGGGTTCGCGGTGGAGGGCGAGGTACAGACGCGCTTCGGCCTGGCGCTCAGGATGACGAAGTGATTTGTCTCCCTGCGAAGGCAGGGACCCAGTCCTGGAAAGAAAAGAATCTGGGCTCCTGCTTTCGCAGGAGAGCTAACAATTTTCGTACTGGCAGTTCCGTTTCTTGCCCTCGCTGAGCCATTCGATCGTCGTGGCAATGCGCTTTTGACGAGTCTCGTCGCGCTTCGCCTCGGCGACCCACTCGAGATATTCGCGGCGGTGGCTCGGGGCGAAGTTGTCGAACGCCGCTTTGGCTTTGGGGGCCTTGTCGAGCGCCGCGGTGAACTCGGGATGCATTTCGGGCGTGGGCTTGGGTTCGTGTTTGGTCTTTCGCGGGGCGGGTGCGCTTCTGGCTAGCTCTGCCGCTTCGCGAATCAGGCGGTCGAGCTCGGCATCGGAGGGCAGTTGTTCGACCGAATTGATCCTGCCGAACTGCCCCATCGCACCGACTGAAGAGTGGCTCGTCTCCAGCTCCTGCCCGCGCCAGAAGTTGAGCGCCGTGTGCGCCTTGAACGCGGCGGTGATGAGGATGATCTTACCGGAGAGCGTGTAGGCCGGCATCCCCCATTTGATTGTTTCCTCAGCCTCGGGAACCGCGGCGTGAACGCGCTCGCGGACCCTCTTCAGGATCGGCCGCGCGAACGGCTGCGCCTTGGCGATATAGGCGTCGATCCGGGGATCGCGGCTCACAGTATGCCTCCGCCCAATGCGAGCCGGACCACGGCCACGACGATCACGAACAGATTGAGATTGCGTCCGGCGCTCCCCCTCGAAACCACGCCGATGCCCGCGCCGATGATCGCCAATGGAATGATCAGCCAATTGAGCCAGCCGAGCAGCGGAATGAGCGCGACCGCGACGCAGATGAGCGCGACGAAGCCGATGATCAGCGAGACGAGGTTGAACATCCTTGCTGCTCTACCATGAACCGGGAATCGGCGGGAGCCACAACGACAGCAGCAGCTACAATCCACCTAGCGCGCCTTTCGGGCTGCCCGCCCGATTCAACTCGCATGCGCCTTGCGCCGATAAGCGTTCAGTGAAGGCTTATGTTGAACGTGCGATTGGTTGAATGCGACTGAGCCGAGTGTCACTGTCCGGGGGAGGAATGAGCATCTTGTCGCTCGATCATCAGCAGCGCCGACGCGTCGGCCTATCCATGGCGCTCGCCGCGCTTGCGCTGCTCGGCGGCTGCGCGACCAAGCCGAAGCTGCCGCCGGGCGTGCACCCCAGCGTGACGGTAGGGCCGCCGCCCAAGTCGGAGGCGTGGAAAGCGGTCGCGACTGCGGCCGACCAGGACCGGATCGCCCGCCTCGGCCTTGCCTGGCAAGAGGCGCTCGACGAAGCGAAGAAGACCAATGGCACGGAAATCCGCGACGAAGGACGACTGCTCCTTCCTCGTGCCGCGCTGCCCAAGCCGGCGCCCACACCCGGAAGCTATAATTGCCGTCTGATCGAGCTCGGCAAGGCGACTCCCAAGGGCAAACCGTTCGTCGGCTACAAGCCGTTCTTCTGCTATGTCCAACTGGCGGGCGACCAGCTGACCATCGTCAAGCAGACCGGCAGTGAGCGGCCGGCCGGGGCCCTGTGGGAAGACGACGATCCCGACCGGATGATCTTCCTCGGCAGCCAGACGCTCGGCGACGAGGAGCAACCGCTCGCTTATGGCGACGACCCCAAGCGCAACATGGCCGGCGTGTTCGAGCGCATCGGCGCCTTCCGCTGGCGGCTGGTGATCCCCTGGCCGCAAAGCGATGCCAAGCTCGATGTGTTCGAGCTGACCCCGGTCGACTTCAACTCGCAGCCGCGATGAACGATTCTGCCGCCGGGTTGCTCGCCGACCCGGCCGAAGTGCGGGCAATCCTGATCGCATCGGCGCAGGCGGGTCAGGCGATCAGCTACGCCGAGGTGCTGGAGCTTCTCGGCCATCACTTCACTCGGCCCAAGATGCGCCAGCTGTGCAAGGTGCTGAGCTTCGTCGACGAGGAAGCGGAGGAGCGCGGCGAGCCTGAACTGGCGGTGCTGGTGGTGCGGCAGTCGGACGGCCTGCCCGGGCAGGGCTGGTGGATCGGCGGCGCGAAGAAGCACGGCTACACGGGCCTGTGGGAGGGCCCGAAGGCTGCGAAGTTGATTCGGAAGGTGCAGCGGCAGGCGTTTGAGTATTGGGCTGATCGCTCCTCCCTATCGCTTTAGCGATGGGGAGGGGGACCGCCCAGCGAAGCTGAGTGGTGGAGGGGTCGGCGCCCCACGGACGCCTATGGCGTCCGATCTCGCGCTATCGGCGTGCCCCCCGGCATGCCGCGCACTTCGATCCTCCACCATTGAATCTTCGTTCAATGGTCCCCTTCCCCACGAGCTACGCTCGCAGGGAGGAGCTTTGATTGCTAAGCGCCCCCGCATGGCCGAAGCGCGGACCTTCACGGTTTCCGACGACGACGACGGAATCCGGCTCGACCGCTGGTTCAAGCGGCACATGCCGGAGGTCAGCTTCAACATCGTGTCGCGCTGGGCACGGACGGGGCAGCTTCGGCTCGCCGGCAAGCGCGCGACGCCCGGGGATCGAGTGCAGGCGGGCCAGGAAATCCGGATTCCGCCCGAGGAGGCCGCTCCCAGGCGGAGCGCCAGGCCACAACGCGAGCCCGAGCCGCTGACGCCCGACGAAGAACAGTTCGTCCGCGACATGGTGATCCACCAGGACCGGCACGCCTTCGTTCTGAATAAGCCGCCGGGGCTCGCGACGCAGGGCGGCACCAAGACCACGCAACATCTCGACCGGCTGCTTGACGGACTCGCCGACGAGGGCGGACGGCCCAAGCTCGTTCACCGGCTCGACAAGGACACGTCGGGGGCGCTGCTGGTAGCCAGGAGCGCCCGGTCGGCCGGGCATTTCGCGAAGTC
>DASUIC010000122.1:0-10652 GCA_036273215.1 Sphingomicrobium sp.
CCATGTTTGATCGATACCTGACCGGAAATCAGGTTGATGAGCCTGCCATGGACGAAATGCGGGCTGACCCGCCCAGGGCCGTTCTGGTGAAGGTTGACGCTCTCCTTCTCGATTCCGGGAAGGCCACCGATCCCCGAACCAATCGACACTCCGGCGCGAAGCCGGGTCTGCTCGTCCATGTCGGTGAGGCCCGCGTCCTCGATCGCCTGACCTGCAGCATCGATCCCGAAGACGATGAATGGATCGACCTGCCGCTGGGTCTTGTGATCGACACGCTTGGACGGATCGAAGCCATATTCGTGATCCGCAGGCTTCACCTCGCACGCGATGCGGCATTTCTGGTCGCTCGCGTCGAAATGGGTGATCGGCCCCGCGCCGCTCTTGCTTGCGAGGATGTTCTTCCAGCTCGTCTCGACATCGCCGCCGAGCGGCGTCACCAGCCCGAGACCTGTCACGACGACACGGCGCATCATCACCACTCCATCAGTTCCACCAAAACAAACGGCCTCCCGCATTGTTCGGGAAGCCGTTCGTGCCGCCTTTCAAGGCGCAACTCGGCGGCAGAATCGGTGCCCCGATCAGCCCTTGTGCTGGTCGATATAATCGATCGCGTCGCGAACCGTCGTGATCTTCTCGGCGGCATCGTCGGGGATTTCTACTCCGAACTCCTCCTCGAAGGCCATGACCAGCTCGACGATGTCGAGGCTGTCCGCGCCGAGGTCGTCGATGAAGCTCGCATCTTCGGTCACTTTGTCGGGCTCGACACCGAGGTGCTCGACGACGATCTTCTTCACCCGGTCGGCAGTCTCGCTCATGGAACGCTTCCTCCGTGTTCGCTTTTGCGCTGCCCTAGCGGGGCGCTGTTGACGCCGCAAGTAGCGCAGACTGCCCTGGGCCGCTACCTCGACGCTCGTGGAATCGCGCAGCCTCACTCCCGGCGAGATTGCCCTGTGCCGGTCGGTTTTCGGCCGGGCGATCGATTATTCGAAGGTGCGTCTGTTCAAAGGCAAATGGTGGCCGTTCCACCCGCCGAATGCCGCAATGGCCCCGAGCGGAAGCATCTGGTTTCACCCGAAGGCGGGGGGCTGGACGGACGATTTCTCGAGAGAAGCGCTGCCTCGCCAAGGGTTCTTCATCCACGAAATGACGCATGTCTGGCAGGCCCAGCGCGCTGGCCGGCTGTACCTGCCGCTGATGCGCCACCCGTTCTGCCGCTACGACTATGAACTCAAGCCCGGAAAGCCGTTTCACCACTACGGAATCGAGCAGCAGGCGGAGATCGTTCGCCACGTGTTCCTCGCGAGGCATGGGACCGAGGTTCACCCCGATCCCCCGGCCTCGCTTCTGCCCTTCGCCAGTTGAACGGCCTCCTGCCCACTGCGTTCTGACGCCAATGGCCGATGGTCCCGATCTCGCGCGCATGCGTACGGACTTCGCGGAGGACCGCACGGTCCTCGCCAATGAACGGACGTTCGGAAGCTGGATGCGCACGGGCTTTGCAGCGATCGGAATCGGCCTCGGCTTCCATGCGCTGTTCGGCAAGATTCAGCCGCTGTGGCTTCCGCGGGCGATCGCGACCGCCTTTCTGGTTATCGCGCTGATCATCTTCATCGCTGCGGAGCGGCGCGCCTGTGTCGTGATCCGACGGCTGCATACGCATCAGGTCGAGACGGTGAAGATCGCCGTGATCCGCCTGATCACCATCGTGACCGTTGCTGCGACACTGGCGCTCATCGCAGCCCTGTGGCTGCTCAATCGCCTCTGACGAGCTTCAGTCTGGCTTCTTGGCCACACCCACGAGCGCGGGGCGGAGCAGCCGGTCCTTCATCACATAACCTGGCTGCATTTCCTCGACGATCGTGCCCGGTTCAACGTCGTCGGTCGCAATCTCGATCATCGCCTGATGCCGATGCGGATCGAGCGGCTCGCCGATCGATTTCACGCGCTCAATCCCATGGCGAGCGAAAGCCGCCTCGAGCTCACGCGCAGTGGCTTCGATACCGGCCAGGAACTGACTCGCGGTCTTGTCGGCGCGCAGGTCCTCGCCGACCGCCGCGAGCGCGCGGTCCAGATGGTCCTTGATCGCCAGCATGTCGCGAGCGAACCCCGCGGCAGCGTAAGAGCGGGTGTCGGCCAGCTCTTTTTCCATCCGACGGCGGACGTTCTGGGTCTCGGCAGCCGCGTAGAGCGCTTTGGAATTCGCCTCCTCGAGCTGCTGCTCGAGCTGGGTCACGCGATCGTGCTCTGCCACTTCGGGCGAATCGCCGGCAGTCTCCTTGCGGAGCTCCTCGGCGTCATCGTGAAGCTGCTCTTCATCTTTGGTCGCTTCGGTCATGCCATCAGTCTCGTGAGTGCTTTCGCGGTGAAATCCACCATGGGTACCACCCGCGCATAGTTCAACCGCGTGGGTCCGATCACGCCGACAACGCCGACGACCTCCCCCTGGCTCCCGCGATAGGGCGCGGCGATCACGGACGACCCTGAAAGAGCGAACATCCGGTTCTCCGAGCCGATGAACACCCGGCAGCCCGGCGCATCGCGCGCGCTTTCGAGCAGCCGGGCGATTTCCTGCCGGTTCTCGAGCTCGTCGAGCAGCTGCCGAACGCGCTCCAGATCCTCGGCGGCGGCATCGTCGATCAGGTTCGATTGGCCGCGAACGATGAGCACAGGCCGGCGCGCATGATCGTGGCTCCAGGCCGCAAGACCCGAAGCGACCAGCTCGGCGGCCGCGGCGTCGATCGCCTCCTTGCGTTCGCGGATTTCCAGCCTGAGCCGCGCCTCTGCTTCGGCGAGCGTCAGGCCGGAAAGCCGCGCATTGATGAAATTGCTGACCTCGGTCAGCGCTGAAGCGGCGGTCTCATCGTCGAGCGAAACGATCCGGTTCTCGACCGTTCCGTCCGCGGCCACGAGCACAGCGAGCGCGCGGCGTGCGCTCAGCGGAATGAAGCTAAGCTGCTTCAGCGTCAGTTCGCGCTTCGGCGCGAGCACCACGCCCGCCGCCTGGCTGAGGCCCGAGAGCGCCGCCGAAGCGGCGGCGAGTGCATCCTCGATCGGCTGGTCGCGAGCGATCTGACGTTCGATCTCGCGCCTTTCGCGTGGATCGGGCGCAGTCGCCTGCATGATCCCGTCGACGAATAGCCTTAGACCGACCTCGGTCGGAATCCGGCCCGCCGAGGTATGCGGATGGGTAAGCAGCCCACGCTCCTCCAGCTCCTGCATGACTCCGCGAATGGAGGCAGGCGAGAGATTGATCGACCCCGCGAGGACCTTCGAGCCGATCGGAAGCCCGCGCTCGAGATAGGATTCGACCACCAGCCCGAAGATATCGCGCATTCGGTCGGTCAGCTCGGCGATAGGCTGCGGCATTGGCTCCATTTAGGTCCGCCTCTCGAACCCGTCACCCCCGCGAAAACCGGGCGCCGCCGCCTCCCCCGCCAAAGAAAAGCGGGATTCCCGCTTTCGCGGGAATGACGAAGGAGGCTAAGGCGCCCGCACACCAGTATCAGGAGAGTTTATGCGTCCGTCCGGTCGAGCGGCCGACCAAATGCGCGAACTGAAGTTCGAACCGGGCTTTACGCGGCATGCCGAGGGCTCGTGCCTTGTCAGCTTCGGCGATACGCGCGTGCTGTGCACGGCAAGCGTCGAGGAAAAGGTGCCGCCGTTCCTTCGAGGCAAGGGCCAGGGTTGGGTCACGGCCGAATATGGAATGCTCCCCCGCGCCACCCACACCCGCGGCAATCGCGAGGCGGCCAAGGGCAAACAGTCGGGCCGAACCCAGGAAATCCAGCGGCTGATCGGCCGGTCGCTCCGGGCGGTCGTCGACCTGCCGAAGCTCGGCGAGCGGCAGATCACCGTCGATTGCGACGTGATCCAGGCTGACGGCGGAACCCGCACCGCCTCAATTTCCGGTGGTTGGGTCGCGCTCCGGATTGCCGTGAGCAAGCTGTTGGATTCAAAGGCGGTTTCGACCGATCCCGTCCGCACGCAGGTGGCCGCCGTCAGTTGCGGTATCCACAATGGCGCGGCCGTGCTCGACCTCGATTACGAGGAGGACAGCCAGGCAGGCTGCGACGGCAATTTCGTGCTGACCGCGGACGGCAGCATCGTCGAGGCGCAGGTGACCGCGGAGGGCGAATGCTATGACGAGGAAGGACTGCTTCGGCTCCTCCGGCTCGCCCGCATCGGCTGCTCGGAAATTTTCGCAGCGCAGCTGAAGGCTGCCGCTCGATGAGGCCAATCGGCGACAAGCTGGTCATCGCCACTCACAATGAAGGCAAACTGCGGGAGATCAGGGCGCTCGTCGAACCGCTCGGAATCTCCTGCGTCGGAGCCGACGAGCTCGGCCTTCCGGAGCCGGAGGAAATCGGCAACACGTTTGCGGACAACGCCGACTTGAAGGCGCGCGAGGCCGCCGACCTCTCCGGCCTTGCGGCGCTCGCCGACGACAGCGGCCTGTGCGTCGATGCGATCCACGGCCAGCCGGGCATATTCTCGGCGCGCTGGGCCGAAGATGCGGACGGCAAGCGCGACTGGATGCGCGCCATGGAGCGCGTCTGGCGCGAGGTTGAGGCGACGGAACCGGACGCACCGCCGGCGGCTCACTTCGCCTGCTCGCTGGCGATCGCGTGGCCGAACGACGGCCAGACCGAGACGTTCGACGGCCGGGTCGACGGCACCCTCGTCTGGCCGCCGCGAGGCGACAGGGGATTCGGCTACGATCCGATGTTCGTGCCAGCCGGTTACGAGGAGACGTTTGGTCAACTCGATCCTGAATTGAAGCATTCGATCAGCCACAGGGCCGACGCGTTCCGCAAGTTGTTGCAGGCGCTGAACGAATGAGGCCCTTCTCCCCCTCGCGGGAGGGTGAGGGGGAGTCGATTCCTCTGGCCACGCCCGCTCACCCCGCTCGCGCTTCGCGCGAGGCGCCCTCTCCCGCGAGGGGAGAGGGGAAGATCGCGCTCTACGTCCATTGGCCGTTCTGCGTTAGCAAATGCCCTTATTGCGACTTCAACAGCCATGTCCGCGCCGGTGCCGACCAGAACCAGTGGCGCGAGGCGCTGCTCGCCGATCTGGCGCATGAAGCGCGGTTGCTCCCGGGCCGCACGCTGACATCCATTTTCTTCGGCGGCGGGACGCCGTCGCTGATGGAGCCTTCAACAGTCGAAGCGATCATCGGTTCGGCCACGGCTCACTGGAATCCGGCGAGCGACATCGAAATCGCCCTCGAGGCCAATCCGAACTCGGTTGAAACGGCGCGCTTCGCCGATCTCGCCGTGAGCGGAGTGAATCGCATCTCCCTGGGCCTGCAGAGCTTCGACGATGAGGCGCTGCGCTTCCTTGGGCGAGCCCATTCGGCTCGCGAGGGCTTCGAAGCGCTCGACATCGCTCGCAAGCACTTCGGCCGAGTCAGCTTCGACCTGATCTATGCTCTTCCGGGACAGAGCGAAGAGGGCTGGTCGGCAATGCTGACCCAGGCGCTGTCGCTCGGGACAACCCACCTCTCGCTTTACCAGCTCACGATCGAGCCGGGCACGCGCTTCGGCGCTCTCAATGCCGTGGGAAAGCTCGAACCGGTCGATCCAGACTCGGCCGCCGCACTGTACGAACTGACCGACGCCATGACGTCAGCGGCGGGTCTGCCTTCATACGAAATCAGCAATCACGCCTGCGGGGGCGAGGAGAGCCGGCATAACCTGACCTACTGGCGATACGGCGACTATGCCGGGATCGGGCCCGGGGCGCATGGGCGCCGTCTCGGTCTCACGACCGTGCGCCACAAGAAACCGGAAAACTTTCTCGCGGCGATTGACCGCAACGGACACGGATTGATTGAAGAGGCGCTGCTCACGCCGCTCGAAGCTGCCGACGAAGCGCTGGTCATGGGCCTGCGGCTGCGGGAGGGACTCGACGCCGGCGAAACCGCCGCGCGGTTCGGCCTCGACTCCCTGATCGACTGGAGACGGGTGGAGCGGCTCGTCGGGTCCGGTCACATGAGCCGAAACGGAACAAGAATTGCGCTCACGGCCGAAGGCCGCCTGCTGCTCGACCACATCCTCGGCGAAATCGCCTCGAGCGAGGTTAGTGCTGTGGCGCCTGCGGGCTGGAGGCCGGCTTCGCCGCAGCTGTCTTTGGCGGAGCCGGGGCAGCGGCTGACGCGGGCGTAGCTTGCGGCTTGGGAGCGTTCTGCTGGGCGAAGAATTTGTAATTGTCGGCGGGCGTTGAGACGTAATCGTCGATCGTCATCTCGGCGTCGTCCGCAGCGGCCTTTTTCGTCATGCCGTTCTTGAGCCGGAATGCCACGAGCGCGTCCTTCAATGTGCCCATCTGGACGGTGCACGCATTGCGCAGGTAAGTTTCAATCGTGTCGGCGCCTACCTTATCCATCGTCGCTTTGCTCGCCGCATCATGAAGGCAACCGCGAAAGGCAGTCGTCGGGGCTGTTATCGAGGCCTGAAGAGCGGCCAGGACGATAGCCGAAGCACCCACCAATACAATCATCACACCTCTCCCGGGAAAGTGATGAACCGTGATCAGGATGACTCTTTTTCACTTCAATTGGAAGGGGTTGATCGCGCGGCATGAGTGAAGGTCTGGCTCCCGGGCTCTACATCGTGGCGACTCCGATCGGCAACCTCGGGGACTTGACGCCGCGGGCAGCCAATACGTTGCGCCAGGCCGACCTGATCGTCGCCGAGGACACGAGGGTGACGGCCACGCTGCTGCGGCACATCGGAGCCAAGGTTCCAATGCGGCGCTACGATGACCACACCAATGATCAGGACCGTCAACGCATCGTGGCGCGGCTGGGCACGGAAGCAATTGCACTCGTCAGCGACGCTGGAACTCCGCTGATCTCCGATCCCGGGTACAAGCTGGTCCGAGCGGCTCGCGCTGCCGGGCACAACATCCACACTCTCCCAGGACCATCGGCGGCGATTGCAGCGCTGACGCTCGCCGGGTTGCCGACCGATCGATTCCTTTTCGCCGGATTCCTGCCCGCGAAAGCCAGACCGCGAATGGCCGCGATCGAGGAAATCGCGAACGTCCATGCAACCCTGGTGCTTTATGAGAGCGGTCCAAGGCTCAGCGACACGTTAGAAACACTTGCCGCCCGGCTGGGCCATCGCAAGGCCGCGGTCGTGCGTGAGATCAGTAAAGTGCACGAGGAGTGCGTGACTGGCACATTGGGCGAGTTGGTGCAGCGTTATTCCGGCGTCGCACCCAAGGGTGAGATCGTCCTTGTTGTTGGTCCGCCCGCACCTGCAATTGCTGCTAGCGATGAGGAGCTTGATTCGTCGCTGCACGAGGCACTCGCGCGCCTCTCGCCCTCGCGGGCTGCGGCGGAAGTCGCGGAGAAGCTCAACGTGCCACGAAAGCGCGCCTATGCGCGTGCGCTCGAGCTCGGCAAATGAACCGCCAGGCAGCCGAACGACGCGGACGCGGCGCGGAGACGCTCGCCTGCTGGTACCTTCGCCTGCATGGCTGGAGGATTCTCGCACGCCGCATGCGCGTCCGCGGCGGCGAGGTCGATATCGTCGCGAGGCGCAGGAGAATCATAGCCTTCGTCGAAGTGAAGGCGCGCTCGACGGAGGAGGCCGCGGCGATGGCGCTCGACGATTGGCGGCTGCGGCGGGTGGCCGTCGCTGCCGAGCGGCTCGCCCCGAGATATATGCGCGAGGGCGACGACATTCGTATCGACGCGCTGTTCATCGTCCCGCGCCGCTGGCCCAGGCACCTCGAGAACGTCTGGCAAGGGTGACAAGACACCGGTGAGACCCTAGGCGCTCTCCGCTATGCCGTTCCGCGTCGCCGTTCAGATGGACCCACTCGAGCGGATCAACATCGCGGGCGATTCGACGTTCGCGATCATGCTGAAGGCGCAGGAGCTCGGACACGAGCTCTTTTACTACGCGCCCGAAGACCTCAGCTGGGCCGAGGGGCGGCTGTGGACGATGGGCTATCCGGTCACCGTCCAGCGGGTCCACGGCGACCATTACCAGCTCGGCGAGCCCGCAATCCTCGATCTCGGGCGCGACATCGACGTGGTGCTGATGCGCCAGGATCCGCCGTTCGACCTCGGCTACATCACGGCGACCCACCTGCTCGAGCGGATTCAGGGCGAAACCCTCATCGTCAACGATCCTGAGGGCGTGCGCAATGCCCCCGAAAAGCTGTGGGTACTCGATTTCGCCCAGTTCATGCCGCCGACGGCGATCACGCGCTCCCTCGGCCTGGCCCGCAAATTCCTGGCCGAGCATGGGGAGATCGTCCTTAAGCCCTTGCACGGCTTTGCCGGCGGCTCGGTGTTCCGGATTGGCCCCGACGAACGCAATCTCGCCTCCCTGATGGAGCTATTCAACAGCAAGTACCACGAGCCGCACATCCTCCAGAAATTCCTCCCGGAGATCGCAGATGGCGATAAGCGGATCGTGCTGATCGACGGCGAAGTCGCCGGGGCGATCAACCGTGTGCCGCGCGACGGCGAGATCCGGTCCAACCTCGCCGTTGGCGGTACGGCGGCGAAAACCGAGCTCACGTCTCGGGAAGAAGAAATCTGCGCCGTCCTCGGTCCCGAGTGCCGGAAGCGTGGTCTGTTGTTCGTCGGCCTTGACGTGATCGGCGGCCAATGGCTGACGGAAATCAATGTCACCTCGCCGACCGGGATTGTCGCCATTGACGCATTCAATGGCACCGACACGCCAGCGCTGATCTGGCAGGCGATCGGGCGTCGAATCTCCGATCGCTAATCGCATCCATTTCGGATTGACTTGCTCCATGAAGCCATTGATCCATAAAGGTTATTTAGGATTCGGTTTACCGGCTCGATTTAGCTGCACTTGGGTCGCGGCGGGGTGATTGCCCCACTAATCGCTTTGCCGCGACGTCCTATCGATTGGCCTCTGCTCAGGCCCGCGGGTGCGCATGGCGGTAAACGTCGAGCAGGCGCGCTGCGTCCACCGCCGTATAGATTTGCGTCGACGACAGGCTCGCATGCCCGAGCAGCTCCTGGAGCGATCTCAGGTCGGCGCCCCTCCCAAGCAAATGTGTCGCGAAGCTGTGCCGAAGCGCGTGCGGGGTCAGCGTGTCGGGAAGGCCGAGCCGCCGCCTCGCGGCCGCAACGGCACGGCGCACCAGATCCGGATTGAGCGGCCCACCCCGGGCGCCGACGAACAGCGGCGCGTCGCCAGCCAGGCGATAGGGGCATTGGCGCGCATATTCCTCGATTGCCTCGCGCACTGCAGGAACGACCGGAACGATCCGGGTCTTCGCCCTCTTTCCGGTGATCCGGAGCGTCTGCCCGATCGGAAGCGCCGACACGGAGAGCGACAGCGCCTCGGCGACGCGCAGCCCGGCGCCGTAGAGCAAGAGCAGGATCGCGAGATCACGGGCACCGATCCACGGCGCGCTGGCGGCATCGGCTGCATTATGCGCGAGTTCAACGGCCTCGTCGGGCGCGGCGGGGCGCGGCAGCGTCCTCGGCCGCCTGGGCGCGCGGGTCCGCGGCAACCGCACGTTCCGGCCTTGCTGCTCGGCAGCATAGCCGAGGAACGCTCGCACTCCGGACAGCTCGCGCGCCGCCGAGGCGGCCCCCAATCCAGTAGTCCGGCGGTCTGCAAGAAACGCGCGGAGGTCGGCCGAGCTCAGGTCGAGCAAGGTCGATGAGGCGATCGCCTCCCCCCGATGTCGGCCGAGAAATGCCACCAGCCGGTGCGCCGTCGCGACATAAGCGCGGACCGTGTGCGGCGAACGGCGGCGGTCGTTCTGCAGCCAGGATGCCCATTGCGCCGCAAGGGCGGCGGCGGGATGCGTCAGATCAGGTCCGGAAGAGTCAGCCACTTGCGGATCATAGCGGCAAGGCTGTTCCCGAGGAACATCAGCAATTCGGAGCCGTGCCGCGCGTCGAGGCTCAGCTCCGCGCGCTGACCCAGTGCAAGCAATCCAGTCGGAAGCCGAGTTGCGCTGCCGGTGGAGTGCGGCTGAGCCTCGCAATCGATGTGGATTAGCGCCTCTGCGCGGATCAGGGTGCAAGCCGGTCCGAACAGCGGATGCCCCCGCTCGACGGTGCGCATCTGAACTCCAACGACATTATCGATCGATCGGCGAAGAATTTCGGGGTCGACCTGATGGACTCCGCTCCCATCGGCTCGAAAGCCTCGCTCGCCGACGATCAGCGCCAGAGCAACGGCGTCTATGCCGAGGATCAGCGGCCACTCTTGAGTAACGACGTGCAACAGCGCTTCCACGCCATCGGCGTCGATCGCCGCAAGGACGGCCTGGTGAATCGACGCGACCGCGCCCGAATGGCCGCGAGCAAAGGCGATCAGATCCTGGTTCGCTTCTTCTGCAGCGCCGAGCCGGTCGCGAAGCTTCGCAACCGCCCGCTCTTCGAAGGGAATGACCGTCGCCATTGGGGGGAGGATACGCCCGCTGCAGTTAATTTCCTACAACGCTGCGCAGCACAAAACAAAGGCGGCGGCGCCTTTCGGCACCGCCGCCCGAACGATCAGAAGAGCCGAAGCTTACTTCAGCGAGCTCGACACGTTGTTGAAGGTCGTGCTCAGGTGCGTGCCGATGCTGGTCATCGCGCCGATCGCCGCAACGGCGATGAGGGCCGCAATCAGACCGTATTCGATGGCGGTCGCACCCTTGTT